>JAHEXU010000010.1 GCA_023251975.1 bacterium | reverse complement strand
CTTTGAAGAGGGCGAGATCTTGGGCGTACATACGGGACTCCAATCATTTAGAAGCAGGGTCCGCCAGGCAATCACAAATCCATCGATCGGGGCGGGCTGCCACACGGAATGACGAGGAGCCATCTGGGCGAGCAGCCGACCCTCGACCCAGGCGCGGCGAAATCGTCCGCCGCGGTCTCGGCGGAGCGGATCGCTCCGGGCTCGGCGGTCCTCCTGCGCACCGCGTTCCCGGCCGAGGCAGCGCCCGGACTGAGCCGCCAAAGCGACGCGGTGCTCGAACGGATCCGCAGCGATGAGCGCGAGCGCGAGGACAACGTGTCGAATTGGGCGCATTTCTCGAACTTCGTCTCCGACCACGCGATCGCGGTCTCGGCGGCACTGCTCGGTGCCTCGCTGGCGGCGCTCGGCCTGATGGCGTGGCAGTGCCGCGAGCGCCCGACCGAAGTCTCGAAATACCTCCCAGAGCCGCCGCAGCGAATTCCCCCGGCGCTCGCCTACGCCTACGCGACCGAGGGTGAGTTTGACCGCGACGCGGTCCTGCTCGCGACCCTGCTCGACCTGGTCGATCGCGGCTATTACAACGCCGCGACCCCGGTCACCGAGAGCGATCCCGACCTCGTCCTCAGCGTCCCAACCGAACGACCGAGCGCCGATGATCTGGCCGACTACGAGCTCGCGACGATCGACTTCTTCGATCGCCTGCTCGGCAGCGACGAACTCGCCCTCAGCAAGCTGGCCGACAAGGTGCCGAGGCACTCCTCATCGTGGCGACGGCGATTCGAGGACCTCAGCGAAGCGCTCGACAAGGCCGAGGACGGAGAGCTCACCTGGGACCGCGACCTGGTCGGCGAGCGGCGGCTCCTGCTCTTGCTCGCGATGATCGGGTTTGCGATCCTAACCGCCGCCTACCTGACTCGGACCCGGCAGTTCCGCGAAACCGCAACCGCGGCCGCGATCGCTGGCGCGCTGATCTACCTGCTCAAGCCGCAGTCACTGAAGCGACTCGAGCCGCGGTCGCGGCAACTGAACGCCGAGTGGAGCGCCTTCCGCCGCTGGACCGACGACTTCCCGAACCTCGACGACGACCCCCCGGCGACGCTCAAACTGTGGCGACAAATCCTCATCTACGCGGTCGCCTTTGGCACCGCCAGAAAGGTCCTTGAGTCAGGGCGGATCCCCGCGCCGGTGCTCGAAGAGGCAGGCGGCTCGGGCAGCTACTGGTACTTCAGCGGCGCGAACATGCTGTGGCTCGGCAGCGCCGGAAGCTTCTCGTCCGGTTTCGCCAGCCATGTCGCCCCGCAGGCAAGCTCGGGCGGCGGCGGATTCTCGGGCGGTGGTGGCGGCGGATTCTCGGGCGGTGGCGGCGGTGGCGCCTGGTAGGGGGAGCGGAGGTAACTCGGTCTGCCACCGGCCCCGGCCCCGGTCAGGGCGAGGTCAGGCGGCGGTCATCAGTCCGAGGTCAGGCCACGCGGTCAGTCCGAGGTCAGGCTGGCGATCAGTCCGAGGTCGGGCCGCAGTCCGGCCGAGGTCGGGCCGCAGTCAGTCCGAGGTCGGGCCGCAGTCAGTCCGAGGTCGGGCCGCAGTCAGTCCGAGGTCAGGCCGCAGTCCGGCCGAGGTCGGACAGCTCGGAGAGGTCGGGTCGCGGTCACACCGTGATCAGGCGGTGATCACCGAGGCGGCGAAGCTCGCGAAGGCCTCGATCGCGACTCGCAGATCGGCCTCGCGGGTGTCCTCCTCGACCGCGTGGGAGATCCCGCCGATCGAGGGTGCGAACATCATTGCGGTCGGGACCAGCGGTGAGATCGCGGCCGCGTCGTGCAAGGCGCCGCTGATTAGCGGCTCGGCGCGACCGTTGGCCGCGACGGCGGCGCGACGCGCCAACTCGACCAGCTCGGGCTCGAACGGCAACGGCTCGATCCGCCAAACCGGGTTCTCGGCAAGGACGGTGCGGCGACGCCCGGCTATCTCGGCCGCCGCCTCGCGGGTTGCGCCCAGCATCTCGACCAGCACCGCGGGCGAGGGGTGGCGCAGATCGACCGAGACCTCGACAACCCCGTTGATCGCGGTGACGACTCCGGGGCGAAGCTTGAGGGCGCCGCAGGTCCCGACGCCGCCGTAGGCGGCGGCGATCCGCTCGACCGCGAGGCCGAGTTCGAAGGCGGCAAGGGTGGCGTCGCGACGAGTCGGCATCGGGGTTGTTCCGGCGTGCGCGGCCTGTCCGCTGAACCGAAACCAAGACCGCTCGACCCCGGCGCAGCCCGCCACCGCGGCGACCGGGTAGCCCTCGTTGTCAAGTAGCGGCCCCTGCTCGATATGCAGCTCCAAGAACGCGACCACCGACTCGAGGCGCTCGGCCGCCCGGGCGGCCTCGGAGAGCCGCACCCCGTGGGCCCCGAGCACCTCGGCGATCGGGGTTCCCTCGCCGTCGCGCAACCGCGCTGTCGCGGTCAAATCAAGCGTTCCGGCGACCGCCGAGCTGCCGAACAGGCTGCGGCCAAATCGCGCCCCCTCCTCGTCGGCCCAGTCAACGATCGCGATCGAACGCGGCGGCACCGCCCCGGCCTCGATCCAGGCACGGGCGATTCCAAGCGCCGTAAACACCCCGAGCGCGCCGTCAAGCCAGCCGCCGCCCGGGACCGAATCGAGGTGCGAGCCGATCGCGACCGTATCGGCGTCGGCGCCCTCCAGATAGGCCCAGGCGTTCCCCGCCTGGTCAACCTCGGGCCTGAGGCCAAGCTCGACCAGCAACTCGGCCAGATAGCGCCGCGCTCGCAGCCAACCGTCGCCCCAAGCGAGCCGCTGGGCGCCCCGCCGTCCGCCGGTCAGGCGGTCGAGCTCGCGCAGCTCGCCAACCACCCGATACGAGTCGATCGGGGGGCCGAAGCTCACCGAGCCGCTCCCACAAACTCGCGGCGAAGCGCCTGCCCGAGACAGTGGGCGCCGCCGCCGCCAAGCGTGAACTGCTCCAGATTCGGCGCCAGGACCTCGATTCCGCGGGCCGCCAACGCCGCGTTCAGAGTTGTTGCCCCAGCCGCCGAGATGACTCGATCGGCGCCGAGTGAGACCGCGTTGACGCCGAGCACCGCGGCGTCCGCGGCTGCCAGCTCGATCAGCTCGAAGCCCTTGCCGCGCAGCCAAGCGAGCAGCGAACTCGAGACCGCCTCGGAGCAGACGGCGGCGAGTTTGGCGGCGAGGATCGCCACCAAAACGTCGATGTGGACGTAGCGCGGGGGGATCGGTTCGACCCGGACCTCCCAGTCCGCCTCCCGAAACCATTCCGCGAGCTGCTCGGCGGCGGCGATCGTGGTCCGCTCCTGCCCGGCTCCGATCAAAAGACACCCCGGCTCGATGATCATCACGTCGCCGCCCTCGAGCGAGCCAGTGTCGATCATCCGCCACACCGGGACCCCGGCTTGGCGATAAAACCCGATCACCGGCGCGTACTCGCCACGTCGCCACGGTTGGGCGAGTTGGGTGACGAGCGGACCCCATGGGGTCGCAACCGACGAGTCGCGGGCGAACACCTGATAGGGCAGGGCCGGATCCGGTTCGAGGCGATGGACGGCCACCCCGGCGGTTTGGTAGGCGGCGATCAGCTCGGCGTGCTGGGCGTGGGCGGCGGCTGGCTCGAAGATCCGCCCGGAATCGAGGGTGGTTCGCGAGATCGCGCTGGTCGGGAGCCAACAAAAGTGATCGGGCGGGCCGACAAGTATGTCGACGAGGCGCCCGTGCTCGGAATCGGCTCCCCACGGCAGCGCTCGCTCGTTTGACCGATCCGATGCCTGGGCGCCCACCGCGCAATCTTCGCCGATCACAATTACCGACGACGACCCGATTTCCCCAGCGTCGAACGGCGCGGTCGGGGAAGTCGCCGACCCAACCCGTAACTTTTCGGCAATGAAAGCACCGACAACGTCACCTCGCTGGCTGCCTGGCCGCTCGCTCCTCGCCGCCGCCGCGATCAGCCTCGGCTCGATCGGATGCGGCGACACGACCGACGCCAACCGCGAGGCGCTACACGATGCGCTGACCAAACAAGGCGAGGCGAACGGCCTTGACGCGAAGCAGATCGACTGCGTCATCGAAAAGACCGACGCGGCGATCAGCGCCGAGGAGTTCTCGGCTGGCGAGCCGCCAGACGACCTCGCGGCGCGGTCGGCCAAGGCGATCGGCGAGTGCGTCGATATCGGCGATCTCGCGACCGGTAAGCCTGGATCCACCGAACCGAGCAGGTGAACCCGCTTTCCAAGCCAAGCAGCGATTGGTGAACACCGGCGCGGTGGTGCCCCGGCGGTTGGCGCGAATCGGCTCCTGGCGCCGAGATGGGGGCGGATTCGCCGGTCGGTTCGGTGAATCCAGGGTAAGTAGCTCGTCAGCGGGTCGCGGCGCAGATGGCGCCGCGGGGCGGCAGGCCGGCGTCAGCTCTGTTCGCCCTCAACCGCGCCCTTCAGCTTGCCGGGCATGCTGCCGGCGAGCGCCTCGCGCGCGAGATCGACCAGCGGCCCGCGGATCACCAACCCGAGCATCCGGCCAAGCTCGACGCTGAGCTCGTAAGTTGCGCGAGTCCGACCGTCACCGAGATCCTCGAACGCCCACGATCCGGCGACGGCGCTGAGATCGCCGCTCTCCTGGACCCAGCTGAGGGCGGTCGGCTCAGAATAGGTGAAGCGGAGGTTGGAGCTGAGCGCTCGGACCTTGAGGTCGGCGACGGTGCGGACCAGGACCTGCTTGCCGTCGGCGTCGCGTTCTAAAACCTCCACCTCCTTGAGCTCAGGCTGCCACTTTGGTGAGTTCTCGACATCGGCCGCAACTCGGTAGACATCGGCGATCGGTGCGTTGATCTCGGTAGTGGCCGAGCCCAGAATCGTTCCCATCCAGCGACGATACCGACCGCGTACGCTTCGGGTATGGCGGGCGATCGGAACGATTTCAGAAGGGCGCGGCGAAGCGATGCCTGAGATCGGTGGAATCGGAGTCCTGACCGCGCTGCTGGCTGGCGCCGCATCGTTTTTCTCACCCTGCGTACTGCCCTTGGTGCCCGGCTACCTGTCGGCGATCACCGGGGTTTCGCCGCACCAGCTCGAGCATGCGCGCTGGCGCACGGTCCTAGGGCCGTCGCTCTTGTTCGTCGCCAGCTTCTCGACGATCTTCATTCTGCTCGGACTGACCGCGACCGGACTGAGCCGCTCGCTCAACGCCAACATCGAAACCCTCAACAAGGTTGCCGGGGTCGTGGTGGTGGTGATGGGCGTGGTCTTGGCGTCGGCGCTGTTCATCGATCGGCTAAATGCCGAGTGGCGGGTCGACGGGCTGCTCGAACGAGCCGGTAACGGCGGCCCGCTGATCGCCGGGGCGGCCTTCGCGATTGCCTGGACGCCGTGCCTCGGCCCAACCCTGGCGGCGATCTTGGGCGTCGCTTCAACCTCGGGCTCGGTCCTCTCCGGGGGCGTTCTGCTGGCCGTCTACTCGGCTGGCTTGGCGATCCCTTTTTTGCTCAGCGCCCTCACCTTCCGCCGCATGACCACCGCCTTCGCGATCGTCAAACGCAACTACCGCGCGATCATGACGGTCGCGGGAGTGA
The DNA here is from genome assembly GCA_023251975.1 of bacterium. Taxonomy (GTDB): domain Bacteria; phylum Actinomycetota; class Thermoleophilia; order Solirubrobacterales; family 70-9; genus JAHEXU01. The sequence goes on along the minus strand of JAHEXU010000010.1, from coordinate 28,708 downwards.
TTTTGATCGCGATGGGCATGCTGATGATCAGCGGTGAGTTTTCGCGACTCAACATCGAGACGCAGACCCTGCTTGACAGTCTCGGCCTCAACTTTTTTAGCGATCTCTGAGCTTGCCACCGCTTCCGCGTGATTGGCCAAAGCCGTACGTACCACCGGCCGCTGCGAGCAAGCGCCGAGCGGCCTACTTGGTCGGCGGGCTCGGGTCAGATCGCGGCATCGAGCAATCTGACTTCGTAGTCTGCGATCCGTTCAGCGACCAAAACCAACAGATAACCGTCGGCTCGCGCCTGCGCAATCAGCAAACGGTCAAGCGGGTCGCGGTGATGCAGTGGCAGATCTGCGACGGCGAGCCCGTGCTCGGGGGCGACCCCGACGATCGTGATGGCGGCCCAAACCCCCGATATGGGTCGCTCGGGCGCAGCGAGTTCGGGCTCAGTAGCTCTTCGGCAGGCCGAGCGAGTGCTCGGCGACGTAGTTGAGGATCATCTCGCGGCTGACCGGGGCGATTTTGTTGAGCCGGGCGCCCCACCACATGTCGGTCAACCCGTATTCAAGCGCGAGGCCGTTTCCGCCGTGGGTTTGGATCGCCCGGTCGACGGCATGGACGGCGGCCTCGGCGGCTGCCCACTTCGCCATGTTCGAGGCCTCACCGGCGCCCTTGTAGCCGGCGTCGTAAAGGGCCGACGCCTTGCGGGTCATCAGACGTGCCATTTCAAGCTCGATTTTGGCCTCGGCGAGGGGGTGCGCAAGCGCCTGGTGAGCGCCGATCGGGGTCCTCCACACCTTGCGTTCGCGAGCGTAGGAGGAGGCGGTCCGGAGCGCTCGATCGGCAGCCCCGCACGATCCCGCGGCGGCCATGATCCGCTCCGGGTTGAGCCCCTCAAAAAGCGCTCCCATTCCGCCCTCGGTGCCGCCGACGAGCCGCTCCTCCCCCACCTCGACGCCATCGAGGAACAGAGTCCACTGCTTGTCGGGGAGCCGTAGCGCCATCGGAATCAGGTCGCGCTGCAGCCCCGTGGCGTTGACATCGATGATAAAAAGGAGCGGCAGTCCAAGCGTCCCGTCGGCGAGTTCCTGGCGGGCGACGACAAGAATATGGGTGGCGTGCTCGACCCCCGAGATGAAGGTCTTTTGGCCGCTGATCTCCCAGCCGCCAGCCGCGTTTTGGCGCGCTCGAGTGGCGAGGTTGTGGGTGTTGGTTCCGGCGTCGGACTCGGTGACGGCGAAGGCGATCCGGGTGGTGCCGGCGGCGAGACCGGGAAGCCACTGATCGCGCTGGGCCTCGGAACCCCGACTGACCAAGATCGACCCGGCAATCGCCGGCGAGACGACCAGCAGCAACTGGGTGCAACCGGCCAGCGCCAGCTCTTCTTGGACGGCCGCCAGCCCAGTCATGCCGAGACCGCCGCCGCCGTAGCTTTCGGGCAGGTTGACGCCGCAGTATCCCTTTTCGGCGAGCGCGTCCCACAGCTCGACCGGCGGCTCCCCGGCGTCGGCACAGGCGAGCATGTATTTGGGGCCGTACTCCCCAGCGATGCCGCCCACCGCCTCGCGCAGCATCGACTCCTCAAGCGATGCGATCAGGTTGATAACGGGGCCGGTCTGCTCGGTGGCGTTGCTCATCGCGGCAGGGTAACTGCGCCCAGCCCGACAGGCCCCGCAGCCTCGGTCCGTTTCAAGGCGCGCCAGCCCGGTGTCTTTACCCGGAGCGAGACGATCAGCGTATGGGGAGCTCGCCGATTGCGTAGAGGTCGTTGCCCAGGAAGAGCCGAACCGGACGCGCGGAGGCGAGTTGGGCGAGCCCGGCCAGCAGCGGCGAGCCCGCGGTCACTCCAGCCGTCAGGCGGTAGCCCTCGCTGCGCAGCACGTCGCGGGCCACCCAGGCGCGCGAGTGCGCAAACCCGGCCCGTCTCAGTGACCTGCGGAGGCTATAGACCGACTGCTCGTTGACGTGGTATCGCTTCGACTGGGCGATCCCCTCGTCGAGCCTGCGGGCCACCTCGCCGCGACCGAGCAGCCTCAGCGCCTGCCGCGTCGGTGGCCAACCAAATCGCAAAAACAGCAGATTGGGGGCGGTGTGGATCACGATTCGGCCGCCGGGAGAGAGCACCCGGGCAAGCTCTGCCAATCCGGCCCGGCCCTGCTCGTCCGTCAGGTGTTCGATCACATCGCCGAGCAGGACGCGGTCAAACGAGTCGTCCGGCCAGGGCAGGGCGGTGAGGTCGGAGCGGACAACCTCCGAGCCCTCGACCGCGGCGAGTGTCTCGCGCGCGATTGCCACCGCCGCCTCGGCGTAGTCAGCTCCTGCGACCGACGCGCCGCGCCTGGCACACTCCAGCAGCACCTCGCCGCGGCCACAACCGGCGTCGAGCACCCGGACCCCGGGACTCGGTCCCAGCAGCGCAACCTCGCGCTTCTTGAGCTGCGAAACCCCCTCGCCGGCACGGAACTCGTCGAACCCCTCGCACCAATCGGAGAGGAAGTACTCGGCGTCGTACAGCTCGCTCGGCAGTTCCCTCACGACACCAACCAAACCTCGACGAAGGTGCCCTGAAGCCCCGTTTCGCCCATCGTCGCGCCACGGCCCGGCGGGCGATCGAGCCCGCTAATCGCCCTGATGCGGGTGCTTCGACTGGTTCTCATCGGCCGAACGCTACAGGTAGGCAACCGGAACACCGTACCGCTGCGGCCGGGTCGGCCGTGGACCTGGAGAAGCGGGGAAGAGTTCGTGGCGACCCGCGGACCTCTCAGCGCAATCGGACCGTTTTGAGCCGGTAAATCGTCGAGCCCCAGTACGCCAAATTACGGAGCCTGGAAGATCACCCTCCTCACGATAAACGGCATACATAACCGGCAACCGGGGTCAGGATCGTGTTTTGGTGGTGGGGAGCCTTGCCGACCCGGACCGTCGATACGCGCGCCGAACGCACAGAGATCGGCGACGCCCACATCAGCAAGGCACTCGCCAGCACGATCGAACGGGAAAAACCGCTCAATACGAGGGGCTTTTCGATACCGCTACGGGGATTCGAACCCCGGTTTCCGGACTGAGAATCCGGCGTCCTAGTCCCCTAGACGATAGCGGCAGGGGGCGAAAATCTTAGGGAATGGGGGCCGAGCGAGGAGTCTCGCGCGGGGCGGGGCGGGGTCACCTCGATGGAGCATAGGAGAGGCCGAAGGCACCGGAGCCGAAGATCAAGCGAGATCCGCGCAGAGTCCGCCGATCTTCTGGAGGGATCGCACTTCGTCGGGCGCAAATCCGTCCCCGCTCGCCGCCCAACTTCCGGCCAACGCCTGATCCGATCGATCTCGGTTGCGCGCTGTCGGCGCCCGAGCAACAGCCAGAACGCTCGATCGAGTCGATCAACGTGCGATACACCCGCGGATTGCGAGCCTTCAGGTTGATCGCCCAGGCTGGCCCGGTTGTTCGGCGCGGCAACCATCTCATATCAGTCTGATCCACGAGTTCTACGATTCCGAGCGCCCGCGCAGTGCGCACGGTTCGTCAGGTTGGCGCGGGGCTCGGGCGATCGGAGCGCCGAAGGGACCGCATTGTGGCTTGCTGATGCGGTTTTACGGTCCCTTCAGAGGCACCGCAGCCGCCGTTTGGTCGATCAGTCGGCCCGGACCCAGCCCGCCGGGAATGCACCCGGCGGGATCGAACCATCGTAGCCGGGGAGCAGGCGCCTGGCGGCAGCGCCGCAATCGTGGACTTCGATCAGCTCGGTGAGATCGCCGAGGGTCATCAACAAGCGCAGCGTCGAGAGGATCTGGAGGTCGGCTGCGGTCGGCGTCGCGCCGCCGATCAGACCGGCGGCAACGAAGCCGTCGGCGTGGTCGAGCAGGGCCGGAAGCGACTCGAGCGCCGTCGCGATCGCCACGGCGCTGACCCCGTTGTATTTCCAGGCGGCTCGAATCCAGCGGATCGCGTAGTCGGTTCCAGCCGGATCAAGCGCCTCGCCGCCACCGTAGGTCGCAAAACAATCGGGGCGAAAATACATCGCCCCCCACGGAAGGATCCGACCGAGCGGCTGCAGCTCGCTGTCTCCCCAGGCCTCGGCCGCTGCCACCGCGTCGGCGATCGGGGCTGGATAAAAGCTCGGCTCGGGCGCGATCTGCTCGAGCCGGCGATTGATCGCGGAGGTGGTGTGGACCGGCTCGCCGTCGACCAGCATCCCCGGAACGGTCCGACAACCCTCGCCGTAGATTCCCTCAACCAGATCGGCGTGCTCGCCCGGGGTCAATATCACCGACTCGAATTCGAGCTGCTTCGCCTTCACCGCCTCGACCGCAGCCCGACAGGGATGCGAAGCCGGGATCAAATGCAGGGTGATTTTTGGTGGCGAGGCGGGATTCATCGGCCGAAGCGTAGGGCGCGAGTCGAATTGCCGGTCGGCAAGCGCCAACCCGACGATCGCCAATAGGCGCAGAAGGCACGCCATCCCGCCCATAGGGCGCCCCACAAGACCGATTCGTAGAGCGGAAACTGGTGCTCGGTTGCGCCGAACAGGCTGAGCGAGCGAATAGCTCCAGGCTAGGCGTAAAGCCCACTGTGCAGCCAGACCACCTCGACGACGAGGTCGGTTGACGAACTCGACGTTGTAGATAGACCAGCCGCGCGAATAGCTGAGCCATGGATCCTGCAGCGCCCACAGCGTGAGCCAGGCGATCAAAAGCATCCCGCCGAGCGAGAGGCCGCGACCGCGCCGAAGCGGCCGAATCAAGAACGCGCAAACGGCCGCCAAAGCCCATCCGCCGAACAGGATCTCCCAGCAGCGGGCGGTAATCACCTTCCAGGCAGCGGCAGGCCAACGACATCGCCGCCGCCCAGAGCGCGCAACTTGAGGGGCTCGCGCAAGAATAACCGCGGCTTTACGTGGCCGATTCGCTTCACCCCGAGCGGTCCACAGTCGGCGCGTCGGGCTGGCCTTGGCGGAAGCGGCACCGCCGCAAGCTGGCAATAGAGCCGCTATTCCGGCATCCCCTCGTCACCACCCCGCTCGCTCCTCGACCGCCAAAATCACGCGCCTATGCCAACGCGAGCGGTTCGCCTGTGATTGCGAGAGCCCGTATCGCTCGACCTGGTTTCTACGCCGAGCGAATGGTCGGGCTCACCGGCCTGGGCAAGGACCCGGACGAATTGTTCCTTGGGCAAGCACGAACCTTGTGGGGCGGCTCCGCTGCAAGGCCTGTCGCCATTCCGAGTCGGCTGACTCGGCGAGGGGAAATAGTGCGGCTGAGAGGACTCGAACCTCCACGGGGTTGCCCCCACGAGCACCTGAAGCTCGCGCGTCTACCAGTTCCGCCACAGCCGCCTGTGGTCGGGGCAATCTAGCGGACCCTCGGCGAGGGGGTGAGCGGACGAGGCGGCGTGGCCGCGACCCGGCCGCTAGGTTTTGTGGCGATGAAGGTTGGGCTGGTGTTGGGAGCAGGGGGCGTGATCGGAGGCGCTTGGCTGACCGGCGGGCTCGACGCGGTTGCCAAGCAGACCGGCTGGGACCCGGCCACGGCGGATGTAATCGTCGGGACCTCGGCGGGCTCGATGATCGGAGGACTGCTGTCGGCGGGAATCCCTCCCTGGTTCATGGTCGCCCACTCGCAGGGCGAGAGCTTCACGAATGCGACCGACGCATTCGGGCGACCGGCCTCCGAGGCCGACCGCTCCGGCGGCGCGGTCTTCAAGCTCGACGGGGTGCCGCTGCCGTTTCCCGGCTCGCTCAGCCTCGCCCTGCGTGCCCTGTTGCGACCGACTCTCCACTCCCCGACCGCGATGATCGCTGGCTGGCTGCCGCGAGGCGCTGTCTCAACCGAGCCACTACGACGGCAGGTCCGCCGAGTCGTCCCCGACGGCTGGACCTCGCATCCCGAGTTTTGGGCCGTCGCCTGTGACTACGAGACCGGTCGGCGCACCCCGTTTGGCCGTGAGGACATGCCAGCCGCCGACCTCGCCGACGCGGTCGCCGCCTCCTGCGCAATCCCCGGCTTCTACCGGCCGGTCAAGATCGGCGGTCGCGACTACGTCGACGGCGGCGTCTACTCGACCTCGAACCTCGACCTGCTCGCCGATCGCGGCCTCGATCTGGTGATCTGCCTCAACCCGACCTCGACCCTGCACCCGCCGCGAGCGATCAACCCGGCCACCTGGATCGGCCGCGCCTTCCAATCGGCCTCGGGTCGGCTGCTCGGCAGCGAGGCTCGCCGACTCCGCGATCGTGGCACCGAGGTCCTGCTGCTACAGCCGACCGCCGAGGACCTGCGCGCGATGGGGCCGAACCTGATGAGTTCGTCGCGACGGAACCTCGCGATCTCGGCCGGTCAGGCGTCGATCACAACCCGACTCGACCAACCTGACGCCCGATCGATGCTGATCGACCTGCCGCCCGGCGACCCCGACATGGTCCGGCGGCCCGAAGGCAACCCTGACGATTCGCCGCGTCTGGGTGAGATCGGCAGACGGCTTCGAGCCCGCGCGAAATCGCGGCGAGACGCAGCGCAGCGGCCGACCGGCGCGGGCTGATCACAGCGGAGTAAGCGAGGCGTGGGCGAGGAGACGAGCGGCGCCGGGTTCTCCAGGCAGGAGCGGCGGCGTGCCTCGGCGGTCGCGATCGGTGCGATCACCCTCGAGGCCGCCCTGGTCGAGCTGATCGCGCCGCTACTGCCGCAGATCGAACAACGAACCGGGGCCGGACCAGGCGCGCTCGGATCGGCGCTGGCCGCCTACGCCCTGCCGGTGGTGATCCTCTCGATCCCGCTCGGTGCCGCCGCCAACCGAATCGGTCGGCGCCACTTCCTCGTCGGCGGACTCGCCTTGACGGCGGTCGGCTCACTACTGATCGGCGCCTCACACTCAATCGCGCTGCTGCTGGGCGGGCGCACCTTGCAGGGTCTCGGCGCGGTCGCGAGCTGGATCGCCGCGATGACGATCGTCTCCGACCTGGCCCCGCCGCAGCGGCGCGGTCAGGCGCTCGGTTACGCCCTCTCGGCGGTCGGGATCGGGTCGTTGGCCGGCCCGCTTGTCGGTGGTGTCGGCTCCGACCTGATCGGGTTCGAAGCGCCGTTCCTGATCGTCGCGATGATCGGGGCGCTGCTCGCCGGCGCGGCCGCGACCGTCCGCCTGCCGCTCGGCTCGGGCGAGGCCCCGGGCGGGCGGGCCGTCGATCGCCTCCGGGCCGCGTTGCGCCGAGCCCCCGGTTTGCTCGGGGCCACGACCGCGCTCGTGGCCGCCGGGGCAACCGGCCTGATCGAGATCGTCGTCCCGCTCGACAGCGACGCCCGCTTCGATCTGTCGGCCGGTGCGATCGGCCTGCTTTTCACCGGCGCGATCGCGATTGAAGCCGTCCTCGCCCCGCTCGGCGGGCGTTGGGGTGATCGGCGCGGGCGCGGCGGCCCCGCCGCCGCCGGACTCGCGCTCCTCGCGGCCTCGCTGCTCACCCTCGCCACCCTCCCCGGACTCATCTTGACCGCAATCGCGCTCGCGATCCTTGGGGCGGGCCTTGGTCTCACCTTCGCGGCCGCGCTGCCCTGGCTCGACGAGGCCTTTGGGGCCGCCGATCGCAGCCTCGCCTACGGCGCCCTCAACCTCGTCTACGCAGCCGGCTACCTGGTTGGCCCCGCCCTTGGCGGCCTGCTCTATGGCCGCTCCGGGGCGGCCCTCGCCTACCTCGCCGCCGCGGCAGCGGTGGCCTCGGTAGCGCCGCTCATCCTGTCGCCTCGGGCGCGGCCGAACCCACCGCCTGATCGCCCCTAGCGACGAGGTCGACGGGGAACCGCGACATCGCCTCCGCTCCGCGGCTATTCTCGCCGTTGTGTCAACGCTAGCCCTCCCGACCCGCCGCATCCGACTCGCCCTGATGGCCACCCTGGTGCTGCTCGCCGGATCGTTCGCCGCCCAATCCGCGTCGGCCGCCCCGACGGTCCCGAAGTTCGAGCACGTCTGGATCATCGCGCTCGAGAACGAGAACGCCGACGTTACCTTCGGTCCGACCAGCCCGGCGACTTACCTGTCGATGAAATTGCCCCAACGCGGCGTCTTCGTCCCAAACTACTACGCGACCGGGCACCTCAGCCTCGACAACTACATCTCGATGGTGTCGGGGCAGGCGCCGAACCCCCAGACCCAGGCCGACTGCCCCTTCTTCACCGACTTCGCCCCCGGGACCCCGACCAGCGACGGCCAGGTAATCGGCAGCGGCTGTGTCTACCCGGCCTCGGTTGAGACGATCGCCGACCAACTCGAAACCGCGGGACTGTCCTGGAAGGCCTATATGCAGGATATGGCGGCGAGCGCACCCGCCGCGCCGAGCAGCTGCCGGCACCCGGCGATCGGCGCACAGGACGACACCCAGTCGGCCGAGGTCGGCGACCAATACGCGACCCGCCACAACCCGTTCATGTATTTCCACTCGGTGATCGACGATGTCGCGAGTTGCGACGCAAACGATGTCGACTTCGACCAAATGGCGATCGATTTGACCCGGCGCAAGACCACCGCCGCGTACAACTTCATCACTCCCGACCTCTGCAACGACGGCCACGACGAGCCCTGCATCAACGGCGACCCGGGCGGGCTGGTGCAGGCCGACAGCTTCCTCCGCACCACCCTTCACTCGATCTTCAAGTCGCGCGCCTACCATCACCGCGGCCTCGTGATCGTAACCTTCGACGAGGCCGAGGCAACCGGCGGCTCGGCCGACACGACCGCCTGCTGCAACGAGCAGCCCGGGCCCAACACCCCGAACCCCGGCGGCCCGAGCCCCGGTCCGGGCGGCGGCCGAGTCGGAGCGGTGATGGTCTCACCCTGCATCCGCCACGCCACCACCTCTAACGCCGATTACAACCACTACTCGATGCTGCGCTCAATCGAGGACAACTTCGGCCTCCCCCACCTCGGGTTCGCCGGTCAAAGCGGTCTGGCAGGGTTCGGGACCGACATCCTCAGCCGCCACGATTGCCACGAAACGATTCACCTCAACCGGCTTTTCCTGGCGGCTCGGGTCGACCGGATCCGCGACTACCGCTTCCGGGTTCGTTCGCGCTATCCGCGCTGCACCTCCGGGGTCAAGATCCGCTACGGCGGCAAACACGCGATCACCAACCGTGCCGGCTACGCGACGATCCGAAACGCCAACGCCGCGGCCGGACCGGTGGCAATCGCCACCAAGCAGCGCTGCACCTCCGACCGTGTGACCCCGCCGAGCGCGATCGCTTGATCTCGCCTCGACCCGGCGCTGGAGCGCGGCGTCGGTGCGAGGACTTCTGCGATGAGATGCGCTGGCCTGGCGGCTGACCCGCCCAGCCGCGAGCGACGAACATCGACGCTGGCCATCGGCCGCCCGGAGGGCTCAGCCTCGATCCACCGAACCGACCGGCGAATCCGCCGCTGATCCCAGCGCCAGAAGCCGATTCGCGCCCACCCCGGACACCACCCCGCGGGTGTTCACCAAACGACCCCCGGCTCGGCCTGGAAAGCGGATCCACCCGCCCGGTTCGGTGGAGCCTGGCCGAGTGACGATCGTGCCGATCGAACGTGCCGTTCACCCCCGCATAGCGGGGTTTCTGCACGTTCGCCCCGCTCGACGAGGTCATTTAGGGCTCGGTGGAGCGCCGGCATTCCCCCGTCTGATCGGGGGCCTGGACGCGGCCTGCGGCTAGATCAAACCCTCTCGCCGAGCCGCCTCGACGGTCCCCTCGATTGTCTCGCCAGCGCTGAACCGGGGGCGCCAGCCGAGCTCACGCGCCGCCTTGGTCGCGTCCATCGCCATCGCGACCCGCACCGTGGTCAGCCACGCAACCTCGGGCGGCAGGCGGGGAATCCGCTTCAACAGATCATCGAGCCGCCCAACCACGGCGGTGGGGATCGGGACCGACAACCACCCGGCGGCACGGGCCAGATCGCGAATCGACAGCTCGCCGGGGGCGGCCAGGTTGTAGGCGCCGGGCTCACCGTCGCCCAGGGTCGCCGCCAAAATCGCCGCCGCGACATCATCATGGTGGACCAACTGCAGCGGCACCCCGGGATCGGGCAGGATCGGAGCGAGGAACGGGAGTTCGGCAACCGCGCGGCGGGCCAGCGGGAACTGGCCGACCAACGGGAGCGCGCCGAGCATCGTCTCGATCAGCGACAGCGCGTCGGGCCCGGCGACGATGCAGGGTCGAAATACGTAGGCGTCAAGCTCGGCGTCGTCGATCACCTCGTCGAGCACCGACTCGAGTTCGGCCTTGTGGGCGGCGTAATAGAAGCTATCGGAGCCCCGGGTCGGGACCTCTTCGGTCAGCGGCTGCGGGTTGTCGTCGTGAAAACCGTAGGCGGCAACCGAGGAGGTGTAAACGAGCCGCACCGCCGTCGCGGCGACCGCCGCCTCGAAAACGTTCCGCGATCCCTGCAGGTTGATCTTGTGCGCCTCCTCGGGGCGCCCGATGATCAAAAAGGCGAGGTGGACGACGACATCGGCGCCACCGACCAGCTCGTCGATCGCGCCACGATCGAGCACATCGCCACGGCGGTAGACGACCTTATCGGACAATCCCAGCGCGGCGGTGTCGAACGGCCGTCGCGCCATCCCCCGTACCTCCTCGACCGCGTCGCAGCCGTCGAGCGCCCGCAGGACCGACCGGCCGATATCGCCGCTCGGCCCGGTAACCGCAACCTTCAGCCCCATCGCACCATCCGATCGTCGAGTCTATCGCCACCGCGGCGGCCGGATGCGAAGATTCGCCGGTGAAAACCGCCGTCATCTCCGACCTCCACCTCGGCGGCTCCGCCAACGGCGACCTGCTGCGCCGCCCGGCGATCCGCGCCCTCCTGCTCGAGGCTACCGCCGACTGCTCGCGGCTGATCCTGCTCGGCGACACAATCGAGCTGCGCGACCGACCGCTCGCCGAAGCGCTCGAACAATCCAGCCCGTTCTTCGACGGCCTCGGCAAGCACTTCGACGAGATCGTGATGATCCCCGGGAACCACGACCACCGCCTGCTCGGCAACTGGATCGAACGCCACCTCGACGACCCCGCGCCAACCGTCGAGCTCGACGCGATCGTGACCGATCCGCACCGCGCGATCAGCAAGATCGCCGACTGGGTCGCCCCGGCGAACCTCGAGCTCCGCTACCCCGGATTTTGGGTTCGAGACGATGTCTTTGCGACCCATGGCCACTATCTCGACAGCCACCTCACCTTGCCGACCGTCGAGCGGCTTTCGGTCGCGGCGGTCGACCGGCTGAGCGGGCGCCCGACCTCGCAACGCGACACCCCCGACGACTACGAGATGCGCCACGCCCCGGTCTACGACCTCCTGTTCAACCTCGCCCAGGGTGCGCGCGGCGATGTCGCAGACAGCAACGGGCAGTCGGTCTCGATGCGGCTTTGGGATCTCGTCGGCGGCGCCTCAGGAACCGCCCGGACGATTCGCGGCCGACTGCTCGGCAACACCGTGATCCCGGCCGCGATCGGCCTCATGGAACGGGTTGGGCTGGGGCAATTCAACCGCGACTTCTCGCTCGGCGAGATCGGCAGGGCCGGGGTCGACGCGATGCATCAGGTCGTCGAATCGCTCTCGATCGAGGCCGATCACGTGATTTTCGGGCATATCCACCGCCGCGGGCCGCTGCCCGGCGAGGACGGCAGCAGCGGCGCCCACCCGAACTGGAAGCGCGGACGCACCCGACTCCACAACACCGGCAGCTGGCTTTATGTACCGATCATGCTGGCAGCCGCAAACCCCTCGAACCCGTTTTGGCCGGGGCGGGTGATCGTGGTCGGCGAGAGCGGCCCACCCGAGGCGATCGACCTGCTCGATGAGACCGATCGAGCCAGCTTCGTGGCGCTGGGCGCCTTCAAGAGCCCAAGTGCATTAGTGCAGCGCCCCGGCGGCCGACCAACAGGCGACTACACTGCTCAGGGCTCGCGGAAGAATAAGCGCGGCGATTTGGGCGGTCGAGAGCGAGCGGAGTGGTGACGAGGGGAGACCGGAAACCGCAATAGCGGCGCTATTGCGGGCTCTCGGCGGTGCCGCCTCCGCGACGGTAATCGGCCGCGCGGCCGCGTAAAGCGGTGACTATTCTTGCGAGCCCTCAGCCTCAGTGCCCGTCGGCACCGCCAGCCAGCAATGCGATTGCGTGCGGCAGCGCGGCAGCGATCGCGGCTCCGGCCTGGCCGATCGCCTTTGGCGAGCCGGGGAAGTTGACGATCAAAGCCGCTCCACGACAGCCCGCCAGGCCGCGTGAGAGCATCCAGTTCGACGTGAATTGACGCGAGGCGAGCCGCATCGCCTCGGCGATCCCAGGGACCGGTCGCTCAATCACCGCCGCAGTCGCCTCGGGGGTACGATCGGACCCGGCGAGCCCGGTCCCGCCGGTCGTCAAGATCAGCTCAGCGAGGGCCTCGTCGGCGATCGAGCGAAGTCGGGCCGCGATCGCCGCCTCGTCATCGCTGATCAACTCGCGCAACACTACCGTGGCGCCGATCGACTCGGCCCACGCCGCCAGCGCCGGACCGCCGAGATCCTCCGCCTCGCCAGCCGCCCGCGAGGTCGAGATCGTCAGAACCGCAGCCCGAATCGGGCTCACCACGCCGAGCGCTCCCAGCTGCCGCTCTTGCCGCCGGACTTGTGGGTCAGGCCAACCTGCTCGATCACGACCCCGCGCTCGATCGCCTTGACCATGTCGTAGATCGTCAGCGCCGCGACGCTTGCCGCGGTCATCGCCTCCATCTCGACCCCGGTGCGCCCGACGCAACGTGCCTCGGCCCGAACCCGGATCAGGCCGGCAGCCGGGTCGATCACGACTTCGACGTCGCAGTAGGTGAGCGGCAGCGGGTGGGCCAACGGAATCAGTTCGCCAGCTCGTTTGGCGGCGGCAATCCCGGCCAGCCGGGCAGTCGCGACAAGATCGCCCTTCGGCGCGTCACCGCTCGCGACCGCACTCGCCGTCGCCACCGACATCCGCACCAGCGCCTCGGCCCGAGCGACCCGCTCGCTCTCGGCCTTGCCGCCGACATCGACCATCCGAGCCGATCCGTCAGCGCCGAGGTGGGTCAGGCCGGAGTCGTGCCCTCGACCCATCGCGCCTTCCCACCATCGATCTCGCGCTTCCAAATCGGCGCCTCAGCCTTGATCCGATCGATCGCCTGACGAGCCCCGGCAAACGCCGCCTCGCGATGAGCCGACGATGCCGCGACAACGACGCTCGGCTCGCTCAGCGCGACCGGCCCGATCCGGTGCTCGGCTGCTACCGCCTCGAGTTGGTGGGCCGCCAAGACCTCGACCAGGATCGTCTCGATCCGCTCCCGCGCCATCTCCGCGTAGGCCTCGTAATCGAGTCGCTCGACCTGCCGGGTCATCCCCTGGAAGCTGACCAGCGCGCCGGCGCCCGGGCGTATCACCCGAGCCGCGATCGCGGCCGGATCAAGCGGCTCCTCGCGGACCGCGGCGTGGACCGCGTCCCCATCGCCGCCGCTGACCGGCGGGATCAGCGCCAGCTCGTCGCCCTCGTCAAGCGGGCTGTCAGCGTCAGCGTAGTCGCGATTTACCGCGAGTCGCATCGGCAGCCGCCCGATCAAACCCTCGAAGGCGGGCAGGCGCGACAGCGCCGCCAAAGCGTCGGACACGGTCGCCCCGTCAGCCAGCTCAAGCTCAACCGAATCCGCCCCGGCCCGCTCGCGCAAAATCGCGAAGAGTCGCACCCGCACAAACATCGCGCCGAAGTCTAGGCGGGGGCTTGGTCGAGCAGCTCGACCTCGACCGCGGCGCCAGCGGGCAGATCGCCCTCGCCGGCCGGAATGATCGCCAATGCCTCGGCCCCGAGCATCGAGGTCAAGACGTGCGAGCCCTGGGCGCCGGTCGGCTCGGCAACCAGACCATGCGGCCCGGGGGCAAGCCGACAGCGCGCCAGGTGGGTTCGACCCCGGGTCATCGCAACCGGCGCCGCCAATCTGGCATTAAGTCGGCGCGCCCCGGGGTCTGCGCCCTGCATAGCCCGTAGTGCCGGGCGGACCAACACGATGAAGGTGACCATCGCCGAGACCGGGTTGCCGGGAAGGCCAAATACCAGGGTCGAGCCATGTTCGGATTCGGCCCGTCCGAACCAGGTCGGCTTGCCGGGCCGCAGCGCGATTCCCCAGAAGTGCTCAGCAACTCCGAGCGCGGCCAGCGCCGGGCGAACGTGGTCGTGCGGACCAACCGAGACGCCGCCGCAGGCGATCAGAACATCCTGCTCGAGCCCTGCTCGGAGGGCGCGGGTTGTCGCCTCAAGCTGATCGCCGACAACCTCCGACGATGCAACCTCGCCGCCGCAGCGCTCGACCAGCGCCGCGACCGTAAAACGGTTGGAATCGTGAATTTGCCCCGGCCCGAGCGGTGCCCCCGGCGCGACCAGCTCATCACCGGTGCCGACGACCGCGACTCGAGGCCGGCGACGCACCGAGACCCGATCGAGCCCGATCGTCGCCAAAACGCCGAGTTCGGCCGGTCCGATCGGGGTTCCCTCGGCCAAGACCTCGGACCCGGCAACGATGTCTTCACCGGCGCGGCGAATGTTCGCAGCGTGACCAGGCGAGCGCAAGATTTTCACCCAGGGTTGGTCGGTCTGGCCGCCAATTTCGGTGTCCTCAATCCGAACAACCGTGTCCGCGCCCTCAGGCAGCGCCGCCCCGGTCGAGATCGCAACCGCATCGCCCGCCGCCGGGCCCTGGGCCGCAGGGCTGCCAGCCCGCGACTCAGCGACCAAGCGCAACCGCGTCGGCAGATTGTCGAGGTCGGCGGACCGAACCGCGTAGCCGTCCATCGCCGAGTTGTCAAACGGGGGCGCCGGGTGGGGACTGGTCGCCGCGATCGCAAGAACCCGATCCAGCGCCGCCTCAAGCGGCAGATCAATCGCCTCGAGTAGTCCGGCCGCGGCGAGCACTCGTGCCCGCGCCGCTTCAATCGATATCAGCTTCGCCTCGCCCCGCTCAGCGGGGCGGCCAGATCTCAGCGGGGCGGAAGCCATGCGCCAAATCATCGCTGGCGCGACGGCTCGGCGCGGCGCGACCCGATGCCAGGCCGCGCCACGCCGATACCCTCGACGGATCGTGGCGCGAGAACCAGGCGATAGCCGACAACCCGTGCTCGCGGTGGCGGCAATCCTGGCCGGGGGTCGGGCGCAACGGCTCGGTGGTGCCAAGGCCACCCTCCGACTCGGCGGCCGCCCCCTGATCGAGTACCCGCTGGCGGCCGCTCAAGCCGCCGGGCTTGAGCGGTTCGTCGTCGCCAAGACCCGCTCTGTGCTCCCCCCACTCAACTGCGAAAAGGTGGCCGAACCCGACGACCCGACCCACCCCCTGCTCGGCCTGATTACCGCGCTCGAGTGCAGCGGCGGGCCGATCGTCGCGATCGCCTGCGATCTGCCATTTTTGGCGCCGCGGCTGCTGTCGGCGCTCGCATCGGACCCCGCCGAGACGGTCGTCACCACCACCGACCGGCTGCACCCGTTGGCGGCCCGTTACTCCCCATCGGCTCTGCCGATCCTCCGTCAAGCCCTTGCCACCAAAGCCCGACTCGACGACACCGTCCTCACCCTGGCGCCAAAAATCCTCGACCGCTCCGCGCTCAGTCGCTTCGGCGACCCCGACTCGATCCTGTTTAACGTCAACACCCCAAGCGACCTCGCCGCAGCCGAATCCCTGCTCGATTACCGCGGCGCGGGCACCGCGCCAAGCAGGCCGAATCCGCAGCCGCAATGAGGTCGGCGAGCCTCATGGATCCACCTCAAACCGTGCTATGACTGATCCGATGACCTCAAATCCCACCATCAAGTCCAGGCGAACCATCGGGTTGGCGCTGCTCGCAGTTTCGGCGCTCGCGACAGCCGCGGCGCTCGTCCCGACAACACCGCAGGCTGCCGCTGGCCCGCGCCCATTATCAGATGGCATCGGCCGTCACCGATCGCCGCGAATCACGCAGATCAGGAAGCCGACGATGCGCTTTGACCCGATCACCTACGGGAGCCTACGCAAGCACCAGATGGCGGCCTACTCCGAGCGCCACTACGGCGAGCGTGAGTGGCGGCTGCGTAAGGTTCGGGCGCTCATCTTCCACTACACGGCGGGGCCCAGCTACACCTCGGCCTGGAACACGTTTGAGTCCAATGCACCCAACCTCGGCGAGTATCCGGGCGTCTGCACTCAGTTCGTGGTCGACCAGGACGGAACCATTTACCGGCTGACCAAACGCGATGTCCGCTGCCGACATACGATCGGACTCAACCACCGCTCGATCGGGATCGAGATGGTCCAGGAAGCGCTGTCCTCACCGGCGGCGACCAGCCAGGCAATCCTCGATCGCGGCCCGCAGGCCCGCGCCGTGGTCAGGTTGAGCGCCTGGTTAAAGCAGCTCTACGACCTCAAGATGCGAAACCTAATCGGGCATGCGATGGCCAACGACTCACCGCTTTTCCAGGAGCGGACCAGTTGGCGCAACGATCACAGCGATTGGCAGGCACCGCAGGTGCGAAAACTACACCGCCGAATCGCGGGTCTAATCTACGCCGGACACAACCGGGCCGCCGCGCCACGAGGTATCGCATCCGGCGCTTTGGATTCCCGCTCGGCCCGGCCGCGCCGCGGATCCTGGTGATCGGCGAGATCCGGAAAGCCGCGCCACGCGTCGGCTACTGCGCCTGGATCCACCGAGCCGGCCGAGTGAATCCGCTTCCCAGGCCAAGTCGGGGGTCGATTGGTGAACACCCGCGGGGTGGTGCCCCGGGGGTGGGCGCGAATCGGCTCCCGGCGCCAGGATGGGGGGCGGATTCGCCGGTCGGTTCGGTGTATCCAGGCTGAGCCCCAAGGCGATGCTCGCGCGGCGGCTGAACGGGTTCGAGTCCTACTACAACGAGATTGCGGAGCCGTTCGCGGTTGTTGGGCTCAGCATCGTCGCGACAGCAACAGGGTTACGACAGGGCCAGGGCCGGCCACGCTGACGCGGAGGCTGCCACCCTCGGCCTCCGCCAAAGAGCGCGCCAGCGAGAGGCCGATCCCGTGCCCGTCGGCGCTGCGGCGCCTTCGGGCGAAGGCGATCTCGGGGTCTCCATCGAAACCCTCTCCCTGGTCGACGACCTCGAGCGCAGCCCAGCCCCCCAGCGCGCGAACCCGCAGAGTCACCACCCCTTGGCCGTGCAGCACTGCGTTCTCGACGAGGACATTCAGGATCTGCTCGGCAACCCTCGAATCAGCGACGGAGCTGATCGACTCCGACTCTGTCTCGACTCGGATCAGCCGGTTGGCGGCGGCCAGCCGGGCTCGCCAGCGGCGCTCGGCGCCGTCGGCGAGCGCGACCAAATTGCAGCCCGCTGAATCTCGCGGCGCATCACGGGCAACCACCAATAGGGTTTCGATTGTCGTCTGCAGACGATCCACCTGCTCGAGCCCGGCGATCACCTGAGGCGGCGGACCGCCGGCGAGCTGAAGCGACTCGAGCTCAAGGCGAAGCGCCGCGAGTGGGGTCCGGAGCTGGTGCGAAGCATCCGAGCTGAAGGCGCGCTCTCTGATCAGCATCTCCTCGATCCGTCGAGTCGCCGAGCTCAGCGCCTCGGCAAGGCCGTCGAGCTCGGGGATTCCGGACGGCTCGATGCCATCGATCAGCTCGCGCCGGTCGAGGTTTGCGGCGGTCGCTGCGAGCCGTTCCAGCGGCCGAGTCAGTCGCCGCGCCGTCAGCAGCGCCGCCGCCACAGCAACCAGCACTATCAACGCGGCAAGGCCCGCCATTGCGATCAGGGCGTCACGCTCGCGGCGATCGACCGCGCCGTCATCGCGAACCGCAAGCAGGGCACCGCTGACCCGCTCGTTGGTGAGTAGGGGAACCGAAGCGGTCAGCTCGCCGTTTCGGCTCTCCGTCCGCAGCAGCCCGTCGCGAAGCGTCTCGGTGAGCAGTCGCGGCGCCATCGACGGGCCGTCACCGCCGAGCAGCCGGCCGCCGCTTCCGTAAACCCCGACGCGACCGGCGATCACCGGAAGTTCGATCGGGTCCTGACGGCGACCGGCGGTGTCGGTCGATCGGGTCGCTGCGACCGCGTCGCGCTGTAGGCGAAGCAACTCTTCGTCGCGATAGGTCCGCTTCAGTGCAACTCCAAGCGGCAGCGCGAAAAGGACGACGGTAATCGTCGCAACCCCCGCGATCGCGATTACCAGACGTCGTCTCACTCAACCTCGAGTCGGTAGCCGACCCCGCGCAAGGTCGTGATCGAACCGGCCCCGATCGCCTGTCTGAGGGCGTGAATGTGCGTATCGAGTGTCTTCGTCGAACCCATCCACTCGGTCTCCCAAACCTCGCGAATAATCCGTTCTCGGCTGACGACGCGGCCGGCCTCGGCGATCAGCAGGGCGAGTAGGTCGAACTCCTTCGGGCGCAGGGTGAGTTCGAGATCACCCTTCCAGGCGCGGCGCGCTGCTTGGTTTAGCCTCAGCGCACCGACCACGATCGGTTCACTTTCGATCGCCGCTTCGCGTCCCTCCGAGCGCCGCATGTGCGCCCGGACCCGGGCGAGCAACTCGGCGAGGCGAAACGGCTTGATCAGGTAGTCGTCGGCGCCGGCGTCGAGCCCGGCGACAATGTCGAGTTCCTGGGCGCGAGCGCTCAAAATCATGATCGTCAGATGAGGGTGGGCGCGCCGCAGGTGGCGGCAGAGTTCAACCCCATCGATATCCGGCAAGCCGAGATCGAGGATTACGAGGTGGACCGAGTCGTCGGTGGCGCCGAGCGCCGGTCGGCCGCTGCGGTGCCAGCCGACTGCATATCCCTGGCTCTCGAGAACTCGGACCAGGCCCGAGCCGATTGGCTGGTCGTCCTCAACCACCAAGATCCGGGCTTGACTCATTGGGCGACCGTAGCGAACCGGGTCGAGTCGCGGAAAGCCCAGCGAAGAAGTTTGACCTGACGCTTACCTGGCGCTTTCCCCGCTCTGACCGGCGACTGCGAGGGTGGCGATTGCCCGCATTGTCAATCGCCGACCGTCTGGAGTGACCATGAGATTTCGCCAAGCTATCGCCGCCGCCGTCGCCGTGCTCGTAGTTGCCGGTTGCGGGGGATCGCCCTCGCCATCCGGCCAAAGCGCCGCACCCGATCCCAATGGCGTCGAGGTCAATCCCCCCGGTGATATCCCCGACGACCAGGCGTTTGTTCGCATCTCGCCGCCGGGGAGCGACTTCTCGCTGACCGTACCCGAGGGCTGGAGCCGAACCGTCAAGGGTGGCGCCGTCACCTTCACCGACAAGCTCAACTCGATTCGAATTGAACAGATCCGGGCGGCCGGGCGGCCGAGCGTAGCCTCGACCCGCAGCGAAGAGGTGCCGCAGCTCTCAGCAACGATCCCCGGGTTTGCCGGTCCGAGCGTCAGCGAGCTGGCCCGCCAGGCCGGTCCTGCGGTATTGCTCAGCTACCGGGCAAAGGCGGCGCCTGATCCGGTGACCGCTAAGACCACTACTGATGCGGTTGAGCGCTACACGTTCTTCCACAAGGGCGAGCGGGTCGTCCTCACTCTGAGCGGACCGGTTGGCGCCGACAATGTCGATCCATGGCTGATCGTCACCGACTCGCTGCGGTGGGACTGATGTCAACGGCTCTCCTCGCCACCGACCTGTACCGGTTCTTCCACGCGGGTGACGATGAGACGTTGGCACTGAAGGGGGTCTCACTCGAGCTGAGGGCGGGCGAAGTGGTCGCTGTCACCGGCCCCTCGGGCTCGGGAAAGTCAACCCTGATGAGCTGCCTGGCCGGGCTTGAAGAGCCCGACGGTGGTGCGGTGTGGATCGGCGGTGAGCGGATCTCGCGGCGCCCCGAGGCAGAGCGGGCGCGTCTTCGCGGTAGGCAGATCGGGGTCCTATTTCAACAGGCAAACCTAATCGGCCACCTCTCCCTCGCCGACAACGTGCGCCTTGCTCGGCGCCTCGCTGGCGCGCGCTCACCGGGCGTCGCGATCGGCGAGTTGCTCGCCGACTGCGGAATCGCTCACCGGGCCGCAGCCCGGCCGTGCCGACTTTCCGGCGGTGAACTAGTCCGAGCCGGTCTTGCGGTCGCGCTCGCCAACGACCCGGCGATCATCCTCGCCGACGAGCCGACCGGCGAACTCGACGAGGTGACGGCGCGCCGACTCCTCGCCCTGCTGCGCCGCCGCGCCGAGGGCGGGGCCGCCGTTTTGGTCGTTACCCACAGCCGAGCGGTCGCAGACCAAGCCGACCGCGAGGTCGAGCTTCGCGACGGCAGGGTCAGACGATGAACCGCGAGGGCGCCTTGGTCTGCTGCGCGGCGGTGGCGCGTACCTACGGAATTGGCGAGACCGCGATCGTCGGGTTGCGCCCGACCGATTGCAGTGTCGAGTCCGGGGCCAAGATCGCGCTGGTCGGAGCGTCGGGTTCGGGCAAGTCGACCCTCCTGCACCTGATGGCCGGCCTCGACTCGCCAAGTTCTGGGACGGTCAGCTGGCCCGCGATCGGTCCGCCGGAGCGGTTGCGCCCCGGTCCGATCGCGGTGGTGTTCCAGGGGCCGAGCCTACTGCCGGCGCTGACCGTCCTCGAAAATGTCGGATTGCCGCTGGCCCTCGGCGGGCGCAGCGATCGCGACGCAAAACGAATTGCGGCCGACGCCCTGGAGCGCCTTGACCTCGGCGATCTCGCCGCGAAGCTGCCCGAAGAGATTTCCGGGGGTCAGGCCCAGCGGGTCGCGGTCGCTCGCGCACTCGCTGGCGAACCGGCGCTCATTCTCGCCGACGAGCCGACCGGGCAGCTCGACCACCTCAACGGCGCCCGGGTGATCGATGTTCTTCTCGCGGCCGCCGATCACAGCTCCGCCGGGCTCGTGATCAGCACTCACGATCCCAGCGTCGCCGAGCGGCTTCAGAGCCGCTGGGAAATCAACGGTGGCGAGCTGCGAAACCACGCCTCTCGCGCCCCTGCCGTCCCCTTCGAGGCGCGGCGATGACCGCTCTAAGTTGGCTTCGCGGTCTGATCGCCCACCGTCGTAGTCGGCTGGTCGGGACCGCAATCGGGGTCGCGGTTGCGGTCGCCCTGATCGCTTCGATCGGAACCTTTTTGTCGGCAACGACCTCGAAGATGACAACCCGGGCGGCAGCGACGGTCGCGGCCGATTGGCAGGTCGAGGTGCGGCCCGGGGCCGACCCCGCGCGGGCGCTTCGGCAGGTCAGATCATTCGACACCGTTACCCGGGCCTTGCCGGTCAACTTCGCTTCGACCTCGGGGCTCGCCGCGAGGACCGGCGGTTCGACCCAGCAGACCGGTCCGGGCAGCGTGCTCGGGATCCCGCCCGGGTTCGCGAAGGCCTTCCCCGGTGAGATCCGGAGACTATCCGGCGGCCCCGGCGTACTGCTCGCCCAGCAGACCGCCGCCAACCTGAACGCCAAGCCAGGTCAGATCGTCGAGATTGGGCGCCTCGGCCTACCGGCCGCGAGGGTCAGAGTCGCCGGCGTCGTCGAGCTCCCCGCAGCCGATTCGTTGTTCCAAAACGTTGGGGCTCCAATCGGATCCCAGCCCCAGGCGCCGCCCGACAACGTGGTCATGTTGCCGCAGCGCCTGTTCGAGCGAATCGAGAGTCCCGCTCCCGCGGCGCCGTCCCAACTCCTCGCCACTCAGATATTTGCCTCCGTCGATCGCGCGCTACCGAGCAGTCCGAGCGCCGCATTCATCGACATTTCGGGGCAGGCCCGCAACCTCGAGACGCGTCTCGCCGGCGGCGGACTTGTCGGCGACAACCTCGGCAGCGCCCTCGACGGCGCTCGGGCCGACGCGCTTTACGCCCAGATCCTCTTCCTCTTCCTCGGACTTCCCGGGGCGATGATTGCCGGCTTTCTGACCGCGGCGATCGCGTCCGCGGGGTCGGATCGTCGGCGGCGCGACGCGGCGCTGCTGCGGACCCGCGGCGCCTCGACCCGGGCCTTGGTTCGGATCGCGCTCAGCGAGACCGCCGCGGCAACCGCGCTCGGGGTCGGATTGGGGCTTGGGATCGCGCTCGTGGTCGGGCAGATCAGCTTCGGTACCGCCAATTTCGGGGCCGGGACAACCGCCGCGGCGCTTTGGGCCAGCGGCGCTGCATTGGTCGGGAGCGCAATTGCGACTATGGCGATCGCCGTTCCGGCCTGGCGCGATGCCCGTGGCCTCACGGTTGCCGGGCAGCGGCGCCAAATCGGCCGCCGAGATCGGCCGCCCCGGTGGGCCCGCTACGGGCTCGATTGCGGCCTTTTGATCGTCTCGGCGCTGGTCTATCGGCAGGCCTCGAGCAACGGCTACCAGCTGGTACTCGCCCCCGAGGGTGTCCCCAAGGTCTCGGTCAACTGGTACGCGCTGATCGCGCCCGCCTTTGCTTGGATCGGCGCCGGACTGCTTAGTTACCGACTCGCGGATGCCTTCCTCGATCGGGGATCGCGCCCACTTGCCGTCGCTCTGCGCCCGCTCGCCGGAAACCTCTCGATGACGGTCGCGGCGACGATGCGACGCGGACGAGGCCCGCTTGCCCGCTCGGTCGCCCTGCTGGCGCTGACGGCGGCGTTTGCGGCTTCGACCGCGGTCTTCAACTCGACCTACCGACAGCAGGCGGAGGTCGATGCGCGGCTCTCGAACGGAGCCGATGTGACGGTGAGCGAATCGCCCGGTAATCCGGTCGGCCCCGGGCAGGGCGAAAAGCTGGCGAGCCTTGCCGGGGTCGCCGGGGTCGAGCCGTTGCAGCACCGCTTCGCCTATGTTGGCGCCGACCTCCAAGACCTTTACGGGGTTCGCGCCGACTCGATCGGCTCGGCGGCCTCGCTGCAGGACGCCTGGTTCCAAGGTGGCTCCGCGGCCGAGCTGATCGGCAAGCTCGCCGACGAGCCCGATTCTTTGCTCGTCTCGGCCGAAACCGTCACCGACTTTCAGCTTCATCCCGGCGATCTGATCAAGCTGCGGTTGCAAGACGGCGTGAGCAAGCAGTTCAAAACGGTGCCGTTTCACTACGTCGGGGTGGCGCTCGAGTTCCCGACCGCACCGCACGACTCGTTCTTCGTCGCCAACGCCGACTATGTCGCGCAGCAGACCGGGAGTAACGCGGTCGCAAGCCTCCTGATCCAAACCGACGGGACGAACCCCGCGACGGTTGCAAGCACCGTCCGAGCGAGCGTCGGGACCTCGGCGCAGGTCACCGACATCGTCAATCAACGCAAGGTGATCGGCTCCAACCTGACCGCCGTCGAGCTGTCCGGCCTGACCCGGATCGAGCTTGGCTTCGCGCTCGTCTTGGCGGTTGCGGCCGGTGGCCTCGCGCTCGCGCTCGGCTTTAACGAGCGTCGCCGTAGCTTTGCGATCGCGACCGCGCTGGGGGCGCGTCGGCGTCAGCTCGGCGGGTTCATTTGTGGCGAGGCGGCCTTTGTCACCGCCGCCGGGCTCGGCCTTGGAGCGGCGATCGCGACCGCGATGTCGGTGATGCTCGTCAAGGTTCTGACCGGCGTCTTCGATCCCCCGCCGGACGCCCTCGCGGTGCCCGGCCTCTACCTGGTTGGAGCGCTCGCTACGGTCCTGCTCGCGGTCGCGGTTGCCGCCGCGGCGATGCTGCGATCGCTGCGGCGCCCCGCGATTGAGCAGCTTCGAGACCTCTGATCCGAATCGTCGGCCCGATCAGCAACCGGCGACACCGGCCCGATCGGCCTCGATGGGCGAGCCGTGCATATACCCCTTTCGCTATACGGTGGGGAACTGCACGTTCGATCGGCTCGACCCCCACTCAGCCGGGGCTGCGCCGAGCCGGGCGAGTGAATCCGCCAAGTCGGGGGTCGATTGGTGAACAGCCGCGGGGTGATGCTCCGGGGGTCGGCGCGAATCGGCTCCTGGCGCCGCGACGGGGGGCGGATTCGCCGGTCGGTTCGGTGCTTTCAGACTCAGGTTCGATCGAGCGGAGTTGACCGTCGGCCAGTGCGCAAGATCCATCAGTTGCCCGAGCGCAAGCCGGCGGCACCTGGGTCGTTGCATGATCCGCAAGGCCCAACCCGGCGCGGGAATTGGTCTGCTCGAGCGAGTCCGGGCAAGGCGCCTGCTTCGTGGGCTTGCCGGGCAGGCTGATCGCGGCGCCTGTGGGTAGAGTCCGCGGCATGGGCTCGATCTGCGCGGCACCAACGCTTCGGGCTCGCGCCACAATTAGCGCGGCCTTGGACCCTCGGATGAGCGGCGCGAACGCGGCTGGGTCGTGAACCCGAAATGGCGCTGCGATGGCGCGCTCACGCCCCCACTGCCCCGCTTGCCCCTCGACCGTCTTGGCCTCGCGCTAATTCTGGCGCGAGGCCCTTCGGGCGCACCGGCGCGGCCGACCATCGTCGACGATCCCGATCACGGTTACCCCGGTAGGCGACGATGATCGCCCTCGTCACCGGTGCCTCGAGCGGAATCGGCGCCGCGACCGCCCGGCTGCTGGCGCGCGAACACGGGGCCGAGCTGATCGTGGTGGCGCGGCGCGAGCAGCGGCTGCGCGAACTCGTCCGTGATCTTGATGGCGGCGATCGCCATACCGTCGTGGCGGTCGACCTCACAAGCCCGGCGGCGCCAGCGACGGTCGCGGCGGCGGTCGATCAGGCCGGCGGACGGCTCGACCTTCTCGTCAACAACGCCGGGGCGGCCTGGCGGGGCCGCTTCGGCGAGAGCGGCTACGAGAACGTGCGTCGCCACATGGAGCTCAACTTCGAGGCTGTGCTGCGGCTCACCGAGGCGCTCTTGCCAGCGCTCCGCGCTGCCGCGCCGAGCGCGATTGTCAACGTCGGTTCAACCGCCGGAAAGGTGACGCGCGGCAACTCCGGCGCCTATTCGGCCTCGAAGTTCGCGCTCGGCGCCTGGAGCGACGCGCTGTATCTCGAGGAAAAGCCGAGCGGCGTCCACGTCGGGATAGTCCTGCCAGGGTTCGCGGCGACCGAGGGCTTCCCGCAACGCGAACTCGTCGACAACGCCCGTACCCGCTGGATCGTCAGCACCCCGGAGAAGGTAGCCGCGGCGATCGTCAAGACCGCGACCGAGCGCAAGGCCGAGGTCTTCGTGCCATCGCCGTACCGCGCAGCGGCGATCCTGCGCGCGATCGCCCCCGGCCTGGTTCGCCGCGCCCTCAGCGGTGGCGGTAGCGCGATCACACCCGCAACCGGGTCAAACGAGGTCCAGATTCAGCCGCGGCAGACCGAGTAGCCCCGACCGAGTAGCCAGCGGCGCCTTGACTTGATGCTTGGCTACTGCCGCCGATCGCCATCCCCTCGGAAATGTCAGTGAGGAAATCGGGGAAGTCGTGCGGAGCACACGGCGTGGGCGTTGGATGACACCCCGGGTGATGAATCGACGCGGCTGGCGCCACCCGGGCGGTTCACCTCGAAGGGCCCTTTCTCCTCGCGGCCGGCGCGCACCGGATTCGGGATCTGGCTGCCCTGCCTGACTGCGATTAATGCAATCCGAAGGGGCCGACCGAGCCTGCAAAGGCGATCCGGCCCGGTGAGCCGGAGGGATCAGGGCGGCGATAACCGGCGCGCGGGCGCGGTTTGATCCGCTAGTTTGGAGGGCGATGGCGGGCTTGAGGAGAGGCGGCACGTCGGGGTTGGCAGCCCTGGCGGCGGCGGCGGTTGTGGGGATGCTGGGTGTGTCGGCCGAATCGGCCCGCGCCGGGTCGGCCGACAACTGCAAGAAGCCGCGGTCTTGGGTTGCCGGAAGCACCTCATTATGCCGAGGCACGATTGTCTACGGCGACTACGTCGGCGACGACTACGGCGCCGACACCGGGCAGTTCAACACGACCCGATTCGGCATGCTCTCGCCGACCGCCGGCGATCAAACCTACCCGGCGGGTGCCGAGGGGACGGCCGACCTGGTCCGGCTGAAGATCCGCCACACCCGAACCGGTCGGCTCACCTTCCACGCCCTCCTGTCGGGCCTGCAGACACCGACCCAGACCAAACTGGCGGTCGCGATCGACCTCGACAACGACCGCTCGACCGGCGGCGGGCAGTGGGGCGCACTGCCGATCTCAAGCGACGGATGGGAGCGGCTGAAGGTATTCGACCGTGGCAACCCGGCCCGCAACGTGATTCGGGGCCAGATCCGGGCTCCACACACTCGGATCATCCGAGTCCAGGCGGTCACCGTCAACGCCGCCACCAACCAGGTAATGAACATCGCCTTCCGCCGCCGCGAGCGCGCCGCCTACGGCGAAAATGCCGGAAATGCGACCAGCGATCCGGCCGCCGGTGCCTGGTTCGACGACCTTCAAGCGATCGCCCTCGCCAGCGGCGACATCAGCCGCTTCTCGCATCGCCTCCACCTGCCGCGGATGCGACACCGTCGGACCCGCCCGGCGCTGCTTCGCCCCGGCTTTCAAGAGCGGGTCTATCGCTCCGACTACACGATCGGCCCCGGCGAGGGAACCAGCTACGACGGCGTCCCCGGTCGCGGCGACGGCGGGGGCGATGTCACGATCGGGCTCGAGCAGGCCTTCAACTTCCCCGGCCGCTACCAGCCCTACGGAATCTACGTCCCCGACCAGCCGGGGCCGCACGGGATCCAGATGGTCTTTCACGGCTCGGCCGCCAACCTGGCGAGCCTGGTCGGACAACCGGGGATGGAGCAGCGCTTCGGCGAGGATCTGAACCGGATCATCGTCACCCCCGAAGCCCGCGGGACCGAGGGCTGGGGGTCTGACATCTCCGAACGCGACATCCTCGACGTGATCAAGGATGTCAAGCGCACCTACCCGATCGACAGGGATCGCGTCTTCGCTGGCGGCTACTCGCAGGGCGGCTACATCACCTACCGAACCGCCGCGCTGCACCCCGACATGTTCGCTGGCGCGGTCGACTGGGTCGGCTTCACCGGCAACGCCTCAAACGGCGCCCCGCCCGGCTACCCCGGCCCCAGCTACACCGCCGGCGCCGTCGGCAACGCAATCGACCTGATCCCAAACCTGCTCAACATCCCGACGGTGATGCTTTATAGCGAGGCCGACGAGTTGGTCCACTACTTCACCGCGACCGCGATGCGAGACGCGTTCGCCGCCACCGACAACGTCTTCACCTTTTACGACCATCCGACCGCTGAGCACCTGACCTTCGCGCTGCTCGACGACTGGCGAAAGGAGGCCGCCTACAGCGCCGATCTTGTCCGCGACCGAAACCCGGCCCGGGTGGTCTTCACGACGGCGCGGTTCCTCGACGCGCCCCGCTACGGCATCCGCCACGACCACGCCTACTGGATCTCGAAGATCCGCCTCTCCGGAGGCCGCCACGCGTACGGCACGATCGACCTGACCAACGAAGGGTGCGGGGCGAGCCTGGTTGACCTCGCCAACTCGAGCGGCAGCGGCACCGACCCGGTGCCGTGGACCTCGACGGTTCAAAGCGCCGCCGGCCGGACCCCGACCAGCGGCGACGCGGTTCTGCGCGGCAGCCTCGAAGCGGTCAGCGCACTCCGGATCGCCGCTCCCCGAACCTGTCTCGAAGGGCGCCCGATCAGCTACTCGATCAGCAGCACCGCCGCAGCGAGGATCGCGATCAGCGACGGCCGGGTGATCCGGCTCCACCCCGGCGCCAACAGCGGCCTGCTCGCCCCCTGACCCCGTCGCCCGGCCTCCCTTCCTTCCTCAAAGCCTCCGGTCGCGATCAGCGAGAGCTCGCGCCGGAGCGCGAGAGCGACTCGGCAATCCGTAGCGCCTGATCGATCTCAAGACCCTCTCGGCCCGCGATCCAGCAGGCGATCGGGGCGGCGACCCGTTGCGAGGAGTGGGCGGCGACGGCGGCTAGCGCCAGCAGGCGTTCAAACTGCTCGGCGCTCGGCGGGTCGCCACCGGCGGCGGCGGCAAATCGGGCGATCCACTGCTCGGCGGTCGGCAACTCGGCCGGGTCATGCTCAGGCACCGCGGCGACCGCCGGAATCGAGCCGGAGCCGCCACCGCCTGGTCACTCCCTCGCCGGGTGCCAGCTTCGAGCGAATTCCGACCCATACCCCGCGGTGGGACCGTGCCGCGAGCCGCTTTGCCTCGAGCGGACCGAGCGGCACCACGACGCTGCGACTGCCCCCCAAGGGCACCCCGAAAACCTTCTTGCCGGCGATCGCGAAGCTGTCGGCGCCGCGGCGATGCCACGGGGTACGGACCCGAACCGTGCCGCGGCAGTCACCGGGTCCGGAGGGACATTCGAGCGGGATCACCAGTCGATCGCGGGCGCCAAGTCTCGCCCGGCCGCCAGATGGGCGAGCGGTGTCGGCGGCGCGCGAGTAGGTCGGGCCGATCTGGCCACCAAACCTGGCGCAACGAGCGTCCCGGAGGGCGGCGTCCTGGCCCGGCGCATATTGCGATCCGGCAATGATCGACTGCGCGACCGAGGTTGCGTAGGCCTCGATCGACTGCGCCACCTGGCGGCGCTCCGCGTCGGTCTTGGCGTCGGCGAGCCGAGTTGCGTTCTGCCACGCCGCCTCGCGCCACTGGACCAGTATTTGGAAGAAGCTGTCGTCGTCGGCCACTAACCCCGGCACGTCGTAGTCGTCGATCGAGGCGTCGAAGCGGTGCGCCAGTTCGGTCAGCATCGGCTTGTAAAGCGCGTGCAGGCGGTCGTTGTAGGTATCGTGTTGGGGCTTCTTGCTCGAGCCGTCGCGATTGGTCAATCCGGCGTGGTAGAGGATGAAGGGGAAATCTCGGTTGACGTGGGCGTTCATCGCCAGCAACAGGTTCCCGATCCCGGCAACCCCCTCCT
>JAHEXU010000284.1 GCA_023251975.1 bacterium | reverse complement strand
TCCGACGACGACTCGTTGGAGCAGTTGGCCCTGCTGGCCGCCCAGGACAGGGAGCTGGGCGAGCGGATGCGGGTGATCGGGCTGGGGCGACGGACCGGCAAGGCGGTCAACGACACCCTGCTCCTGCGCGAGGCGAGGGGCGAGTACTGCCTGCTTTTGAACGAGGACACCGAGTTGCAAGACGGCGCGGTTCGCGCCCTGATCGCGGCGCTCGAAGCGGTCCCGGCGGCGGGGGCGGCGGGGGCGACGCTGATCAGCCCAGACGGAATCGCGCAGCCCTGCGCATGGCGACTCCCGGGGCTGCGGACCAGCCTCTACTCGGCGCTTTTTTTGCACCGTCGACTGGTCACCCAAAGCGGCGGCGATCAGACTCGCGAGGTTGGTTGGGCGCAGTCGGCGGCGCTGCTGGTTCGTCGCCAAGCGGCAGAGCAGGTTGGTTGGCTCGACGCTCGCTTTTTTGTCTACTCCGACGAAACCGACTTCTGCAAGCGACTTGGCGAGGCCGGCTTCCCGACCCTCTACGTGCCGAGCGCGGCCGCGGTCCACCACGAGCAACTCGCGACCGACAAGAGCGCCGGGGCAAAGCGGGTGGTCGAGTTCCATCGCAACCGCGACCTCTACATGCGGATCCACCGCGGCCGGTTCGCGGCCGCGGTCGCTCGACCGCTCAACGCCTGGCCCTACCTGCCCCGAGCGGTGGCGGCGATCTTCTTGCCCGGTCGATCGCCCGGTTGGTTTTGGCTGCACGCCCGGAAGGCGCTCCGACCTCGCGGAATCGGGCTCCGCGAGGCGGCGGAGGGGCGCAACCGGATCAGCGGCGGTTGACCAAGCGAGCCGCAAACGCGCGCTCTTCGGCGCTGAAGGCGCCGCGGTAAAGCAGCGGCAGATAGGCAAGCCAGACGGCGCTGCGAGAAAGAAAGGCGCCCAGGCCACGACTCGGCAGCACCGCCTCGCCGAACCCGACCAGGCCGACACCGATCGCAACGATCACGGCGATCCGCCCGTATCTCCAAACGACCGGGAAGAGCCGCTGGGTAAAAAAGTTCATCAGGACGACCACCACCAGGTAGGAGGCGACCAAAGCGATTCCCGCCCCCTCAATCCCTCGGGTCGGGACCAAGACAAGATTGAGCGCGACGTTGACGACCATTCCGGCGGCGGTTGCCGGCAGGTTGTACTCGGTCCGCTTGGTCCGACCAAGCACAACCAAAAGGGCCAGATAGATGCCGTAAAGGGCGCCGCCCAGTGACAGCAGCCCGATCACCCGATAGGCCTCGAAGTAGGAGTCGTCGGCCAGCAAATCGGCGATCAGGCGGGCCTGCAGCCACAGACCGGTGACGATGAACGCGCATAGCGCCGTGAACAGGGTGACCACGACGGCGTAGGTTCGAGCCGCTTCGGTGTCGTCCTCGATCGAGTAGGCGAGCGGAGGCCAGGCGAGTTGAAACCCGCGGACGACCAACTGCATCGCCTGACTGAACTTGAAGGCGAGCGCATAAAGCCCGGCTTCGACGAGCCCGACGTAGCGGACGATGATGATCCGATCGATGAAGTTGAGCGAGTAAAGGGACAGCTCGGCCGGCATCGTTGGCAGCCCGTAGCGGACCATCCGGCGCAACAGGCCGAGGTTGGGGCGAAGGCTGAGCCGGGCTCGCCAGTTCCAGATGAACGCGCCGACAAACGGGATCCCGGAGGCATAGCTCCCGAGCAAGATCCCCTTCGCGCCCATTTCCTTGAAGACAACCAACCAAACGGTCAACGGGATCGCAACCAGGACATGCGCGATCGTGATCACGAAGTAGGCACGGGCACGCTCGTCGAGGCGCAGAATCGTAACCAGGTACTCATACAGGGTGAGCAACCAGAGCCCGCCGATCGCGATCCGCACCAACTCGGCGTAATCGGTTTCGGCGCCGACCGCGGTGCCGACGGCGACGGCGGCACCAAGCGGGCTACCGCCCGGGCTCGAAAACAGCAAATCGGTAAGCGGCCCAGACGCCAGCAGGGCGAGCGCCGCGGCCAAGCCGGAGGACCAAAAGAGGGCCGCGAAACCGGTCGAGATCACCTCGTCCCCGTCCTCTTCGGGGAGGTAGAAGATCCTCAGCAGCGCCTCGATCAGGCCGAACCGGACGACTATGCTGGCGGCGATTACGGCGGCGAACAGGAGTTCGGCGGCGCCGTAGTCCGCCTTCAGGACGTGGGCCGTGTAGAGCGGCAACAGGGCGACGGCGAAGAGTTTCGAGACAACGC
>JAHEXU010000283.1 GCA_023251975.1 bacterium | reverse complement strand
GAGAGCACCCGGGCGGTTCTTCCCGCCGGTCTCTCGCGCGCTGGGCGAGTCCACGCACTTGCTTTGGCGGGCGCTCGCACACTCAGCGGATCCGACCGCGATGACCGCGAACGGCTCGAAAATCGTCTTGCAGGAGATCTGCCCCGGCGACCCCAGCGGCCATCTCGCGCTCGCCTTCGACCCCGTGATCACCCAGCTGATCCTGAACGCTCTGGACCCACGATCCGCGGAACCGGTTCGGTGCTGAGGCTGCGCCGGATGAGCCCGCTCGCCGCAGCCGCGGCGAGCGGGCGCCAATTGGGTTGGCTATTCGCCGTGGTGGCGGTGCAACTCGCGCTCGCAGCGACCGCGACTGCGGCGCAAGAGGACAGCGCCCTCGGAATCCCGTGCGTGCCGGCGCAGGGAGGAACCCAGCTCTGCAAGGGGGCGCCGCCGATCCTGCGAGTGGCGAGTTGGGACGGGGTTCCACTTGACGCCGACATCGTTTTGCCACCGCCCGATGTCAAGGCGCCTTACCCGCTGATCGTCGGCTTGCACGGATTTGGCGCCGACAAGACCGCCGGGCTCGATCAGCCACAGGTTCCGTTCGAGCTTGCCGCCGAAGGCTACGCCGTCCTCACCTACACCGCGCGAGGCCTTGGCGGCTCCTGTGGTGTCGTCGCGACGCGAACGCCGGATTGCCAAGATGGCTGGATTCATCTCGCCGATGCCCGCTACGAGGCGCGCGATGCCCAGTATCTCGCCGGCCTGCTGGTCGACGAGGGCCTGGCGCTGCCACGGATCGGCGTCACCGGGACCTCCTACGGCGGCGGCACGACGATGCTGCTGGCGACCCTGAAGGACCGGGTCATGCTGCCCGACGGTCGCTTTGTTCCGTGGCGGAGCCCCGCCGGGGTGCCGATGCGGGTCGCCGCCGCGGCGCCCCGGATCGGCTGGAGCGACCTCGCCTACGCGCTCGTTCCGACTGGCCACACGCTCGACTTCCGCGCCGCCAACGACTACGGCAACGGGACCGGAATCGTCAAGCTGTCGTACCTGACCGGCCTTTTCGGGGTTGGGTTGCCCGGTTATTACGCGCCGCCGGGGGCCGACCCGGAGGCCGACATCATCAACTGGTTTGCCGAACTCGAACAGGGCAAGCCCTACGACCGCGATCTGCTCCGCTACATCAAGCGTCTGTTTCGGCGCTACCACTCGGCTTACTACCTGCAAGACCGGCTGCCGCGAGCCGAGCGGGAGCGCCCGGCGCCGCTCCTAATCTATAACGGCTGGACCGACGACATCATGCCGCCCGACGAGGGGATCCGCTACTACAACAAGATCCGCGAGCGCTGGCCGAAGGCGCCGATCGGGCTCGTTTTCGCCGCCGAGTTTGCCCACAACCGCGGCTCGCTGGTCGCCGAGGCAGAGCTTGCGAGCGCCGAGCGCCTGACCCTGTTCGATCGCTATCTGAAGGGCGAGCGCAGCGCGCAGCCGCTACAGGGCAGCCTGCTCACCACCCAAGGTTGCGCAGATTCTCCCGAGCTCGGCCCATTCCGTGCGCCGACCTGGCACGCCCAGCACCCGGGCGAGGTCCGCCTCCACCACAAACGCCCGCTCCAAATCGACGAGCGCGCCGGCAGCGCGATCACCGCCCAGACGACCGACCCGTTTGGCGGTGGCGGCTCCTGCCGGACGATCGACGAGCTCGACGACCCGGTCGCGGCGACCCTGATCGGTCACGAGGCCGGACCGGGCGGGTTCACGCTCGTCGGCTCGCCAACGATCACGGCGCGACTCACGCTGAGCGGCCGCCATCCGCAGATCATCGGTCGGCTCTGGGACCTCGCGCCCGACGGCACCCAAAGCTTCGTCACCCACGGCATCTACCGACCACGTCGCCATGGTCGCCAGACCTTTCAGCTGCACCCACAGGGGTGGCATTTCGCGCCCGGCCATCGCGCCAAACTCGAGCTGCTCGGCCAGAGTTCCCCCTACGCTCAGCCGAGCCCCGGCCGATTCGAACTCGAGCTGCGCCGCCTCCACTTCGAATTGCCGGTGCGCCAACACCCCGACGGCGCTCAGATCCACCGCTACGAACCCCTACCGCTGAGCTTGGCGCGGCGGCGCTGACCCGGCGGCGGCGCGGCCACTTTGGCTCGTAGGCGGTGCCCTGCGATCGCCAGATTAGGGCCCGCGCAAGAATAGGTGCTCGATTTAGGCGGTCGAGGATCGAGCGGGCGACGGCGGTGTAAGGCCGGAATAGCAGCGC
>JAHEXU010000282.1 GCA_023251975.1 bacterium | reverse complement strand
TGCGCGAGCTACCTGACCAATAAGGCGCCCTACCTCGATTACGCCGAGGCACTCCGGATAGGCTTGGCGCTATGGTCGCCAATTCGGCGAAAGGGCTGGCCAATCGCCACCGGAGTGATCGAGGGGGCGTGTCGCCACCTCGTCAAGGACCGGATGGACCTGACCGGGGCACGGTGGGGGCTCGAGGGGGCGGAGGCGATCCTGAAGCTACGGGCGATCGTGAGCAACGGGGACTTCGAGGAGTACTGGCGCTTTCACCTGGCCGGGGAGCGCCGGCGGGTGCATGAGTCGCGGTTCGCCAGCGGGGTGATTCCGGGGGCGCCGGGGAGGGCGGGGTGATGGTCCCTTCAAAAGAGCCGCACCCAAATTCGTTGGGGCACCTCGCGTCTTTTCAGTCGGCGTAGTTTCGCCGATCGGGCCGGGTTGGGGGGTCGCCGAGGGCGCCGCCCCTCCCGCCGCTCCGCTTTGTCCTACGGACTGCAGCTACGCGGCGGGAGGGGCGGCTACCCGGGCGGGGGCGGGGTGCGACGAACGGACGACGACGAACGACCAACGAGCGAACGACGGACGACGAACGACCAACGAACGAACGGCGAACGAACGACCCACGAAGGAACGAACGACGAACAACGACGAAAAACAACAACAACGGCGAATCGTGCCGTCGTCACGGTTCGTGGCGCTAGATCAGGCGTTGGTGGTCAGCCTGCGTGGCGCGTAACACCTGCGCCGTCTGGTCGTCTGCCGTCCGCCGACGAGCAAACCCGAGCACGGAGCCGTAGTGGCGGCGCCAAATCTCGTCGAAGCGCGGATCCCGGCCTTCCTCCCGCTCAGCGATCAATTTGGGCTCGTGCATCAGTCATTCGGCGCCTTGACCCTGATGGCCGACGGCTCGTTGTCAAAGACATCATCGAGCACAGCGCCGGGATTCTTGTTGTTGAAGCGACTTTTGATACCCCACCCCGAGGTCGGCCCAACCCGCCGAGGCCCGTCGCGCCCGGATCGAGCGCGGGATGCTCACCCTCGAGGCGGTGCAGGCAACGCTCGCCGGACCGTCCTGTCGGCGATGGACGCTCGCCGCTGTTCGCCAGTCCGTCGCGAAGGCGCTCAACGCCGAGGCCGCAGAGGAGGGGTTTCGCGAGGAAACGCGGGGGCGCCCTGGTCCCGAGATCCGCTACCGAAAGACCGAGAAGACGACCTTTCGGTTGCGCTTTGAGATCGGCGCCGACAAGGTTGCCTACGACGCCGTGACCGACGGGTGCCTTCCCTTGATCAGTAACGGCCGAGCGCTCAGCGACGCCGAGCTACTGGGCGCCTATCGCTACCAGCCCGACCTCAAAAAGCGCCGGCCCTGCGGCGCATCGAGGCCCCTGTTCGCTTGCCTCGCCCTGCTGTGCTGCTGCCTGATCGTAAAGCGAACTGCGCGCCGCGATGACACGGGAGGAAATCGCCGACCTGCCGCTCTACCTCGCACCGCTCCTGCACCGCCCCGCCCGCCGCGCGCGTATTCGACCACTTCGCCGACATCCAGGACGACGATCTCGGAACCGCGAATACCAACGCATCCAGAAGTTCCAGCCCCGGCTCACTGCGCTCCAACGGCAACTCCTCGACCTTCTCGGTCGCCCAGAGTCTTATATTAGAGTCGGATTCCGGCCACGCCGGATGATTCGGCGAACGCGAAAGGCGCGATGATTGGATCGCCAGGCGTCCAAGAAGCAGGACGATCCGCGAGGATTGGTGCCCAAGCCGGTGAGTGGCCGCACGGGATACACCATCCTGATGGGCGAAGTGGATCCCCGCCTCGCGCAGGTATTGAAGCAGCTCGTGACTGGCCCCAGCGCCATCGATGCGGACCAAGATCTTGCCGTCAAGCGCTTTTGGGGCAAGCTGCTCCAGCGCTTGGTCGAGGACGGTGATGTGATCGGCGACGGTGTCTGATACCGGCGGTGCTCCGAGATTCCATCAGCGTCTTCGATGCGCGCCGGAGCGCCCACTGATCGAACCGCCGGATTGAGGTGAAGCTGCTCTTTCAGGTTCTCCTCGCCGATTGGGGGTGGAATTTCGCCGCGGTTCGCCCTGAGCCCGCTCGCAGACCGCGCAAAGCGCCCAGGTGATCCGCCGCACCGATTGAGCAACCTAGGCGACCCGCAGTCGCCCCATCCGGCAGGCTTCGCGTCTTCCATCAAAAACCCTCTACCTGCGAGGAGGACAACATGCGGGTCACAACCGCATTTAATCGAATGCTGCAGCTA
>JAHEXU010000281.1 GCA_023251975.1 bacterium | reverse complement strand
GCCGCAACGGCTACGGCCAATCCACCCCCCCGAGTCGCACCTTCACCCAGATCAGCGCCGGCGGCAACCACGCCTGCGGCCTCCGACGCAGCGGCTCGGCGGTCTGCTGGGGCCGCAAAAAATACGGTCAATCTGACCCCCCGAGTGGCGCCTTCACCCAAATCAGCGTCGGCTACAACCGCACCTGCGGCCTCCGACGCAACGGTTCGGCGGTCTGCTGGGGCCACAACAAATACGGTCCGTCAGGCCCCCCGAGCGGCGCCTTCACCCAAATCGGCGCCAGCGGCGATCACACCTGCGGCCTCCGACGCAGCGGCTCGGCGGTCTGCTGGGGCGAGAATAGTTCATTGATCCCGGCGGGCTGATCGCCGTTCGCCAGCAGGTCGAGCTCAAAGCGAGACAGCAAGATTGGGAGTGGACTAGTCAAACCCCGAAGTGCTTGGGCCGAACAGCGCGAGCGCCCCCGGCGACGGCTCGGTCTTGCTTTGCAGGCGACCGTGGTCGAGGCCCGCTTTGTGAGCACCCGATCGACGGCCTGATGATCGAGAGACCGGCCCCGGCTGAACGAGCACCGCTGGCGCGCGTTCGCGGCCTCGGAGGCGCGCACCTTCGGCTATGACGAGCATCCCACCGCGGCCGAGATCTCGGCGCCGGTCAGGCCTCGTGCTACAGCGAACACAATCTGGGCCCGCTGGGCCGTGCGAACCTGCGAGCTCGTCGCGGCGACGATCCGCTCGAGTTCGGCGCGGTCTGCGGGCGAAACGTCATTCTGCCTGCCGACTCCTTTTACTGCCATCACTGTCCTCCAACTTTGCCAGCTTTGCCGACCATGTCGGGGAGGACTTCAGGGTTGTGTTACGCATCGACCTCCGATGCTTGCTGAGCAGCAACTCCACCTCGTTGACGCCCAGCGGGGCCTGAATGTCGTCGGGGTTGAGTTCGAGCTGCCGTAGCCCCCACTTCCGGGCGCTCTTCAGCTTCCCCACCGCGCCTTCGCGGGCGGCAAGCAGGCGCGCGATCCAGGCATCCTCGGAATCAAGCCTAAACGCCTTTTTTCCAGCCGCGAGACCGCACCCGCCCGGCTCATCCACCGCGAGATGCACCCGCGTGATCGCCGCCCACTTCGGCGCGGTATCCGGCGCCTCGCTGAGCACATCCTTCGCGATCCGGATCGCCTCGGTCTCCCGATACCGGTCGCTCAGTGCTTCGGCGCGTCGTCGGGAGCGTGGGGCATCCGGATTGCCGGGCGGAGAAGGTGGCATCAGTGCCGCCGTCGCGGACACGACTGTACGATCGTCCGCGCTTGCGCCGCGTCTGAGCGCCGGGCGCCGGGCGCGCTACGGTATCGGCGATGGCACGGCGGCAGCCCGAAAAGACCGACTGGGAGCAGTTACGCCGCGCCAGCCTTGCTGCCGACCGCGCGGAGTTCCTCAGGACCACGCCCGGACGGCGCGTCGAATGGCAGATCGAGCTCAGTCGCGAGCTGACGGCGCTGGCTGCCCGTCGCCGGCGGTCGCCGTGAGCCACCCGGCCGCGCTCGATGCACGATCAATGTTGGCGGCCCTGAGCACCGCCGACATTCGCTTCATCATCGTCGGCGGCCTCGCGGTCGGCGCCCACGGCCATCCGCGGGCAACCAAGCACATCGACCTGGTCCCGGATCCATCCCCGGATAACCTCAGACGCCTTGCCGAGTTGCTTGCTGAACTCGACTACGTGATTGCGGGCGCGGACGAGTTTGAACCTGACGAGCTTGTACTTCCCAATTTCGAGGGCCTGGCCGCGGGCGGCAGATGGGTCCTGCAGACGAAGTTAGGCCGGCTCGACGTTCTCCAGCGCCTCGAGCCCGTCATTACCTATGACGCGCTCGATGCCGAGGCCATCGAGGATGAGGTCTTTGGAGTTCGCGTGCGGTTTTGTGGCTATCACCACCTCGTTGAGATGAAGCGGGCGGCCGGGCGGGATCAGGACCGCCTCGACCTGGCGAAGCTCGAAGCGATTCGCGACGAGACCTGAGCGTTCAGTCCCGGCGCGCGATCGCCGGGACGGCTGCTCGGCGAGTTCGACCTGCCTCGGCCTCGTGTTTTGGTCCGTCGGCGACGCCGCCGACGCGGGCGGCCGACATGGTTTTTGTCCGAGTGCATCACCGCGGTAAAGGGCACTCAATCCCGCTCTGCATACGGGGTTGAGAGCCTTTTTGGTGCCTACGAGCTCCCCAACTCGGGAACTACGGCGCGCAGCTCAACCTCGGCACCGCCCGAGCACC
>JAHEXU010000280.1 GCA_023251975.1 bacterium | reverse complement strand
GGACGACCAACGAACGACGGACGAACGACGGACGACGGACGACGGACGAGGACGAACGACGAACGAACGACGACGAACGACCAACGAACGACGAACGAACGAACGACGAACGAACGAACGAACGACCAACAACGACGAAAAACAACAACAACGGCGAATCGTGCCGTCGTCACGGTTCGTGGCGCTAGATCAGGCGTTGGTGGTCAGCCTGCGTGGCGCGTAACAATCGCCGTCTACCGTAAACAGATGAGAGGGCGCGCCAATTCCAGTTTCACTCGGAAGCAACCGGAATTCTTTGGCTCGCGCAAAGACGAGCCTTCCAGAATCGCCGGTGCGTTCGCCGACCGGGTGATGTGGCCTGGCGGACGCCCGAGAGGTTGGCGGCCCCCGAACGGCGACCAGGCCGAGCAACGACAACAGACCCAACGCCCCCAAGTAACAAGCTGCCCTGGGCAACGAGCCGGGTGAGAATCGGCCGGATTCGAGCATCGCTAGTCGACCGATTCTCTTTGACCTTGGCTCGATCCCATAGCCATACCATATAAGTTCCATCCCCCGGCAGAGCCAGGATGTGGGCCATCGGGGGATCGCGGTCCGACCTGTCCCAGGTGCCGCGTGAAGTCGGCCTTTGTATGGGTCCTTCGCCAAGTGCCGAGGTTTCCCCGGCTCGGTCTACTACGCTCCCTAGCGCCCGCCGTAGCGTCGACGCCGCGCGGCGAACTCGTCGAGGGCGCGGCGTAATTCCTCGATCTCGAAGTCGGGCCACAACCGATCGCTGAAGTAGAGCTCCGAGTAGGCGCTTTGCCAGAGCAAAAAGTTCGACAGGCGCTGCTCGCCACTGGTCCGGATCACTAGGTCGGGATCGCGCATCTGCGGGGCATAGAGGAGCCGAGCGAACTCCTCCTCGCCGCCGCCCTGATAACGGGCTGCGGCGTCAAGCAACTCGGCTCGACCGCCGTAGTTGAAGGCGACAAAGAGCCGCAACCGATTGTTGTCGGCCGTCTTCTGCTCGGCCCACCCCATCCGATCACGAAGCCGCTCCGAGACCTCACCGCGGCGGCCGATAAACGCCATTCGCACGCCCTGCTTGTCGAGTTCGGGGGTCTCCGATTCGATCAGCTCGGCGAACAGGTCCATCAACCCGCTCACCTCGGAGCGGGGCCGAGTCCAGTTCTCGGTTGAAAACGCATAAACGCAGAGTTCCTCGATCCCGAGTTTGACCGCGTCCTTGACGGTCTGCTTAAGAACCTTTGAGCCAGCCCGATGGCCCTCCAGAACCGGCAATCCGCGGTCGCCTGCCCAACGACCGTTGCCGTCCATAATGATCGCGACCGTGCGGGCCGCCGTATCGTCGGCGCTCACACCTCGAGGATCTCTTGCTCTTTCGCCTTCATCAGCGCGTCGATCCGGCCAACCGCATCGTCGGTGACCTTCTGCAAATCGCCCTCGGCGCGGTGCTCGTCGTCGGCGCCCACCTCGCCCTCCTCCTTGAGCTCGCGAAGGTCGTGCATGACATCGCGGCGGATGTTGCGAATCGCAATCCGCCCCTCTTCGGCGACACCGTGGATCACCCGGACCATCTCACGACGTCGCTCCTGGTTGAGTTCGGGGATCGGCAGCCGAATCAGCTTGCCGTCGTTGTTCGGGGTGAGGCCGACATCGGATTCGAGGATCGCCTTCTCGATCGCGCCCATCCCGCCCTTGTCGAACGGCGTCAGCGTCAGCAAGCGGGCCTCGGGGGCAGCGATGTTGGCGAGCTGGCGGAGCGG
Source organism: bacterium (assembly GCA_023251975.1). Lineage (GTDB taxonomy): Bacteria > Actinomycetota > Thermoleophilia > Solirubrobacterales > 70-9 > JAHEXU01. The sequence goes on along the minus strand of JAHEXU010000280.1, from coordinate 508 downwards.
CGTTTCGACCCCGTAGTAATCGACCACGATTCGGTCGAGCAGGTGCGGACTGGCCCGCCCGGTGTGAAAGGTCGCGAACTCGCCTCCGGTCGATTCGACCGACTTCGCCATTCGCGAGCGCGCGTCTTTGAGCAGTTCTTCGATCATGGGGTTCCTCGAGCGGGTCTGGGTGATCAGGCGACCAGGGTTCCGACCCGCTCGCCGCAGACGATCCTATCTATGTTCGAGGACCTCGCCATGTTGAAGACGTGGATCGGAAGGTCGTTTTCCATGCACAGGGTGAGCGCGGTCGAGTCCATAACCTCGAGTCGTCGCTCGATCGCCTCACGGTGTGAGATCTCGGCGAGGAACTTGGCATCGGGAACGGTTCGCGGATCGGCGTCGTAGACGCCCTCGACCCCGTGCTTGGCCATCAGGATCGCCTCGGCATGGATCTCCAGCGCCCGCAACGCCGCCGCCGTATCGGTTGTAAAACACGGGTTGCCGGTACCGGCCGCAAAGATCACGA
>JAHEXU010000009.1 GCA_023251975.1 bacterium | reverse complement strand
TTGGGTGTCCTCCTGTCGGGGCCCCAGTCGCTGGTTGCGTCTGCTGCAAAAGCCCTGCTTAGGACGATATTTAAGCACCTGGCTCGGACGGAATCGGCGCTATTTTCGGTGGATCTAGGTTAAAACTCGACAGCCGCTCTGGAGAGCGGGCCGACCGCAGGCTGTATTGGAGCCCCCGTGGTGGCGGGTGGCCAGGGGCAAGTAAGCTGGTATCTTACGTCAATCAGGACGACGATCTCAACGAAGGGCCAAATCGTGCTCCCCGCAAAGCTCCGAAAAGCGGACGGAATTCGGGCCGGGGAGCAGTTCGAGGTCGAGCGACTCGGCACCGACGAGTACCGACTGACGCGGGTGGCGTCCCCGAACCGCGGAGTCGTCGATTGGCTCTTGGCCTGCCCGGAGCGGGATTGGTTCAGGCCGATCGAGTCGGAGCCAACCGACTCGATCTGATTGGCCTGATGCTGCGGTACCTGGTTGACGCAAGCGTTCTGTCCGAGGCAACCAAGCCCGCGCCGGATCGGCGGGTGGTGGGGTGGCTGCGACGAAATGAGCACCAGATCGCGGTCGATCCGATTATTTTGGGCGAGGTTCGATTTGGAATTCTGTTGTTGGGAAGTGGTCGCCGCAGAACCCGGCTGGAGCGCTGGTTCGACGATGGAGTTGCGACGCTCGAGTGCGTTCCGTGGGATGCCGCTACCGGACTTCGCTGGGCCGAATTGCTCGCCAGCCTGCGTGCCAGCGGCCGCGCGATGCCGATCAAGGACAGCTTGATCGCGGCGACGGGGCTGACCCGCGACCTAACGATCGCAACCCTGAACCGTCGAGACTTTGTCGCCGCCGGGGTGGCGCTGATCGACCCGAGCGCGGCGGATCCGGGGTGAGGCGCTCGGCCAGCCCTCGAGCAGCGATCTCGCCGCTGCCAATCGGCTTGCCGGTCAGGACTTGTGGGAACGGCCGCGCCCGCTTCGGCCGCGCCCGCTTCGCTTAATTCCCGGAGCGCGGAGCGTCGGCGAGTGCCGGTTCGGCGGAACCTGCCGCGATCACCACAGCACCTCGACCTCATAGCTGGTGATCCGCGAGTCGGCACTGACAAGCAGATGGCGCTCGAGCGATGCCTGGGCGATCAGTAGCCGGTCGAACGGGTCGCGATGATGCCAGGGCAGATGTTCGACCTGCGCGGCGTGCTCTGCGGTTACCGGCATCGGGTCGAAGTCGAGCCGGGCCAAGGTCCGTGCCCACCCGTCGGCGATCTCGATCTTCCCGACCGAGCGCTTGATCGCGATCTCCCAAACGCTGACGGCGCTGATCGAGATCGAGTTGCGTTCGTCTTGGAGTGCGCACTTGGCGGTCTCCGAAACCGCGGCTTTGTCGCCTAGGAGTAGCCAGACGACGACGTTGGTATCGACCAGAAGGCGCTTCACGGGTGGGGTTCAAAGTCGTCGGGCAGATCGTCGAACTCCGGGCCGATCGCGCCCGTTAGATCGCCCCAAATTCGGCGTCGCCCCGGGGTCGCGGGTGCCCGGACGAGAATCGCGACAGGCTCGCTGCCGCGGCGGATCAGGACCGACTCGCCAGCCTCGACCCGGCGAAGCAACCGCGACAGATGGGTCTTTGCCTCCTGAACCGTAACTTCCATGGACGGATTGTAGCAGTTGGTCGACCAACTTGACCAGGTCAGCGGTCCGCCGGCGCCAATTCCCGCTGGCTGGCGGAGCGGCCCGCCGACTGGCCGAGCGAGGTGCTCGGCTGGCGGTGAGCGGCCCCGTCGAGGCGCCGGGCGGGCGCGGTCGCCGGTTCAGGGCTGGTGTTGTGGCGGGCTCCGACGGCTAGGATCGGCTCGGAACCGGCGAACCTCAAACGGGTTAGGAGCGAGCGGATGCGGATCATGGTCTTGGTCAAGGCGAGCAAGGGAAGCGAGGCGGGGGAGATGCCTAGTACCGAGTTTCTCGAGGCGATGGGGGCCTTCAACGAGCGCCTGGTGGCCGCGCGGGTGATTGCCGACGGCGACGGCTTCAAACCGAGTTCGGCTGCGGTTCGGGTTACCCTTGGCGGCGATCAGCCGACGGTCGAGCAGGGCCCGTTTGCCCCCGCCGAGGAATTGGTCGCGGGCTACTGGATCTGGAATGTCGAATCGCTTGATGATGCGATCGAGTGGGCGAAGCAGGCGCCGTCACCGGGGCCCGGCCTCTCGCCCGAGGTGTTGGAGCTGCGCCCGTTTGTTGAGATCGAGGACTTCGGCGACGCGATCACCCCGGCGCTGATCGAGCGCGAGAATCGGCTTCGCGCCGCGATCGAGGGTGACGGGTGATCGGCGGACTCGACTCAATCGCGGTTCGCTCGCGCGAGGCCGGTCGCAGCGGCGGTTTCTACCTCGAGACGCGCGGCTCGCGCCACTCGCGGGTGTGCTTCGAGGTCTCGGCGGGGCAGAGCTGGCTCTGGATCTGGGAGCCGGAGTCGGTTGGGATGGCGTTTGAGGCGTCGTACTCCGACTCGTGAGCAGCGCCGTTTGCAACCAGGTCGATCTTCACTACGAGTGCTACGGCCCCGCCGATGCGCCGCCGCTTTTGTGCGTGATGGGGCTGGGCGCCGACTGTAGCCAGTGGGCGCTCAACGTCGAGGCCTTCGCCGAGGCGCACCGCCTGGTGATTTTCGATAACCGCGATGTCGGGCGCTCCGGCTACGCGCACGCGCCCTATGAGATATCCGATATGGCAGCGGATGCCTTGGCGCTGGCTGATCACCTCGGGCTGGGGCGCTTTCATCTGCTCGGGGTCTCGATGGGCGGCGCGATCAGCCAGCAGATCGCGCTGATCGCGGCGGAGCGGCTGCTCACCCTGACGATTTGCGCGAGTTGGGCCGGCGGCGGGCGCTGGTGGCGCCAGCGCCAGCGGGCAACCTGGGCACCGCGCGAACCGCTGACCGAGCCGAGCGAGGAGCAACTGCTCGCGCGGGCCCGCGAGGAGGCTGAGCACTTGCTGATCCTGACTTTGTCGGCAGAAACCTACGAGGACGATCGGGTCCGCGAGCGTGCGATCAAACGGATCCTGGCGAGCCCGCATCCGCAGCACCCCGACGGGTTTCGCCGCCAGGCAGCCGCTGCTTCGCGTCATGAGGTCCGCGACCGGCTCGTCGAGATCGCCGTGGCGACCCACGTCATCGGTGCCGAGTGCGATGTCTTGATCCCGGTCTGGAAGTCAAAGGAGATCGCCGCCGCGATCGTCGACGCCGAGCTGACTGTGATCGAGGGGGCGGCGCACGGGATGAACCTCGAGCATGCGCGAGAGTTCAACGCCGCCGCGCTTGGGTTCATCGAACGACCAAGCTAGTGCGGTAGGGGCCTGACTTTTAGGTGGGCGGCTCGCGCAGCCGCTCCGCCAGGGCACTGTTTCGGTCCAGCGCGGTCGTGTTCTTGACCGCCCGGGCGAGGCCGCGGTCGTCGCCTGCGATCACGCAGAGCGACCGCGCCCGGGTGATCGCGGTGTAGAGGAGGTTGCGGCTCAGAAGCGGTCTCGCATGGGTCGAGTGGAGGCAGACCACGACCGCCTCGATCTCGAATCCCTGCGCCTTGTGGACCGAGGTGCAAAAGCCGCCCCGCAGCGCGTCGGCGTCGCCGTAGTCGATCTCGATGATCTCGCCGTAGTCGGTCTCGAGGTAGAGGATCTCGGCGTCGGCGTCATCGGCGTCGAGGATCAAGACGGTGCCGTTGGTAATCCCCGATTCCGGCATCCCCCGGGTCGCGATCAGCTTCTCGCCGATTCGGAAGCGATCGTTGCAGGCGGGCGAGGCGCGGGCGCAGTGGACATCGCGAAGGGCGGTGTGCAGCGCGTCGATCCCGAGCGGCCCGCGGTACTGAGGCGCCAGCACCGCGACCTCGCGAACCGGGTCGAGGCCGTATCGCTCGGGGATCCGGACGGTCGCGATCTTGACCACGTCCTCGGCCAGATCAGCCGGGCTGCGGCGGCGGTGCAGGAAGAGGTCTTGGTCCTCGTCGGGGCCGGGCTCGCCGCGCGGCACCGATCCGGTCCGGACCGCGTGGGCGGCGCCGACGATCATCGAGCGCCGGGCTTGGCGGAAGACGTGGTCGAGTCGCACCACCGGGACGATCTCGGAGTCGATCAGCTCCCGAAACGGCATTCCCGGCCCGACCGGCGGTAGCTGGTCGGCATCGCCGATCAAGACCAGGTGGGTCTCCGGGCCGATCGCCAAAAGGAGCTGGTGGGCGATCTCAAGCGACAGCATCGACGACTCGTCAACGACCACCAAATCGGCCTCGATCGGATCGCTCTCGTCGCGTCGCGGTGCCATCCCGGGGATCCACTCAAGGGCGCGATGCACCGTCATCGCCTCGAAGTCCTCGGTCGCCTCGCCAAGCCGGCGCGCCGCCCGCCCGGTTGGCGCCACCGGCAGCATCCGGATCGAGGCTGCGGCGGTCAGCTGCGACAGCCTGCGGGTAAGGTGGGTCTTGCCGGTCCCGGGGCCGCCGGTGATCACCGAGAGTGGCGCTTTGAGCGCGTTCTCGATTCCCTGTTGCTGCGCTTCGGTCAGCTCGTCGCCCGCCCCGGCTTTGGCGTCCGCCTCCGCTTCGCCTACGTCCTGCGCGAGGTCGGCGCCCGCGTCGTCCACCACGCCTGCGCCCTCGTCGTTGCCTTGGTCATCCGCCGCCGCCTCGTCCTCGGGGCGCTCGATCGACCACGACAGCGACGGCTTCGAGGCGGCCAGGGCTCGCAGTGCCGCCGCCAACTCCTCCTCGCGGGCCAACGTCAGGGCTCGATAGACCCGCGAACCGTCGCGGACGGTGACCGGGCTGCGCTCGATCAGCGACCGCAGCATCTCCTCTTCGACCGCGATTGCGACCAGGCGACGAGTCTGTAGGAGAAGCTCGTTGATCGGCAGGTGGGTGTGTCCGGAGCGCTCCCCCTCGGCCAGGGCGTGGACCGCCGCCGCCTCGATCCGCTGCGGCGAATCGCGCTCGATCCCGAGCCCGAGCGCGACCCGGTCGGCGCTCATAAAGCCGACCCCGTGCAGGGTTGTCAGCTCATAGGGGTTGGCCCGCAGCCGGTGCTCGGCCTCGGCGCCGTGCCAGGCGATCAGCTCGGCGGCAAACCGGGCCAGCCCGTGCGGGGCCAAGAGCGAGTAGATCCGCCGCTGTCCCCGTCGCGAGCGCCAGGCCTCGACCGCTGCCGCGATCCGCTCGACCCCGATCCCGCCGAGCCCCTCAAAGGCCGCCGCTGGATCGGCGTCGATCGCCTCAAATGTCTCCTCGCCGTGGGCCTCGTAGAGGCGCAGCGCTCGCTTCGCCCCGATCCCGGGGATCGTTCGCAGGTACCGCAGTACCCCCTCGCGGTTGACCGGATCGACCGGCTCGGCCGCGCTCACCTTGATCTGCGGACCGTATTTCGGGTGAACCGCAAACTCGCCCTCGATTCGCGCCTGTTCGCCGACCTCGAGGTGGCCGATCGGCCCGACCAGAGCAATCTCGGATCCGTCATCGAGCGAGCCGTACGCGACGACAAACGCGCCGTCGTCGCTGGCGTAGCGGATTCGATCCAGCCGCACCACCGCGTCGTAGTTGGGGTTCTCCTCGGGCGCGGCCACGATTGCTGACGATAGCCGCAGGATCGGCCCGCTTAGTGACGCCCGGGAGGCGGCCGCCCATGTCGGGTCGCTTGCGACCGGCAGGCGGCCCCTTTCGCTGACGCGCTCGCTAGGGTTCAGCCATGAGCCAAGCCGCCCCCGTTTCCACCGCCCCGCGTCCCACCACCACGACCGCCGCTCGGTCGCGATTTTCTCGCCGCGCCGTCGCGATCGTCGTTGCGGTCGGCCTCGGATCGGCGCTGCTCGCGCCCGCCGCTTTGGCCGGTGACCTCTACAAGGGCCGCAGCGGTCAGGCGCGCCCGATTCGCCTCACCACCGACCCCTCCGGCACCGTCAAGAAGGGGTTCTTCGCGGTCCGGGCCCCGTGCGATCACGATTTCGGTTCGTTCAAGGGCCACTTCAACTTCAAGGGGGTGCGCCGTGCCAACCCAGACAGCTTCCGCGCCACCGGTGCCCAGGATGTCGGCAAGGGCGACTACACCGCCACCTACAACTTCGGAATGAAGGGGCAGCGGACCGGCCCGCGCAAGTTCAAGGGGACGCTGCGCTTCACCGTCACCTTCTTCGTCGGCAACGAGCGCTACACCCGCTGCACGCTCGACCAGACCCACTGGAAGGCCGCGCTGGCTGGTTGACAGCCAACCTTTGAGGCGCAGCGAGCGTGGGATTCCTCACTCCAGCCGAGCCGCCGATCGACCCGGTGCAGTGGGCCGGGCTATCACCGCGGGGGCGGATCAAACCGCTCGCCGCCGATTGGGCGCTGAACGGCTTTGGCACCCCCTACGCGGTCTACCTCCTCTACATCCTGAAGTGCGTCGGCTTCGTCTTCGCCGCGGCCTGGCTGATCTCGGCGAGCACCGAAGGTCTTGGAGGCCTCGGCGATATCGGCGATTGGTGGAGCGAGCCGATCGTCTTCGAGAAGGCGGTTGTCTGGGTGATGCTGTGGGAGTTTTGCGGGCTCGGCGCCGGCTCGATGCCGCTGACCTTCCGCTTCGTCCCGCCGGTCGCCGCGATCGCTCATTGGCTTTGGGTCGGGACGATCCGACAGCCGCCGTGGCCGAACCGGGTCCCGCTGACCGCCGGCAGCACTCGCGCCGCGATCGACGTTGGGTTGGCGCTTGGGGTGCTCGGCGCGGGCAGTTGGCTTTTGGGGTCCGATCCGGCTGCCGACGGCGGCTTCGAAGCGGCGCCACTGATCGTTTTGCTCGGCTGCCTCGGAGCGCTCGGCCTCCGCGACAAGGTGCCGTTCCTGGCCGCCCGCTCCGAGCACTACGGAACCCTCTTGGTTGTCTTCTTGTTCCCGATCGAGAACCTGGTGGTCGCCTCGCAGTTGGTCTGGGTCGCCCTGTGGTGGGGCGCCGCCTCGTCGAAGCTGAACCGCCATTTTCCGTTTGTCGTCACCGTGATGACCGCCAACACGCCGTGGAATCGCTCCCGCGCCTTCAAGCGTCGGCTGTGGCGCGATCACCCCGACGATCTGCGGCCGTCACGGTTTGGCGCCATGCTGGCGCACGCTGGCACCGCGGTCGAGCTCGGCGTTCCAACCGTCTTGCTGGTCAGCAGCGGTGGCACGATCGGCGCCGTCGCGGCGCTCGTCATGATCGCCTTCCACACCCATATCTTCTCGACCTTCCCGCTGGCGGTGCCGCTGGAATGGAACCTGATGATGATCTTCGGGATCGGCTTTTTGTTTGCCGAGAACGGCGATCAGCCGCTCTCCAGCCTCGACTCGGTCGGGCTGCTCGGCTTCCTCTCGATCGTCTTGGTGGCGATCCCGCTGCTCGGCAACCTGCGCCCCGACAAGATCTCGTTCTTGGCGTCGATGCGCTATTACGCGGGCAACTGGGCGACCAGCCAGTGGTGCTTCAAGCTGGCAAGCGGCGCTGAGGCAAAGCTTGACCGCGGCGTCCGCAAGGCGGCCAAGGCGGTCGTTGAGCAGGTCGCCCCGATCTACGGCCGCGAGGTCGCCGAACAACTACTCGGAAAGGGCCTCGCCTTCCGCGCCATGCACTCGCACGGTCGCGCCCTGGTCGGGTTATGGCCGCGCGCGATGGAGCAGCCCGCCGACTACGCGATCCGCGAGGGCGAGCTGATTTCGGGGATCTGCAACGGCTACAACTTCGGCGACGGCCATTTCCACAACGAGGGTCTATTGGCGGCGGTCCAGGAGCGGTGTAATTTCGAGCCGGGCGAGCTGCGGGTGATCATGCTCGAGGCCGAGGCGCTCGGCTCAGGCCGCCAGCACTATCGGATCCACGACGCCGCGACCGGCCTGGTCGAGCAGGGCTGGGTCTCGGTTGCCGACATGGTGCGGCGGCAACCGTGGCTCGATCAAGAGTCGGGGGGACGAATCGCGGTCGAGGTGATCGGCGGCCCCGGCCTGGCGGCAAGCGAGCTGGCGGCAGCCGCCCGGCCGTGAGCCGCGCCGGCGCCAGCGCAATCGTCGTCGGGTCGGGGCCGAACGGTCTTGCGGCGGCGCTTGAGCTGGCGCGAGCCGGGGTCTCGGTAACCGTCCTTGAGGCGGCGGCGACGATCGGCGGCGGCACTCGGACCAGCGAGCTGACCGTCCCGGGCCTGTTGCACGATCACTGCTCGGCGGCCCACCCGATGGGGGTCGGATCGCCCTTTTTCGTCGCCGCCGAGCTGGAGCGATACGGCCTGCGATGGTGCTGGCCCGAGGTCGACCTGGCCCACCCGCTCGACGATCCTGCCGGACCCGACGCGGTCGCGGTGTATCGCTCGATTGAGGAGACCGCGGCCGGTCTCGGCGCCGACGGCGAGCGCTGGAAGCGGGTGTTTGGCGCCCCCTCGCGCTCGTTTTCAGACCTCGGCGAGGACCTGATGGGGCCGCTGATGCACCTACCGCGGCGGCCACTCGCGCTGGCCCGGTTCGGCGCCCCGACCCTGCTCCCGGCGGCGCTTTTGGCGCGGGCCTTCAAGACCCCGGCGGCCCGAGCGCTGTGGGGTGGGGTGGCGGCCCATTCGTTTAGGGCGCTCGGCGCCCCGATGTCGTCGGCGATCGGCTGCGCATTGGTCTGCGCCGCTCACGCCGGCGGCTGGCCGGTCGCCGAGGGGGGTTCGCGGGCGATCAGCGACGCCCTGGCGGCGGCGCTCGGTGCGCATGGCGGGGTGATCGAGACCGGGGTCGAGGTCCGCGACTTCTCGCTGCTTGGCGACGCTGAGATCGTGATCTTCGACCTCGCCCCGGCCGCGGTCGCCGAGATTGCGGCCGAGCGACTGCCCGCCCGGGTTGCCCGGGCCTACCGCCGCTATCGCCACGGCCCCGGCACCTTCAAGGTCGACCTGGCGGTCGAGGGCGGGGTACCGTGGCGCTCGGAGGCGGCCCGCCGGGCCGGCACCGTCCATCTGATCGGCAGCCTGGCCGAGCTGGTCCAGGCCGAGAACGAGGTCAATCGAGGCCGGATGCCGGAGCGGCCGTTTGTCCTGCTCTCCCAGCAATACCTGGCCGACCCGAGCCGTTCGCGGGGCGATTTACACCCGATCTGGGCCTACGCCCACGTCCCCCACGGCTACGACGGCGACGCCTCCGAGGCGCTGATCGACCAGATCGAGCGGTTTGCCCCGGGGCTGCGGGAGCGGATCGTGGCGCGGGCCGAGCGCTCACCGGCGGACCTATCCTCCTATAATGCAAACTACATAGGCGGCGACATCGCCACCGGCGCCAACTCGGCCCGCCAGCTCGCCTTTCGGCCCCGGATGGCGCGCGACCCCTATTACACCGGGATTCCCGGCGTATATATCTGTTCGGCGGCGACGCCCCCCGGCGCCGGAGTCCACGGAATGTGCGGTTTCCAGGCCGCGACCCGGGCGCTCGGACGGCTCGGTTCGTGAGGCGCCGGTGGACGAAATACCGGGCGGCACGCACATCCGGCTAACAGTTTGCTAATCTGCCGCGCACTGCCGAGTTGCCCGTCAAATATCACGGGCAAGCGGGGGACCCACGTTAGTGGGGCGAATCACGACCAACCGGTCGAGTAGCGCCAGCTCTTTTGGCGCGAGCCCGTCAGCTAACCCCGCAGGCACCAAAAGAGCTATGAAAAACCTTCAGCCCGCTACGGGCATATCCAAGCAGAAGTTTTCAACCCTGACCGCCGCGTCCCTTTGCTGGCCCTCGGGGCGAGTAGTGCCGGTGCCGCTGGCGGCGGGATCGGGATCGGTGGAGGCGGCGGTGGAGGCGGAGGCGGTCGCGACCAGACCGTCGCTGGCGCCGGTGCCACCCCGGATCGCTACCAGGAGATCTGGTCGCGGGTCTCCAAGAAGAACAAGCATTGGGCTTCGACCGTCGCGACCTGCGAGTCCGGCAAGGATCCCGACGCGATCGGCGGCGACGGCCTTTACCGAGGCGCCTTCCAGTTCATGCGGGAGACCTGGCGGAGCGCCCCACGCTCCCCCGGCGGCGATCCGATCGACCACAGCTACAAGGTGCAAGCGGTCGTCGCGGTTGCGCTGAAGCGCCACCAGGGGACCAGCCCCTGGCCGGTCTGCGGCTGACCCGTACTCAGCCGCGGCGACTCGCGGCGGCCGCGTTGAGGCGTTGTAGGACCGCGACAGTCTCCTCCCAACCCATGCACTTGTCGGTGATCGAGCAGCCGTAGGCAAGCTCACCGCTGAGCTTCTGGTTGCCCGCGACCAAAAACGATTCCAGCATCACCCCGACGATCGAATCGTTGCCCGCGGCGATTTGATCGGCGATCTCGCCCGCCACGATTGCTTGGCGGCGGTGGTCCTTACCGCTGTTGTCGTGCGAGGCGTCGACGATCACCCGCTCCGGGAGCCCGACCTTGCGCAGCATCGAAAGCGTTTTTTCAACCGACTCGGCGTCGTAGTTGGTCGAATGCCGGCCGCCGCGCAGGATGATGTGGCAGTCGTCGTTGCCGCTGGTGTGGAGGATCGCCGAGGTCCCGGAGAGGTCAACTCCGGGAAAGGTGTGTTGGGCGGCGGCGGCGCGGACCGCGTCGACCGCGACCCCGAGGTTGCCGTCGGTCCGGTTTTTGAACCCGATCGGCATCGAGAGGCCCGACGCGAGTTGGCGGTGGACCTGGCTCTCGGTGGTGCGGGCGCCGATCGCACCCCAGCTAACCGTGTCAGCGATGTATTGCGGGGTGATCGGATCGAGGAACTCGCACCCGACCGGGAGCCCGAGGTCGAGCACCTCGAGTAGCAGCTCGCGGGCCATCCGCAGGCCGGTGTTGACATCGCCGGAGTCGTCGAGGTGGGGGTCGTTGACCAGCCCCTTCCAACCGGTGGTGGTGCGGGGTTTCTCGAAGTAGACCCGCATCACGATCAACAGTTCGGCCAGCTTGTCGGCCACGGCGCGTAGTCGCCGCGCGTACTCCAACGCCGCATCGACATCGTGGACGCTGCAGGGGCCGACGATCACCATCAGCCGCGGGTCTTGCTTGGTCAGGACCGCAACCGCGTCGGCTCGACTGCGCAGCACCGAGGCGGCACCGGCGTCGCTGAGCGGGTGCTCGTGTAGGAGTAGCGCCGGGGTCGCCAGCGGCACAACCTGTTCGATTCGGCGGTCACGAACCTCACCGACGTTATGCAAAGTTCTCGGTTTCATTAGCCCTAAGTTTGCGCTTTGCGGGCGCAACGCGCACTGTCGGGGCGAGGGCCATGATTGTGAGGGTGCGTATTCAGCTCGTCACGCAGATGTGGCCAGGCCCCTCCGATCCTGATTTCGGCAGCTTCTTGGTGCCGTTGCGCGACCGCTTCGAAGCGGCTGGCCACCAGGTCGGGGTCAGCGCGATCACGACCCGAGGCGGGCGGCCGCACAAGTACGCCGGGCTTTTGGGGCGGGCGATCGCCGACGCGCGCCGGACCCGCCCCGAGGTCGTTTTCGCCCACATGTTGTTCCCGGCCGGAGCCGTTGGTGTCGCCGCCGCGCGGGCAAGCGGGGCGGCGCTGGTGGTGATGGCGCATGGCCAGGATGTCGCGAACATTGGCCATAAGCGCGGGGTCGGGGCCGCGACCGCCAGGGTGCTCGGCCGCGCCGACGCGGTGATCGCCAACTCGGCCTGGCTCGGTGCCCAGCTGCGTTTGCGCTCCGGCTACGGCGGCCCGCTTGAGGTGATCGACTGCGGGGTCGATCTCGATGCCTTCGCTCCGCGCGATCAGGCGTCCGCCCGCGCCGAGCTGGGGTGGGGGGCCGAGCGGACCGCCTTTGTTTGCGTCGGCTCCCTGATCGAGCGAAAGAACGTGGTCGGGCTGGCCGATGCCTTTGCCAGGTTCGGCCGCGGCAGCCTCGCTTTCGTCGGTGATGGTCCGCTGCGCTCGGCCCTGGCAGGCCGCGAAGGAGTCCACCTGGCGGGTCGGATCGATCCGACCGAGGTGCCGCGCTGGGTCGCCGCCTGCGATGTCCTTTGCCAGCCTTCGCTGATCGAGCCGTTCGGTCAGGCGACGCTCGAAGGCATGGCGATGGAACGCTCGGTGATCGCCACCAAGCTCGGCGGTCCACCGGAATTCGTCGACGCCGAAGCCGGGATCTTGATCGATCCCACCGATCCGGATGCGCTGCTTGGCGCCCTGCAAAGGGCTGCCGCGATGCCCGCGCCAAATCCCGCCGCCCGCGCCGCCGCCGCCCGCCACGATGTCAACACTCAGGCCGCTCGGATGCTTGCTGTTTTGGGCGCGGCGATCAAGGCTTTCGACTCGCGCTAACGAACCGATCGCGGCCGGAATGCTGTGCGAGAGCCAGCGCCTGTTCCCGCCGCTCGAACCCGTCCCGTTTCGGCTCGACCTTGACGCGGCTACACGGTCGAGCCGAACTTAGGGCTCCCGAAAAAATAACTGCGCCTTTACGCGGCCGATCAGCGTCGCGGATGCTGCACCGCCGCAAGACCGCAATGGCCTGCTATTACGGCCTCACGTCGGCGCCGCCCCGCTCGCTCCTCGACCGCCTAAATGACGCACTTATTCTTTCGGGAGCCCTTACCCTGCGGCGGCTCCCTCAGCAGCGCCAACTGGCGTGACTGCGCCAGCAGCCTGCCGCTTTCGTCCCAAAGTTGGCCGTCTTCCTCGACCAGGCCGCCGCTCGCTGTCGCCGTGGTGAATCGACACAGGACGTGAGGAAGGACGTGAGGATTTGGAGTCGGCTCGATCGGAGCGCGAAAGTGGATCGTCAGCTCCAGGGTCGGGACCATAATTGGCCGCGTCAGGTGGGAGAAGACCGCGGGCCACCAAGCGTCGCAGTAGAGGCAGAGCAGCTCCGGATCCAATTCGGCGGGCAGGCGGGTCTTGATCCAGCCGCCCGACTCGCTGGCCTCGGCGCCGACGAACGGACGAGCCCCGAAGCGAGGCTCCATTACCAATCGGCCCGCCAGCGCCGGTCCGGGTGGAGAGGGATCGGTGGCGCCGCGTTCTGCGCCGAGGGGCGGGTTGGGTGGTGCAACCCGCGGCGCCGCGGTATGGAACTCGACCTCGCTTGCATAATCGCGGCTCAAGACGCAAAGCGCCCGGGCGCCGATCCGATCCCCCTGGGTCATCTCCCCCTCGACAAAGCTGGCGGAGCGGCCCTGTCGCACCGTTCGCAGCCGCACTTCGGCCGGTCCCTCGCGCAGTGCCTGCGGGTAATGCAGGGTGAGCGAGCGCGGCAGCCGCTCGGCGTCGTCGAGTTCGGCCCGGATCGCGCTCAGCATCAACGCCGCGATAAAGCCACCGTTCGGTCCCGGCGGCCCAAACCACCGGGGGCTGAAGTGGCCTCTCCATCGGCCCTCGCCGAGGCGCTCGACCCGGGTCTCCTCGCCGAAGCTCGATTCGCTCACCCTGGCTCACCGGATGAGAAGAGGCCTCGTAGCGACTGCTCGAGGCCGCGCCGCAGCCGGGCCGGGGGGTAGCGCTCGGGGTCGCCCTCGCGCAATAGGAGGAGCTTTGCGATCTCGCTCTCGACACCGCCGCGAACCACCTCGCGGAGTCGGCGCAATCCGGCCAGGTCCTCCGGATCGGTCGCGGCGGACCCGATCGGAGCTCCGAAGCCGAAGTAAAAGCGCTCCGGCCGCGGCCACATTGTCGGGCCGATCCCGGTCGCGATCGGCGGCACCATGTCGGCGCGGCCGGTCAGCAGTTTCGCGACCGCGCGGGCCGGCGCCATCAGCGGGCTGTCACCGTCGAGGTGGATGTCGAAGGCCTCTTCGGCCCCGACCGAACCGAACGGAACGATCGGATAGTCGTGCGCCGCCGCCATCGCGACGAAGCCGATTCGTTCCTTCCAAATCAGTCGGTATTTCTCGCCCTTTCGCTTCATCACCTCGCGACCGCCGCCGGGGAAGACCAGGATCGGCTCACCGCCGTCCATCAGCTCGGCACAGTTCTCGCGGGTCCCCCGGACGGTGCCGTAGCGGTTTAGGAGGTCGCGCCAGCCGGGGATCGAGTAGTGGGCGTGGTCACCGAGCGAGCGCAGAAAGCGCCCCCTTTGCTCGTAGATTTCGGCGAGCATCAGCGGCGCGTCAAGTAGCCCGAACACGGTGTGGTTGCCGACCAGCAAAAACGGGCCCTCAGCGGGGATGTTTTCGATCCCGATGCAGCGCGGCGAGTGCAGTACCCGCAACGGGGTGAGCGCTCGCAGCGCAATTTCGAACCGCTCGGGCGGCGCGGGGGTCGGGATCGCCATCGCGCCGCGAGTCTACGACCCCGGGCGCGGCGCCGACCTCGTGAGGTGCCCAAATCGGCCCTGCCCGCGGCGGCGCGGGCGGTCGGTCGCTCGAACCGGCTCGGTCAGAGCTCCGTTCCGGCGCAAAATCCGCAAAGGTTTAGCCAGATCCAACAAATTGTTGAGCAAACCTTGAGTTCCGCCGCAATGGCTGTTATTCTTAAGCCTCTGGTCGGTGTGCCCAGCTAGGCGCCCGGCTCTTTTTTCCATCGGAAGCCGCCGATCGCCCCGCAAGCAGGGCATTGGAGACCCGGCAGGCGCCGGTGACGCCGACAAGGAGTTGACGAAAAACGTATGCCCGCGACCGCTGAGATGACAATCATCCCGACCCGAGACGACCTGAGCGAGCGGATCTGCTCGCGCTGCGAGATGCGGACCCGCTGGATCGCCAGCGAGGAAGCCGCGACTGCGCCGCCGAACTGGGTCGAAAACGGCAACAACGCCTACTGCTTGATGTGCCGCCGCGAGCTGGCGGTTCAGGACGCGCTCGAGGAGATGGGTCCGGATGCCCCCGCCGAGGGCCGCGCCAAAATCCGCTCGCAGGCCGTCTTGGAGTTTGAGATTCGCCGCGACCCCGACCGTCGCGACGGTGAGATTGCCCGCGCCGCTCAGTGCTCGGTGATGGCAGTCAGCAAGGCCCGTAAGCGCCTCGGAATCCGCGGCACCCCGCGCACCTGATCAGGTTGCGCTAAACCGAGCCGCGGTCTCGAACTCTCGCCGTTCCGAAGCGGCGGGGCGGTAGACTGGCGGGCAAGGTGGGTTCGAACGACGCAGGCAGATCTGGCGACGAAGCCGCCGCTTCGCGGCCGCTTCGCGGCCGCTTCGCTCCTCGCGAGATCGACGCTGGCGGACCCTGGTTTGGATCGCGATCGCCGCGCTGGCCGTGGGCGCTGGCTCGGCCCTGGGCGCGGCCGGCGAACTCGGCTTTGTCTCGGTCGTCGAGGATGGCGTCGCTGGGGTTGACGGCCTCCGCGGGGCGGAGCGGGCCGCCGTCTCGCCGGACGGCAAGCATGTCTATGTCACCGGCTTTAGCGACAACGCGCTGGCCGCCTTCTCGCGCAACCCTTCCACCGGCCGCTTGAGCTTCGTTGACCTTTGGCGGGACGGCGTCGACGGGGTCGACGGGCTCGCGGCGCCCCAGGGCGTCGTCGTTTCGCCGGACGGCAAGCAGGTCTACGCGGCCAGCTTTGCCGACGACGCGCTCGTCACCTTCGCGCGCAACCCGACCAGCGGCCGCTTGACCTTCGTCGAGCAAGTGAAGGACGGCGTCGGCGGGGTGGACGGGCTCAACGGTGCCAACTCCGTCGCGGTCGCTCCCGACGGCAAGCATGTCTACGCGACCGGTGGCAGCGATGACGCAGTGGCCGCCTTTGCGCGCAACCCGGCCAACGGTCGGCTGTCCTTCCTCGGCGCCCGCAAGGACGGCGTCGGCGGGGTCAATGGGCTCGACGGCGCCGCTGGCATCGTCGTCGCACCGAACGGCAAGCAGGTCTACGTGGCGGCAACCGATGAGGACGCCCTGAGCACCTTCTCGCGCAACCCGACGACCGGCCAGCTCGGCTTCGTTACGGCGCTACGGGACGGCTTCGGCGGGGTCGATGGCCTTGACGGACCCGAGTTCCTCGCCATCCCGCCGGACGGCGAGCAGGTCTACGCGACCGGCTTCTTGGACGACTCCGTGTCCACCTTTTCGCGGAACCCGACCACCGGGCGACTGGGTTTCCTTGGTCTAGTCAAGGACGGGGTCGGCGGGGTCGACGGGCTTGATGCGGCGTTTGGCATCGCTGCCTCCGCCGACGGCAAGCACGTCTACGCGGCCGGTATCTCCGACAACGCGATCGTCGCCTTCGCGCGCGACCCGAGCGGCGGCGGGCTAACCCCGGTTGATCTTTTGAAGGATGGCGTCGATGGGGTCGACGGCCTCGGCGGCGCCCGCGGCGTCATCGTCTCGCCTGACGGCAAGCACGTCTACGCGACCAGTGGTTCGGACAACGCCGTGGCCACCTTCGCTCGAGATTTGACCGCTCCGCCGGTGACGATCCTTCTCGGGGCCACGATTCGACCCCGCAAGGGCATCGCCCGCTTCCGCTTTACCGCTGCCGATGACCTCGACCCCTCCGATGCGCTCACCTTCAGGTGCGCGCTTGACGATCAAAAGCCCGCCGCCTGCAGCTCTCCCAAGACCCTGCGGAATCTTGAGCCCGGCCGTCATCGCTTCGAGGTTCGCGCCCAAGATAGTTTCGGCAACCTCGATGCGACCGCCGAAGCGAAGAGTTTTCGGATCAAGCGTTGATGTGAGGTGGGCGGGCGCTGGGCCGGTCGCGGCTACCGCGCCCCCGCTCAATGGCCGGGAATTCGAAACAGCGTTGTCAGGCGCTGCGCCAGCAGCAGGTCGCCGTCGATCCCGAGTCGCCCGGCCATCAACAGCTTCGGCCCATTCTCGGCCCCGGTTGCGAGGTCCAGCAGGGTGCGGTGATCCATCGTCAGAGTGAGGGTCGGCGGGTCCTCCGGCGGCCGGCGCGACGCCTTGCAGCGCCCCGCGCCGATGGTCAAATACCAGACCCGCTCGGCGCCCTCAGCTTGGCGCAGCTTCCAGGCAACCACCGTGTTGAGGCCGTGGGCGGCTTCGGCGGAGAACTGGGACTCCATGGCGCGGAAGATTTGTGCCGCCACCAGGTGGCGGGTCGGCGAGGTGGTTAGGAACCCGCGCACCGGAGCCGGAAGCCCCCGCACCGCCGACGCGGCCCGCTCGACGATTGGTCCTCGTTTCACCGGCCGAAGTCTGACGGAACTTTGCCGCGTCGGGCTTCCGCCGACCTCGAGCGGCCCCGCCCGCGGAGCCGCCGCCGCGGGATTGACCGGGAAGGAGCGGACCCGCTCCTGTTGGCCCCCCGCTTGTCGGCCCCCGCCGGTCGTTCGGGCCCTTGGGGCGGGGCAAGAATAAGGGCGGCTTACGCGGCCGATTACCGTCACCGATGCGCCGCCGTCGCGAGCCCGCAATAGCGCTGCGATTCCGGCCTCACACCGCAGCCGCCCCGCTCGATCCTCGACCGCCTAAATCGAGCCCTTATCCTCGCGCGGGCACCTAGGGCTCTCGAAAGAATAACTGCGCCTTTACGCGGCCGATCAGCGTCGCGGATGCTGCACCGCCGCAAGACCGAAATAACGCTGCTATTACGGCCTCACGTCGGCACCGCCCCGCTCGCTCCTCGACCGCCTAAATGACGCACTTATTCTTTCGGGAGCCCTTACTTGACGAACAGGATCTCGGAGTACTTCGGAAGCGGCCAGAGGTCGTCGGCGACGATCCCTTCGAGCTGGTCAACCACCTCGCGGACCGCGGCCAGCGCAACCAGTTGTTTGTCACGGGCGTGAATCGCCAGTTCGGTGCCCTCGGCCCCATCGGGGTAGTGGTTGGCCGCGGCCAACGCCTCGATCGTGGTCTCCAACTGGCCGATCAGCGACTTGGTCGCGGCGCCCGCCTTGGTTCCGTCAGCCAGCGCGGCGAAGCGAAGCGCCGCCGGCAGGATCAGCGTGCGGGCAATCGACTCGCCGGTCTCGGCCTCGATGTTGGCCTTGATCACGTACTGCTCAATCCAGACCTCGAATCGTGATTCGAGCTCGCGCTCGGATAGCACGTCGTAGTGTCCGAAGGCGGCGATGGTGCTCGCGGCGGTCACCTCGGGCAGCGCATCCGGGGTAGTGCGCAGGTTCTTCAACCCGCGCGCCTCGGCTTCGGCGTGCCACTCCTCGCAGTAGTTGTCGCCCATGAAGCAGATGATCTTGTTGGCCAGATAGGTCTCCTTGACGACCTCGATGATCGCCTCGGAGGCATCGCCGGCCTTGGCTTCGACCGCATCGACCATCTCGTCGACTGCTTCGGCGACGATCGTGTTGAGGACCGCGTTGGGGAAGGCGAGCGACATGCTCGAACCGAGCGCCCGGAACTCGAACTTGTTGCCGGTGAAAGCGAACGGCGAGGTCCGGTTGCGGTCGCCGCCGTCCATCGGTAGCGGCGGCAGCACCTCGGCTCCGAGTTCGAGGAACGAGGCCGGGGTGTGGGGGTCGCCGGATCCGGTTGCGATCGCTTCGAAGACCTTCTCGAGCTCGGCGCCGAGGAAGATCGAGATGATCGCGGGCGGCGCCTCGTTGGCTCCGAGCCGGTGATCCTGGCCGATGTTGGCGACCGAGGCCCGCAAGAGACCCTGATGCTTGTTGACCGCTTTGATTACGGCGGTGCAAAAGAACAGGAAGCTGGTGTTGTCGGCCGGGGTGTCGCCCGGGTCGAGCAGGTTGTGCTTGCGGTCGGTTCCCATCGACCAGTTGTTGTGCTTGCCGGAGCCGTTGACGCCGGCGAACGGCTTCTCGTGGAGCAGGCAGACCAACCCGTACTTGCGGGCAACCGACTGCATGATCTGCATCGTCAGTTGCTGGTGGTCGGAGCCGACGTTCGAGTTCTCGAAGATCGGCGCCAGCTCGTACTGGCTCGGCGCGACCTCGTTGTGGCGGGTCGTGACCGGGACGCCGAGCTTTTGTAGCTCCCGCTCGGACTCCATCATGCAGGCGAGGATCCGCTCCGGAATCGCGCCGAAGTAGTGGTCGTCGAGCTCGTGGCCCTTCGGCGGCTTGGCGCCGAACAGGGTGCGACCGGTCGTGTAGAGGTCGGGACGCTCGTAGTAGTACTGCTCGTCGATCAGGAAGTACTCCTGCTCCGGTCCGACCGTCGTAAAGACCCGCTCGGAGTCGTCGTCCCCGAGCACCCGCAGCGCCCGGATCGCGACCTTTGAGAGCGCGTCCATCGAACGTAGCAGCGGGATCTTGGCGTCGAGGGCCTCGCCGGTCCAGGAGGCGAAGGCGGTCGGGATGCAAAGCAGGGCGCCGTTTGGATTCTCGAGGATGAAGGCCGGGCTGGTCGGGTCCCAGGCGGTGTAGCCGCGGGCCTCGAAGGTTGCGCGTATTCCACCGGTCGGAAACGACGAGGCGTCCGGCTCGCCCTGGATCAGCTCCTTGCCGGAGAAGTCGGCGAGCGCGCCGCCCTCGCCGTCGGGGGAGAGGAAGGAGTCGTGCTTTTCGGCGGTCAGGCCGGTCAGCGGCTGGAAGACGTGGGTGTAGTGGGTGGCGCCCCGCTCCAGCGCCCAGTCCTTCATCGCCGCTGCGATCTCGTCGGCCAGCGCCGGATCGAGCGCCGCACCCTTCGCGAGCGTCTGTTCGAGCCGTCCCACGGTGTCGGCCGAGAGCCGGGTCCGCTGCTCTTTCAGCGAGAAGACGTTGCTCCCGAACGGGATGTTCTCCTGCTTGCTCAGGTCGATCGTGCCGATCGCGTCGCCGTTGGCGCTCCACTGCGCGGCGGTGACGTTGTGGGCTCGGGTCCGGGTGCTCATCTTCGGGTCGGGTCCTTCGGTAGCTGGGTCAAATCAAGGCGGGCGTGCCATACACGCAAGAAATACCCGCCGCCGTCGTGACACGAATCCTCCCACGGAAGGTCACGGCTGGGCGACGAGCGCTCTCGGCAGCATAGGGTAGCGGCCCCCACCTGCCGCTTATACAGCCGGATAAGAATTCGGCGATTGGTTCGCCAGGCGGTCGAATTGCCGCTCTTTACGGGTTATTTGGGCGCCGGTCGCGACCGCTTGCGACCGCAGTGGTGGCGCAGGTCGAGGTGCTTGACCTCGCCGCGTTCGATGTAGAGCTTGCGCTTGCCGGTTCGCCGACCGTCGCGGTTGTGACAGACGATCGTCCAACGTTCGCGGCTGGCGCCGCCGCTGCTTTGGCGACCGCCCGGCCTTGCGACCAACGGTCGGGTCGAGGGGTTGATCGCGAACTTGAAGCTGCCGTCGCGATGGATTCGGGCGGCCGAGCGGAGTCGATCTTGGAACCTGATCACCGCGCCGGCCACGCCGTTTTGGTTGATCACCGGCGAGGTCGCGGTCAGGAGCGACTTCTTGATCACGACCTTGCCGCGTTTGGGCGCCCGTCCGAAGATCGTGGCGTGGCTGCGGCGCCGGAGGACGGTGGTGGCGATTCGGTAGTAGGCGGCGCGGTTGCCGCCGCCGCCCGCCGGGGTCAGCGGCGAGGTGCCACGCCATTCGTCGATCGTCTCCGAGTACGGCGGGTGGAAGTTGCGCGGCCCGATCTCGAAGGTGTAGGCGAGCGCGCCAGCGGTCAGGTAGGCCCAGTCCTCGGTCGTCCCGGTGGTGTCATAGAGGTTGTAGTCGTGCTGGTTTGCGTAGCCGTTCTGCCTCGCCATCCGTTCGCCGAGGCGCTCTAGGAGCGGCTCGTCGATTACGTCGGCGTCGCCCGCGAGGCCGGGCGGGCGCAGGACCAGCCCAGCGTAGCTGTGGTTGGTAACCAGCGCCGTCACCTGATTGTGGGAGATCAGGTCTTTGATGTTGCGGGTCTCCGGCTCCGAGAACGGCCCCGGGCCTCGGTAATCTGGCGCGGTCGGGCTGGTGCCGGCGCCGGGGCCGCCCCACAGCCCGCCGTAGTTTCGGTTTGGGTCGACGCCCGCTTCGGCCGTGCCGAGCGCCGGTTGGTTGCAGTTGCCAGCTGGCGAATCGTCGACCAGGCGGCAATTCTTGCGCTTGTACTCGGCGAGGTGCGAGACGATGTTGGCGGATTCGTCGGTGCCGCCGCGACCGCCCGCCGCCCCCTGCAGCTCGCCTGCTTCGCGCGAGGCGTTGAAGCCGTCCGGGTTGACGATCGGAATGATGATCGTCTTCGTCTTTCGGACCAGGCGAAGCGCCTTCGGATCGCCCGCGTTGTAGCCGTTGATCAGCTCGTAACCCCACTCCAGCGCGTGCTCGCCCGACGGCCATTCGCGGCTGTGGTGGACCCCCAACTGCAAGAAGGTGGGGCGGCTGTTGTTGACCGCGGGGCGACGGCTGATCACGATCCCCTCGACCGGTCGGCCCAGGTAGGTGCGCTCGGGAAGGGTGATCAGCCGGACGATCCCGGGGTTGGCATCGGCCAGCGCCTTCAGTTCGGTGGTGTAGTCGAACAGGCGCCGGTAGGTGCCGCTGCGACCGGACGGGAATCCGGCGGTCGAGGTCCTCGGGCTGGCTTGGGGAGTCGCCGTCTCGCCTGCTCGATCGCGGGCGCTCCGTCGGGTCAGATCGCCGATTAGGGTCGAGTAGGAGAGCCCCAGCCTGGTCAGATGGCGGCGCTCCTCGGCTCCGTAGGCGAGGACATCAACCCAATCGGGCCCAACACTCTCGGTGATATCGAGCCCGCTCGCCGCCAAGCGCGCCCGCTCCTCATCGGTCGCGGTTGCGACCCGCAAAAGCGTCGGCGGCGGTGGGTCGACCGCGGGGTTGATCCGGTTGAAATCGACGCTCAGGGTCGGCTTGCCCGAGGCGCCGGGGAGACGGCAGACCTGGACGATCAAGCGCTCGCCGACCAGCGAGTAGCCGCTCGCCACCTCGGTCGGGCCGCGGTAGGTGGAGCCGGCGATGACCGAGTGATCGCGGCCGCTGTAAAGCGCCAGGTCCCAGTCGCCACTGCCGCCGTCAAGTCGCGCCGTCACCGTGCTGAGGGCGGGGCTGCGGAGCGTGGCTTGGTAGGCGCCGTCGAGCGGGCGCTCGGTGCAGATCGCGTCGCGCTCGGTGGCGCTGACGGCGGTCCGCAGCGCCTCGCGGGCGCTCGCCGATTCGCTCAGGCCGACCACGAGGCCAAGCGCAGATCCGACTATCAGGGCGGTGAAACGAGGGTTCATCCTCTACCCAAGCTAGCCGGATCGCGGGCCGCATCCGCCGATTACCGCAGCCGGTCCGCTAGGCTTTGGGGGCCTATGCAGGGATTTGATTACAAGTTTGTCGGGTTTATTCGAGCCAATGGATTGCTCCTGACCACGGTTGTCGTCGGCTTCGCGATCGCGGTGATCGGCGTCCCGACCGCACATGGGCAAGAGCAGCCGGAGTGCAAGCGCCGCTCCCAGGAGCTGACCAATGACCGCGATCAGGTCCGCTTCGGTGACGGAAGACAAAAGGTCAACGGGCTTGGCGGCAACGACCGAATCCACGGCGGCGGCGGCGCCGACCTCGTCAACGGTGGTCGCGACAACGACATCGTCTACGGCGACGAGGGCAACGACATCATCTGCGGCGGCGTCGGGAACGACATCCTCTACGGCGGCCCGGGACGCGATCTGCTTTACGGCGAGGAGGGCAACGACATCCTGATCCCCGGTCCCGGCGACGACTACGCGCTCGGCAGCGCCGGCGAAGACAAGGTTTACGGCTGGGGTCGTCGCGCCGGCAAGATCGTTGCCGACGGGATCGACACGATCGACGGTGGCTTTACCGACGATCGGGTCGAAGCGGGTGGGGCCGACACGGTGCTCGGAGGCTCCGAGGACGACATCCTGCTGACCCGGACTCCGTTGATCGCCCCGGCGATGTTCGACGGTGGCTATCAAGACGACACGATCATCGGTTCCGAGAAGGCCGATCACATCTTCGGCGATGTCGGTATCGACATTCTGCGTGGCCGCGGTGGTAACGACCGCCTGTTTGGCGGCGGCAGTGACGATCGCTTGATCGGCGGCAACGACGACGACTTCCTGTTCGGCGGCGACCAAAAAGACCGGCTCGACGGCGGCAACGGTAACGACGAGTGCGATGGTGGCGGCCCCAACAACGGCGATAGCGCCTCCAACTGCGAGAGCAGCCGCAACATTCCTTGATCACGCCCTCTGATCAGGTCCTCGACGATTGGTCAGCCCTCGACGATGTCTGGCCCGCGCAGTCGCCAAGCTGGCGGGTTCGACCGATGGGTTGGGAGAACGGCCGAACCGGTCCCACTCCGGTGTCTCGAGTAGATGGCGCTGCTCGCTGACGACAGGCGGAGCGTCAAATGCGCTCGCCGTCGTAAAGACGTTGTCGGTTCGTGATCGCCGGAGCCCCGAGTCGGGCCCCCAGAACGGTCAGCCTTTTAGCCAGATCTGACCGTCGCGTACCTCGACCGGGTAGGTCTTGAGGTCGCGCTTGCCGAGCGTCGACTTGACGACTCCGGCAACCGGCTTGAAGGCGCCCTGGGGGCCGCGCTTCATCTTCCCGGTAACGATGTCGTACCGAGCCGAGTGCCACGGGCACTCGAGACAACCGTCATCGGCGACGTGACCCTTTCCGAGCGGGCCGCCGAGGTGGCGGCAGCGGTTGGAAACTGCGAATGGCTCGCCGCCGCTGAGGCCGACCGCGAGCGCGCCGTGCGGCGTCTCGTTGACGACGGTGACCCCCGACGCGCCGAGCGCATCGAGGCTGACTAGGGCTGTGGGTGCTTCGCGCATCCTCCGACCCTCGCAGATCGTCGCCTCGAATGCAATTTCCACGTGATCGCTCCCGATGCCCGGTCAGCGCGGGGCCCGGGCGGGATCGCCCCGACCGCTGATCTGATTGGTTTGCGACGGCCCGCTGCTGCGCCACCATGGGGCCAACGCATCTGGTCCGGGTGGGCGGTCAGCCTGCGTGGCGCCTAACACCGTGAACGGCTGACCCGCGCTGAGGCCAACCCGAGTACGCCGTGTCTCGTCGAGGGCGGTGACCGCCGATGCGCCGAGTGCGTGAAGGCACTCACCCGGGCGCTAACTAACCGGTGCTCTCGGATCCGGGCAGGTGCAACGTCGGTCGTGGGCGGGTTGGCGAGCGGCTGTCGTCAGCGCCGCCCGCACCAACCCCGAGATTGACTGTGATACTGTGTATCACATGCCGCACCATCAACTCCAGGGCGATTTGCGGCCAGGTAAGTCGGTGCAGCGCTCGTTCCGCCTCTCCGCCAGAACAATCGAGCTCCTCGACGAGCTGGCAGATCGCTTGGCCCAATCACGTAACGGCGTGGCGGAGCGGCTACTCGACGAAGGACTGCGAACCGAGCGGCACCCACTCATTTTCTTTCGCGAGGGCGCGGGGGGTTTGCGAAGGCCGGCGCTGGTTGGAACCCGCCTGTTCGTTTGGCAGGTAATCGACACCCTGCGCCAAAACGACAACCGAGTCGCCGCGGCCGCCGACTATCTCGGGCTGAGCGAGCAGCAGATTCGGGGTACCGTTGCCTACTACGCAGACTTCACCGCCGAGGTCGACGGCTACCAGGCACAAGCGTTGGCCTACGAAGCACTTGAGCGCGAGCGTTGGGAGCGTGCCGAGCGAGTACTCGGCAGCGATGAGATTGCTGCTCGATGAGCATTTCTCCGATCGAATCGCCGCGGCACTACGAGCCGTCGGACACGACGTGGTTACGGTCTCAGAACTCCATATCAAAGGCATCGACGATGGGAGCTTGCTGGCGCTTGCCGAACGCGAGGATCGCGCGCTGTTGACCAACAACGTCCGTGATTTTCTCGAGTTGACCGCCCGCTGGGCCAGCTCCGGGCAAGATCACTGCGGACTTTTATTCACATCCGACGCCAGCCTGCCGCGCGGCAGGTCAAACATCGGTACCTACGTCGAGCACCTGGGCCGACTAATGGACGCCAACCCAGGACGACGCCCGCTCGAAAACCAGGTTCGTTGGCTTCCCTAAAATTCTTGCGCGGGCCCAAAGGCTGCCGCTCGACGCCGCAGATGAGCGCGGTATTTGGGCCCCGCCGAGGGCCGACGATCAGTTCGACGCGGCGGCGATCCAGTCGCTGATCTGGGTGTAGACCTCGGCGTCGGTGGTCAGCGCGAAGTGGTTTCGAGACCCGAAGTGGCGGGTTTGTCCGGCCGGGTAGCGTCCCTCGTCAGCGCCGTGGGTCCCGGCGGCCCAGGCGCTCGGCGTCTGCACCAGCAGGTCACCAAACAGCCGCGCCGCCGGGTGGCGGTGCGAGCGGGTGATCGTTGCGGCGATGAAGTAGTAATCGGGGCCGACGGCCTGGTCGCGGTGGGGGCGGTGGTCGACCAGCAGTTCATCGGGGTCGTGGCCGCGCCAGTCACCCTCGAGCAGGTTGCCGAATCGCAGATCCTTGATTCCGACCGAGCGGCTGTCGATCAGAGTCCCGAGGGCTCGAGTTTCGGCGATCGCCGAGAGGGCGCGGGCGCCAGCGTTGGCAAATCGCTCCAATGGCGCTCCATGATGTGGCGAACCGAGGTAGAAGATCCGACGGGTCAGTCGCGGCCAGTCCCACCGCGCCACCTCGCTGGCGGTTTCGGATTGATGCAGTGCCGACCGCGCGAGCAGTCCGCCCATCGAGTGTCCGACGATCGTGATCTCCTCGACCGCGACCGGCCAGGCCGCGCAAAGTCGCTCCAACAGGGTGCCGAAGCGCTCCCCGTTGTCGGAGATATGAAGGCCGCTGTTGTAGCGGATCAAAACCTCGTCCAACCCGTGCTCGCTCGCCAACCGTTGTCCGAATCGACCCTCGCCGAGGCCGCCGCGTGGTTCCCAGATCAGCTCGCTCTCGACCAGCCCGTGCAGGAAGATCGCGATCCGCGGCCCCGCCAGCGGATAGGCGGCCGCCACCGCCGCGGCGCTCAACTCAACCTCGACGCCGTCGCGAATCAGCGCCATCTCAATCGCCAGCGGGCTTGCTGCGGCGTCGAGGCGATCGCCGAGCCAGCCGTTGATCAGCGACCCGGCGATCCGCCCGCGCGGCCGCGCGCTCAGCGCCCGAGCGCCGCGACCGTTGAATTGCAGCGCCGCCGCAGCGGCTTCGCCACCGATCCGGGCGCCGCGGGCGATGGTTCGGTAGCTCAACGAGGCGATCGCGTCATGGGTCCGGCGGGCCGGTTCGGCGCTCGGTCCGATCGCTGAAAAAACCCGCCGCGCGATCGCTTGGTGGGTCTGTTCGACCGCGCCTGCGGCCGCCGCGAGGGTGTCGCCGCCAAGCTTCGCCAATCCGGCGCCCTGGTTGTTCCTTCGCCCCACCGGGCGTCGAGGCTGCAGTTCCATCCCGACAGGATATTTGTTGGCGGATTTCGTCGCGGCGGCTATGCCGGCCCGTGCGCCGGCCGCACCCCGGCCACGGCTCGGGAGCTGAGCCGGTGCTCCTGGCGCTCGGGACTGATTCGGACCACGTTCCAGACCAGGCCGAGCCGTTCCAAGAGCCCGATCACGATGCCGGTCAGATCAATTTCGCGGCGGCGCAGGCCGTGCACGGCAGCCCGCGGGAAGGCGTGGTGGTTGTGGTGCCAGGCCTCGCCGAGTGACGGGATCGCCAACCAAAACACGTTGGTCGAGTGGTCAGCGGTCGCGAAGCGGCGGCTGCCGAGGAAGTGGCAGAGCGAATTGATGCTCCAGGTGATGTGGTGGACGAAGAAAACCCGGACCAGGCCGCCCCACAAAAGCGCCGTCGCGGCGGACTCGATCGAGCCGCCGATCACGCCACCGGCCAGGGCCGGGATCAAAAGCGACGCCAGGACGATCGAGGGGAAGTTCCGTGAGATCCGGCGCATTCCCCGGTCGTCGCAGAGATCGGCGGCATAGCGGCGGCGGTCGGCCTGGCCCTGTTCACTGACCAGCCAGCCGACGTGCGAGTGCCACAGCCCCTTTAGGACCGCCGCGACGCCGTCGCCGTGGCCGACGTGGGGGCTGTGCGGGTCCCCCTCCTGATCGGTGTGGGCGTGGTGCTTTCGGTGGTCGGCGACCCAGGCGATCACCGGACCCTGAACCGCCATCGAACCGAGGATTGCGAAGCCGTATTCAAGCCGCTTCGAGGTGGCGAAGGCGCGGTGGGTCAGCATCCGGTGGAAGCCGATCGTGATCCCGAATGCGCTCAGCAGATACATCACGGCGAAGATCGCAAGGTCGGTCGGCCGGACCAGATCGTTCCAGAGCAGTGGCACCGCCGCGAGCACGGCGGCGAACGGCAAGACGACGGCAATCAGGTTGATGATTTTCTCGGTGCGAGTCATGGCTGACAGCTTATCCGGAGGAAATAGCCGACTTATCAGGTTATTTTTACGAACATAAGCGAGAAAACACTAAGAAAACTTAGTAGAATCGCGGACACGATCCGGCGATGGCCGAAAATCTGCACTCGTGGCGAGCTTGTCGTCGCCGCCGGGCGGCGCGATAACTGATTCGAATCCTGGTCGCCGCCGCAACGGACCCGGCCAGGCCGGGCGCCCCACCCCTTCGCGGCACGGGACGGCGTCAAATGCGAGAAGGCGGGTGGTGTCGCTGCTCGGTAGGTCATCCGTGGGGGCGCGAATAGGAATCGGTCATCTAGGCTGGTGGGGTGCGTCAGTTCCGAAGCGCGCAAGTCGGTCGGGAGGGCCGTACCTTCGACCACCCCTGCGTTAATGTCATCCCGCTCTGAGAGGCGGTTGTCGCCGCAAATCGCGACGATCATCGAACCTGCGCTCGCTGCCGCGAGCGCCGAGGTGATCGCGGCGATCGCTGCCTCCGTCCCCGAATACGCGCGGCCGCTGGAGGGTCGATTCGGCGACAACCTGCGACTCGGGATCGGCGAGGCCCTTCGCGAGTTCGTGAACTCGATCCGCGACCCCGAGGCGGTCCGCGAAAACACCGTCTACTACGAGCTCGGGGCGGGCGAGATGCGCCACGGTCGCACCCTCGACGCGCTGCAATCGGCCTACCGGGTTGGCGCCCGGATCGCCTGGGTCCAGGTTGCCGAGGCGGCCCGCGAGGCGGCGGTTAGCGCCGAGGACCAGGCCCTGTTGGCTGAGGCGATCTTTGCCTTCATCGACGAGCTGGCAGCCGCTTCGGTGGCGGGCTACTCGCAGGCGCGCAGCGAGCTGGAGCGTCAGCGCGAGCGTCGCCGCGGAGCCCTGCTCTCGATCTTGATCGCAACTGATCCGAGCCAGGCGGCTTTGGTTAGGGCCGCCGCCGAAGCCGACTGGCCGCTGCCGAAATCGGTCGCGGCGGTGGCCACTGAACCGGGCGAGGCCGAGCTGATCGCCGCCCGGATCGGTCCCGAGTGTCTTGGCGGGGCGGTCGAGGGGACGGGGGCGGTGGTTGTCGCCGATCCCGATGGCCCCGGTCGCCGCGCCGTGGTCGATCGCGCCCTGGCCGGTCGGTCGGTCGCGATCGGACCGACGGTGGCGCCGACCCGCTGCGGGTTTTCGTGGCGCCTCGCGACCACGGCGGCGCGCCTACCGCGCTCGCCGACGGCGAGCGCCGCGACCGCTGCGACCACGACCGTCGCCGCCACCACCACGACCGCCACCACCGCGAACAACTCATCGGCCGCAGCGGTTCGGGCCGACGAGCACCTGGTCGAACTCCTGATTGCGACCAACCTGGAGTTGCTGGCGCTGGCCGCCGAGCGCGCGATCGCGCCGATTAGCGGCGAGCGAAAGAGCAACCGCGAACGTCTGATCGCGACCGTGCTTGCCTACGTCCATCA
Organism: bacterium; assembly: GCA_023251975.1. Classification (GTDB taxonomy): domain Bacteria; phylum Actinomycetota; class Thermoleophilia; order Solirubrobacterales; family 70-9; genus JAHEXU01. The sequence goes on along the minus strand of JAHEXU010000009.1, from coordinate 6,571 downwards.
CGGTGGCAACGCGGCTGCGGTGGCGCGGGCGCTGTCAATTCATCCCCAGACGGCGCGGACCCGGATCCGCCGCCTCCACGAGCTCTACGGTGGCGACCTCGACGACCCCGATCGGCGCCTCGAGATCGAGCTTGGCCTCCGCTACACGGTGCTGGCCGAGAGCCTGACGAGCAGCTCTTCCGACGGGATCGGCCGCGAGAAGTAGAAGCCCTGGGCGAAGTCGACCCCGAGCCCCTGGACTGCCTCGAGCTGTTCCTCGGTTTCGATTCCCTCGGCGACGACCTCGAGGTTGAGCGCTCGCGCCAGGGTGACGGTCGCCGAGACGATCGCGGTATCGGTACTACCCGGGGTCAACGCCTCGAGGAAGCTGCGGTCGAGCTTGATCGCGTCGAGCGGCAGCCGTTTCAGGTACCCGAGCGAGGAGTAGCCGGTGCCGAAGTCGTCGAGCACCAGCCCGACTCCGAGTTCGCGCAGTTCGGCCAGCATCCGCTCGACTAGCGCCGACTGTTCGAGCAGCACGCTCTCGGTCAGCTCGAGCCGCAGCAACGCCGGGTCGATCGCTGTCGCCTCGAGCGCCGTTGCAACCACCGACGGCAGCCGGGTGTCGACGAGTTGGTGGGCTGACAGGTTGACCGCGACCGTCATCGCCCGGCCGTCGGGAAAGAGCTGCCACTCGGCGACCGTTTCGGCAGCCTTGCCGATCACCCAGGCGCCGATGTCATTGACCAGTCGCGCCCGTTCGGCCAGTGGGATGAAGTGGATCGGGCTGAGCAGGCCGCGGGTCGGGTGGCGCCACCGGATCAGCGCCTCGTAGCCGACGGTTGCGCCGCTTGGCAGGCGAACCACCGGCTGGAAGTGGAGGTCCATCTCGCCGCGCTTGAGCGCCCCGCGCAGGTCGTTCTCGGTGCGCACCCGCTCGAGCACCCGGGCGCGGGTGGCGCCGTCAAACAGCATCGCCCTTCCGGGGGTCTTTTCCTTGGCGTCGTAGAGGGCGGTGTCGGCGTCCCGCATCATCGCTTCAGGGTCCTCGCCGCCGCTGCTGATCGCAACCCCGATGCTGGCACCGACGTGGTAGATCCGGCTCGATAGCTCGGTCGGTGCAGACAGGTCGTCGATGATCCGCCGCGCCACCAGCATCGCGTCCTCCGCGACCTCGACATCCTCGATCAGGACGGTGAACTCGTCGCCGCCAAAGCGGGCAACCGTGTCGGTCACCCGGACCGACTCGACCAGCCGAGGCGCGATCATCCGGATCATCTCGTCGCCCGCTTCATGTCCAAGCGTGTCGTTGATGAACTTGAAGTCATCGAGATCGATAAACAGGACCGCGACCGAGGTTCCGCGGCGTCGTGCTCGGGCCAGGGCGCGACGCAGCCGGTCGACAAAAAGGGTCCGATTGGCGAGGCCGGTCAGGGCGTCGTGCATCGCGTCGTAGCGCATCTGCTCCTCTCGGCGATGACGTTCGATCGCGGTGCCGAGTACGTTCGCGACGGTCAACATGAAGGTCACCTCCGGTTCGGAGAAGTCGCGCTGCTCGCGGGTCTGCACCCCGAGGACGTAGCTCAGTTCGGCGTTGGTTCGAATCGGCACCGCGACTCCGGAGAGGATTCCCATCTCACGGGTCAGCGACGGCTGCGCAAAGCGCTGCTCGGTCCGCCAGTCGGCGACGATCACCGGTTCGCCGGTCTCAAGCAGATAGCCCGCTTGGCTCCCCTTCTTTGTTGGGATAATCGGGACATCGAGGGTGGTGCCCGGCATTCCGGTGGTGGCGCGAATCGAGAGCGCGGTTGCGTCGGGCTCGAGTTCGAGAATTGAGGCGATCTCGACCGATAGCGCGTCGCTCAGCATCGCGACCGCCTCGTCGAACAGCGTTTCGTGCCCGGTCCCAAGCAGTGCCCGCTGACCGAGCGCGGCGACCCCGGCCTGCCGGGTCGCCTGTTTGGCGAGCAGGCGCTCGCTCGCCTGGCGCAGGCATAACGCTCGGGCGATCTGCTCGCGGCGCTGGGTCTGATTGCGCGACTCGAACGCCAACATCGTCGCGGCGCTGGCGATCGCGAGGGCGCCGCAGGCGCCGACTCGGAGCGAGCCGTCGGAGGCGATTACGATCGCGACAAACGCCGAGATCGTCCCGAGGCCGAGCAACGCGGTCAGGATTGTCGGGTACGACAGGGCGCTGAACAGCATCGGCAATATCAGCAGCATCAGGAGTGGGCTGTCGACCCCGCCGTCGAGCATGATTACCGTCCCCAGCAGGATCAGATCGGCGACCGACCAGCCGACGAAGAAGTATTCGCGCCACCGCGATCGGGCGATCCGCTCCGGCGGGACCCGCGAGGCGAGGGCTGCGACGATCGCCGCCGCGGTGCACAGGCTGAGAATCGGGATCCGGTGGGCGTCGCGCCAGGTGGTCGCGAGGTAGACCATCACCCCGGCGATCACGATGACGCTGATCAGGACCCCGACCTGGACGGTTGCGGCCCGGATCGCATGCTCGATGTCGGGCATCTCGTCCGATTCGATCGGCTCTGGATAAAGATTGGTATGCATCGCCGCGTCTTGGCTCGTCGGGGTGGAAAGCGACCCGGACTTGGTGTTAATCGATCGTGCTCGGCAGTGATCCGCTTTCTCTAGGAGATGGATCGACCCCTGACTCGGCTGCGGTGAGGTCCGTCCAGGTTTATCTGGACACGGCGCGAATGACCTGCAAGATCCGGGTGCGGCCGCGGTTGGCCAAGCTGAATCCGGCGGGGCGCGGCTATCCGACCCGGATCAGGGCGGCGGCGGCGAACGGCGAGACGCCGGGGGGAGCTGGCTCGTAGCCGACCGCGGCGGCGATCGTGGCTGGGATCCCGAGGTCGCAGATGTAGAGCTCACCGCGAATCGGGTCTAGTCGCGGGTCGGCGAGGACCCGCAGTGGCGGGCCGATTGCCAGGGTCGCCTCGGCGCTGATCACCGGGGAGGCGGCCGCGCCGCTCACCGGGTCAAGCCCGGACGGCAGATCGAGTGCGATGGTCCGCCGACTCGCGGTCAGCTCGATCAACTTGGCGAGTCCGTCGCGCGGGCGACCGACGCTACCGCCCGCCAGCAGCGCATCGACGTAGAGCTCGGCCCTGGTGTATTCGGGGTGGCCGCTCAGGATTCGCAGCTCGGCGCGCTCACAGATCCGCAATTGGGCGGCCGTTTCGGCGCTGATCCGGGTGACTGGCGCGCCAAGCAGGATCGCCACATCGGCGCCCGCCCCGGCGAGCCGTCGCGCCGCCGCCAGGCCGACCGCGCCGTTTCGCCCCGGCCCGACCAAGACGAAAATATGCCGCCCCCCGAGGCTGCCTCCGAGCCGCTCTCGCGCCACCTCGCAGGTCGCAATCGCCGCTCCCTCGGCGATCCGTCCGAAGTCGATCCCGGCCGCTGCGGCGTGGCGAAACAGCGCCCGGCGGCGATCCGGGTCGATCCAGGCGCAGGCCTCGCCGCTCAACCGGGCCGAAGTCATCGCTCTGCAGCGTATGGTGCTCGCAGCGACGAGGGGCGATCGAGGGAGAGGTTCGACAGCGAGATGGCAAGGAACGCCTGTCGGGCGGAACTCGGAACGGGCTTACGATTGGCTTGCGCGCTTGTTGAGGGCGCGCGCCGCGGCAGTCAGTAGCGCGAAAAGCGCGATCAGGCTGATCGCGTGAATTGGCCTGGCATCGAGTCCAGCACCGGTCGTCCAGTAGTACGACTTGCCGGATTCGGCACCCGGTAACGCTAGTAACCGGCCCAGCCACCCGGTTGGGAGCAGGCTGTCCCCGGTGCTGCCGAGCAGCGTTTGCAACACCAGCAGGCCAAACACGCCGCCCATCAGACAGGTCGCCCCAACAAGCGTTTCGGTGCTCAAGTAACCCAGGTAGGGGCGGGTTGGCACCCCTCACAACCGCAACCGGCTGGGGGTCGCCCGTCGATGCGAACCCGAACTGGCACGACCTCGTTGTCGGTCGGCCACAAGATTGGCCGACATCATCGCTCCGCAGCGTATGCTGCCCGCAGCGAGGATCGGCGATTGAGGAGAGGTTCGACAGCGAGATGGCAAGCATGATCAGCGCCGCCGAGGCGGCGGCTCATCTGAGGGTTCGCGATTCGATCGGGATGCCGCTCGGCACCGGCCAGCCGGGGGCGCTTCTGGCGGCGCTCGGTGAGCGCCAGGACTGGGAGGAGTTGCGCGTCTACGGGGCGCTTCTTTCGGTCGGTACGGCGCTGTTTGGCCATCCCAACGTCCATTACCTCTCGGGCTTTTACGGACCGATCGAGCGGGTGCTACGCGATCAGGGCGCGAACATCTCGTTTGCCCCGGCCGATTTCCGCCGCTTCGCGCCGTTGATGGAGGAGCAGGCACCGCGGGTAATGATCAGCGCTGCGGCGATGCCGGATCCAGATGGCTGGTGCTCGTTATCGCTGCACGCCGGGGCCTCGGTTGCCGAGTTGCACCGTGCCGCCGCCGACCCCGAGCGCCTGCTCGTGATCGAGTGCTCGCCCCACTATCCGCGGACCGTCGGAATCGCGCCGCAGTATCCGCACCGAGTCCACCTCGACGAGGTGGACCTGTTGGTTGGCTCGCAGTCGCAGCCGCTGCCGCTGGCCGACCCCGATCCGAGCGATGTCGACCGCGCGATCGCCGCCAACGCTGCCGCTTACATCCCGGAGGGGGCGACCCTGCAGACCGGGATCGGCGCGGTCCCCTCGACGATCGCCTGCCTGCTCGCCGAGGGCGACGGCGGCGACTACGGGGTCCACTCGGAAATGTTCACGACCGGGCTGATGAAGCTCCACCGAGCGGGCAAGGTGACCAATCGCAAGGGTCAGTTCGACGGCGTCTCGGTCGCCACCTTCGCCGCCGGAACCGCCGAGCTGTACGAATGGCTTGACGGCAACACCGAGGTTGCGTTTTTGCCGGTGGAGATCGTCAACTCGCCCGCCTACATCCGCGCCAATCGCCGCATGGTGACGATCAACGCGGCGCTGGCGGTCGACATCCAAGGCCAGGTTGTCGCCGACACGATCGGCGGCCGCCAGTATTCCGGGATCGGCGGCCACGAGGACTTCGTCACCGGCCCGGCGCTCGATCTCGAGGACCGCTCGCTGCTTTGCCTGCCCTCGACCGCCACGGTCGGCGGTCGGCTCGTCTCGCGGATCGTCCCGTGGTTCGAGGCGGGTGCGGTCATCACCACCCCGCGCCACGCAGTTGACGTGATTGTGACCGAGTACGGCACCGCCGAGTTGCAGGGCAAGACGGTCCACCAGCGCGGTCGGGCACTCGCCGCCGTCGCCGCCCCGCAATTTCGCTCCGAGTTGCTCGAGGCGGCCGAGCGAGCTTCCGGTGGTCGCGCCCCCTTCGAGGGCCGATTCGCCGACTGATCCGGTTTGGGTTTGAGTTCGCGATCACGGATCGGTTCGTTTTCAACCCAGCAACGGACCCTCCAAGAACCTCCAAGAACAGGTCTCATATCAGTGCCAAGGATCTCTGATCGACGGACGAGTCGGCACGCCTACGGGCCCCCGTCGCGGCGGTAATATAAGACGCCCACCTCGTCGGGCAGATAGATGTAGGCGGGGATCATCCACGGCCACGGCCCCAGCACGAATGATGCGCGCCGCAATCATGCGCCCCACTCAGGACAGCTCGTCGAGTGGCACGCCCTCGTTCGCAGCCCCTCGTTGATCCCTCCCGGGTGCGCTGCCAGGCGTCGGGTAGCGCGCATCGAGGAGCGAACTGATCGTCCGGGCGTCGGGCTGGCAGCGTTGACACGCCGGAGGAAGTCGGTAGTGGGCGGGGCGGGGGAGTCGCCCGCCGTCGGTCGCCCCGGCACTTTGCTCGGCTGGCCCAGGGCGAGCGCCGGAACCAGCTCGGACGGCGATCGCCGCCGCGACTCGCTCCCCTGCGTCGCTGCACGTAACCATGTGACATCGTTAGGTGTAAGATAGGTGTCTGACGGCGCAAGATTGCGCCGGGGCCGAAAGGAACTCGAACGATGGACCCGATTAGCTTGACCGCCGCGGCGGTTGACGTGGCGCCTGCCGGTGGGGCGGCGATCTGGGAGGCGGTCGTTGCGACCGTAGCCGGAGTCGGTGTGACGCTGGCGTTGCTGGCGCTGGGATGGGCGCACCGCAGCGGCCGCACCTCGATCCTGCGTCGTCTCTCCGCCACCGCCGAGCGCTACAGCGGGCTCCCTTACTGGGCGGCGCTGCCGACCGTGATCGTGACCGGGTCGCTTTTGGTGGCGGCAGTCGGTATGTATTGGGATATCTCGATCCACGTCAGCGACGGTCGCGATCCCGGTCCGTTTGCCAACTCGTCGCATTTCCTAATCCTCGGCGGACTGTTCGGTGTCTTCTCCGCCGGGATGATCGGTTTGATCCTGCCGGAGGCTCGCCACGGCCGCGCCTTTGTCCGGATCGGCGATGGCTGGTGGGCACCGCTCGGCTCGATCGGCCTGCTGGTCGCCGCCGGGTTTGCGCTGATCGGGTTTCCGCTCGATGACATGTGGCATCGGGTCTTCGGCCAGGACGTGACCCTGTGTGGGCCCACCCACCTGATGCTGAT
>JAHEXU010000279.1 GCA_023251975.1 bacterium | reverse complement strand
TCGCCAAGAGCCGCACGCACTGCACTCGTTCTCGCAGTCGGCGCGGGCATTCGCGCTTCAACAGTTCGTTCATCCGGTCAATTGTTCCCTCAGGGAAGGGCTTTGCTCTTGGGTCCATGACGCCGGGTTCACCGCCGGGGTCGCGATCCCTTCAATTCGCGGGGCGTTTGGTATCATAACCCCAGCCACCATGGAAGAAGCTCGTTCCGTCGGGACGGGGTGATCGCCCAGGCTCGCCTTCGTTCTTCCGGATCGAGGGCGCGATTGTTGTCGTGATCGAGCCGGTTTCGAACCCGTTCGCGCGGGTCGATCTCGGCGAACTGAGCGCCCCGGAACTTCCGCAGCTCAAAGCCGAGCGGCGAATACTCGCGCAGCCGCAGGTTGACGCCCGGCGGGGCCCGGAAAACCATCCCGGCCCCGACCAGACCGCCGCCGAGTTGCTGCGGGCGCGCGGCTCGCTCGCGGGGTGCCCGACGCGGCGATCGGGGAGCGTCGCGAGAAGCTTTGGCTGGCGCTGCTCGGCGCCCGCGAGTAGCTACTCGACTTTAAGGAGATCCCGACCCTGCGCAACATCGGCCTCACCCCAACCGCCGGACGGGCCGACCGACTTCCCCCGGGCCGCCGCGGCCGCCGCCGATCCCGGGATGGACCGCATCATCGAGCGACCGCGCGAGCTCGTCCGCGCCTGGTCCAGGCTGAGCCGCGGGCCGCTCACGCCACCGGGCCGCCGCGCAACGGCTGCTCTTCGAGCGCCCGACGCTCGTTGTCGCGAAGCCGCGGCTCGTAGTGCGCGAAGAAGACCTTGCCGACGAGATCGCGCCGCGACCGAACCTCCGTCTTCGCAAATTGTTCTTGAGGTGCTCCTGTACGGGTCTGCGGCGAGATGAAGAGTTCCTGTGCGATCGCGTTCGAGGAAGCACCGCGCAACACCATCGCCGTGATCTCCTGCTCGCGCTCGGTCAGCCCATAGGCGCTCATCAGCAGCGGCGTGATCTTCGCCGGGTGCGCCGGTTCGATGATCACCGCTACCCGCTGGCCGCGCTGGCCGCGCCCGGCGTCCGCCAGTGGCGCGCCGTGTAACACGATCCAGGTGCCGTCGGCGCCGACCACCCCCGCGAACGCCGTCTCGGTCGATTGCGGCCGCAGCGCCGCCCGCGCGACCAATCCGACCGAGATCGGCAGCGTGTCGCCGCTGCGCCCCGGCAGCTGCTTGAACCAGCGCTCGGTTCCCGGGGTGAAGCTCTCGATCTCGAGGTCGTCACCGAGCACGACGAGCCCCGGCGCGTCCGGCACCTCGGGGTCGCGCGCCTCTCCGATCAGCAGCGCCCGCCGCAGTCCCTCGCCGAGTGCCGGCGCGACGGCAGCCAAAAATGCCTGCTCGTCGGGGTTGAAGGCGTGCTAAGCCGGCGGCCGGTACAGGCCGGGGCTCCCCCAACTCGCGCCGGAGCGGGTTCGCAGCGCGACCAGCAGCTCCTGATCGCCACCGAGCTCCATGTTGGCCTGGCCAGCGCGGGCTCGCGCTCCGGATCGCCGCCCGCCGCCTCGTGGATCGTCTAGATACCGCTGTCGGATCGCGCCACCGTTGCGAGGTCGTGAACGGCGTCGGACCCGTACTCGTCGCGCAGCATCTGCTCGGGCAGCTCGTAGTACATCGTCGGGTTGAAGTGGCTCGTGATCAGAAGCGACGCCGGTTCGAGCGTGTAGCAGCACGGCCCCATCATGTTCGGCGCGACCGGTAGCAGGATCTCGCTGAGCTGACGCCACAGCGTGACGACATCGTGACCGCGCGTTCGACCCGCCGGCCCCGGGCCGCGGCGATGATCGTCTCGGCGATCCCGAGCCGCCCCCACAGCCGATCGGCAAGCCAACACGCCCATCGGGCGCGAATCCAGCACGCTGCGCGGGCCCTCCGCGGCGCTGGCCGCGGCGCTTTGAGCCGCGGCCGCGTCGGTGGGATCCAGGAAGCGAGAGATCGAACCGACCAGTCGCGCCAGCGCCTGGCGGTCGACCGCGTCGGTGCGCCCGAATCGAGCACGATCTTCGCCCGTGGCACCCCGGTCACGGGGTCGCACTCGTTGTGCGCCAGCGCCAGATAGGACACGACGCTCCCGTCGGCGTTGCGGCGTTTCGTCTCTCGGCAAATACATGTGTAGCTACGAGATACCTCGACTTTCGCAACCTTTAGGGACCCAAGCAGGAATCCGCCCCTCAGCGTCGGAGGCCTGACCAAGCGAACCTGAGCCCCCCGGGCTCCCCGCCCAAAAAAAGGACAGGGGCAATCGA
>JAHEXU010000008.1 GCA_023251975.1 bacterium | reverse complement strand
TCGACATCGATGTATTGCATGACGTGGTCTTGATTGTTGAGCCGGGCTCCGGTGCCGCGGCGCGCGTCGACGCACTCGGCACCTGGAGAGGGTGTGCAGGTCAGGACTGGGTTCGCCGCCATCGTGATCTCGCCGCGGGCTTCGGTCTCGTAGCGAACCTCGAAGTCGCGCAACGCCAAAGCTGGGGCAGGCACGCAAACCGTGGCGATTACGATCGCGGCCAGCGACCAGCCGACGACGCCACGCTTGCGCCCCCGAATACACGACTGATAATGAAACCTGCCCACCCTGCCAATCCTGCCCATCGCCTAACCGCAGGGCACCGTACACCGTAGCAAACGCTGGGATATTTGCGATGGGCATCTCTGTGACGCATTACGCAGGCTGACCGCTTGTTCGTCGTTTGTCGTCGCGACCCCGGCGCCTTCGACGACCCCCCAAACCCGGCCTACGATCGGAGGTACCCACTGAACCAGGGCTGTTGGCTGTTCCCAGATCCCGGCGTCCCGTGGTCGCTGCCCGCTGGGCCAACCAAAGCAAAGCCGAACTCCTGACCGAACTTTTGGGTTGGGTCGCCGTTCGGCCGGGCCACCGCAGCGGCGGCAGGTCTCCAAGCACACGGCTACCGGGGCAGCCGTAGCGCCCGGTCCCGGCGCAGCCGCCCTACGGCGCGCGACCCCGCCACCGTTCGCTACTTCCTCGGGCGGCTTTCTAGATCTGTCATCGTTTGGGATGTGATCGAGCGCGCTGTCGGCAGTAGCTGAGCTGAGCGATGGGAGTTTGGCGATAACGCCCCGGGTGGTAGCTGCGCTGGCATCCACGCTGGCCCTGGTCGCAACCACCGGGGGCTGCGGCGATACCCGACAGGATGCCGGACCCGGTGCCCCGACGCTGGTGGCATCGCTGGACCTGTCGGAGTTCGATCGCGGCGATCGGGTTTCGATCGTTGTTACCTCGCCGGATGGCGAGAAGGCGCGCGCGACGCTATCACGGCGCAACCCGCTCGAGGCGTTCGTCGCCGACACCGTTTCGAGCGTCGGTCGTTGGCGCCTGGTGACGCGGACCGCGGAGGGGGCGGGTTGCTTCAGCAATCCGCCAGCCCGAGCGGGTGTCGAGACCTCGATTCGACTGATCGCCGCGGGAGGCCGAGGCTGCGCTTCCTCACGCGGCGAAATCTCAACGCCGAGTCAGCTACGACAGGAGGAGGCGGAATTGCGGACGGCGACGAGCCTGCGGGTCGGCTGGGCTGGCACCGGGCGTGGCGGCTTCGATTCCTACGTCGTCTATCTGCTGGGGCCGGGTGACGGCATACCGTCCCGAGCTGTGATTTACCGCTCCCAGATGGCGCGCCCGCGCCCGCTCTTTGAGGCCAAGTTCCCGGGGCTCGAGCGGGGTTACGAGCTGGTGGTCCAGGGCGAGGTGTGCCAGCTTGAAAGACCCTGCAAGCCAGACATTTCCTCATCGTTCGTCTGCGAGCGTGCTGTCCGCGCGGCCGTCGGTGACAAAGTCACAGCTTTGATTCGGATGGCAACACCCCGGCATTGCCGCATCCTCTACACCTATAACTGATCGCGGATCGGCGAGCTCACGGCGATCGCCGAGCAGGCCCCGCTTCGGATAGGCGTTGCGCGACGGCGAATTGAAGTCGTCGCGGCGTCCTGCGATGCTTGACGAGCCGTGCGGCTACTTTTCGTCTGCCTTGGGAACATCTGTCGTTCGCCGACCGCGGAAGCGGTGATGCGTGACCTGATCGCCCGCCAGGAGTTTGGCGCGATCGAGGTCGACAGTGCTGGCACAGGCTCGTGGCACGTCGGTGATCCGCCCGACTCTCGGGCCGTCGCCGCAGCCGCCGCCCGTGGGGTCGCGCTCGGCGGCAGTGCCCGCAAGGTCCGGCTCGATGACTTCGCGAGCTTTGAGCTGATCATCGCGATGGATCGAGCCAACTACTCCGACCTGCTGCGGATCGCGCCGTCGGCCGAGGCCGCCGAGCGAGTTCGGTTGCTGCGCGAGTTCGACCCCGAGGCGAGCGGCGATCTCGATGTCCCCGACCCCTACTACAGCGGCAACGACGGCTTCGACGATGTCCTCGACATCGTCGCGCGAAGTTGTTCCGGCCTGCTCGAGAGCCTTCGCCCGGATAAAGCGAACCGACCGCTGAATCCGTCCCCCATCCCGGCGTCAGGAACTGATTTGCGCCCACCTCCGGGGCACCGGCCCGCGGCTGTACACCAATCGACCCCGGATGATGATGGGGCTGGCGAGCGGATTCACTCACCCGCTTCGGTGAAACCAGGCTGAGGTGGGGGGAGTGGCGGTGGGCCTGCCTGGCGCGCTTGTCGCTCGCCTCGAGGCGCTTAGCGGCGCTCGCGTCGTCGGCGTCGTGCGGCTGCGAGGGGGCGATGTCAACCGTGCCGTGGCGGTCGAGCTTGACGATGGGCGCTCGTTGTTCGTGAAGTGGCGCCGCGATGCGGCGCCGGGCGAGTTTGCTTCCGAGGCGGCCGGGCTGGCATGGCTGCGGGTCGATCGGGGCTTGCCGCTTCCGGAGGTGCGCGGCTACGGTGATCCCGAGGACGGCGAAGGGGCACCGGGCTTCCTCGCCTTGGAATTCGTGCAGCCGGGCCGGGTGACGCTGAGCGAGCGGGAGCTCGGCTCCGGACTCGCTCGAATTCACCTCGCCGGGGCGGCGGCGCATTGTGCGCCCGCGCCGGGCGCAAGCCGGGACTGGTGGTGGATCGGAAGGCTCAGGCTGCCCCTGCCAGCACCGGGCGCGACCCCGCCGAGCTGGTCTGTCGCCTACGCCGAGCATCGGCTGCGTCCGTTGTTGGGGATTGCGGAGAACCGATCGCTCACAGCCGGGTGTCGGCATGCGGTCGAGGGTGTTTGCGAGCGGATCGGTGAGTTGGCCGGGCCCGAGGAGCCGCCCTCACGCCTTCACGGTGACCTTTGGACGGGCAATATCCAGGTTGGCCACAACGGTCGACCCTGGCTGATCGACCCCGCCGCCAGCGGCGGCCACCGCGAGGTCGACCTGGCGATGCTCGAGCTGTTCGGGACGCCCGGGCCCGGCTTCTTTGATGCCTACCGCGATGTCGCCGGTCTCGACCGCGACTATCCAAAACGGCGCGCCCTGTGGCAGATCATGCCGTTGCTCGTCCACGCTGCACTCTTCGGCGGTGGCTACGGTGTCGCCGCCGAGCGGGCTGCCCGCGCCTACCTGTAGTCCGCGGCGCGGCAAGCTGGCTTATTGGCGGTCGGCGTCGCAGCCTTCGGCGAGGACATCGGCGGCGACGATGTAGAGCGGGAAGTCGATGTCGTAGGCGGCGCTGGCGTACTCGGCGACCGCGGTCGGGTCGGCGTCGGCGGCGCAGCGGTGCTCGTCGAACCGGATGTAGGCGGCAGCGATCTTCACTCGCTCCTCGGAGGAGGCCTTCAGCCAGGCGTTGCCGTCGATCGCAAACGGCGCGTCGGTCGGAACGCTTGGGATCGACGCGACAGTGGTGTCAGCGGCTGATCCGGCCTCGACCGTGTCGTCGCCGCAACCGGCGAACAATGCGAGGAAGCTGGCGAGCGCGAGCGAGGCGACGAGCGTGCCGCAGCGGTGGTGGGGGAGGGGGCGAAACACGTAGACAAGGATATTGCTCCGGGTTGATCGGGGTCGTACACTGCCTTTGTGGCGGTCACCGAGCTACCGATCTTCGAAGCGCCAAAGACGGGCGAGTGTCGCGGCTGCATGACCTTCTGCGATCACCTGATCGAGCCGCGCAGCTGCCTCGAGATGCGCTGCGGCTACCTCTACAGCTACGTATCCGACTTCGAGACCGACGCCGGGAAGCGCTACATGGGCTGCATGCGAAAGGTTTTTCGGGGTGAGATCGAGATCGCCGCCTTCGAGGAGATGGAGCGCGGGGTTGGCTTCGGCGGGATCAAGATGACCGGGCGGCCAATCGCCCGCTGCCAGTACCGAGTCGAGCCAGCGCGCCAGGGATTCGGCCCCGACTATCAGTGCGCAAACCCGGCGTTTTTTGATTGCGAGAGCGGCCAGGGCTTCGACCTGCGCGACCTGTCGGACTGATTCGGCCCCCGCCCGCACCGCAAGATTCGGTTCAGGGCGCTGCGATCGGATCGAGTTCGGGCTCGGACCTCGGCGCGGCTCGAAGCAGGAAGGTGGTCATCATCCCGAGCCAGATGACGAAGACGGCGAACGGGATGTAGAAGCCGACCAGGCCGTTCCAGGCGAAGGGTCCGTCTTTGAAGAAGACGGCGAGGGTGCCACCCGCTCCGGACAGGGCGACCCAGAAGCAAAACCAGCCGAACCAGCGCGGGAACGGGCCGGCGCCGGCGGTGTCCTTCAGGGTCGCGTAGCCGATCGCGCACATCTGGATCGTGTATTCCGGCCACACCATCACGAAGATCAGCCAGCCGAGATCGTGAAGTTGGCGGATCCCTTCGGCGTCGGTCGATTGACGAAACGATGCGGTGATCCAGACCATCGAGCAGACAACGAAGAAGACGAGCAGGATCAGCGCGCCGCTCAGGTTGAGGATTGCGAGGACCGGGAATCCGGGCCGTTCCAGTCGCCACAGCTCGTGGCTGACCGCGACGAAGAAGAACAGGAAGAGCAGCGCGGATGGGAGCGTCAGCACCAGGCCGAACCGGATCAGCTCAAGGTGCTCGCCGTAGAAGGCGGCGATCTGCTCGGCGCTGTCGGTCGGGTCGGTCGGCGGCACAAACCCGGCCAGGATCGCGAAGCCAAACAGAAAGCCGACGATCCCGACCGGCCCGGTGAGGGCGCAGAATCTGATCATCCGCGGGCTCATCGCGATTGGCTGAGATTCGTCGTCGTCCGCATGTCCCGGTCCCGGCACGACGTGAACGTGCGTTAGCGGCCACGTTATCGCACCCGGGCGGGCCGCTGGACGGACGGCGGTGTCGCTCCGATCCGAGTACCTCGCCGGGTCCGCCGGACCCAGGCGTTCCACCTGTCGATTTTGTCCGGCGGATCCCCGCCTTCCAGGTTCCAGGGTTCCGCCTGGCGCTGGAGCGGTGCGCCGCCCGACAGCAGGTGCGCGGCCCGGTTGGGGTCGTCGTGCCGCGGCGGTCGCGCTTGCTGTCGGTGGGACGGGATTTTGCCGCTCGGTGGCGACAGCGATTCGGGGGCTGCGGGGGCGTACTAGCTGCGTGCAGAGGCGCCGTGGGCGCGGAGGCTGCGGGCGCGGCGGAGTTCGGCCAGGTCGGCGCCCTGCTTGTCCGGGCCGGGAGTTTCGAGGATCGCGGTCAGGCCCTCGAACCGCGGCTCGGAGAGGAAGCTTGCGATCCCCTGCTCGCCGAGTTCTCCCTCGCCGAGATTGGCGTGGCGATCGCGATTGGCGCCGAGCGGGACCTGGGAGTCGTTTACGTGGAGGCAGCGCAGGCGATCGAGGCCGACGACTCGGTCGAAGTCGTCGATCACCCGGGTGAGGTGCTCCGCGGCGACGATGTCGAACCCGGAGGCAAAGAGGTGGCAGCAGTCGAGGCAGACGCCGATCCGATCGCCTGCCCCGGCCGCCTCGACGAGGCGGGCCAGCTCGTCAAAGTCGCGCCCCAATGGCCCCTGGGTGCCGGCGGTGTTCTCGAACAGGATCGGGCAGCGCTCGCTCGCCGCCACCGCTTCGCTGACCATCTTGCCGCTGCGGGCGATCGCGTCGGCGATCGGATCGCCCTTGGCCGATCCCGCGTGCAAGACGACGCCGTCGCAGTCGATCGCATCGCCGAGCGCCAGCGCGTGCAGCAGCGACGTTTGTGACTTCTCGATCACCGGTTGCTCGCGGCTCGCGGTGTTGATCAGGTAGACCGCGTGGATCACTACCGATTTGAGCCGCGAGCCCGCCATCGCGGCCTTGAACTCGGCGCAGGCCTCGGCGCTGTAGTCGGTCGGGCGCCACATCCGCGGGTTCTGGTGGAAAATCTGGATCGCGTCGCATTCGCGCTCGACCCCGCGGGCGACCGCGTTCGATAGACCGCCAGCTGTGGAAACATGAGCGCCGATCAGCATCTTGAGCGAGTTAGAAAAAAAACCAATGCGAGTTCGATTCGCGCCATCTCCAACCGGAGCCCTGCACATCGGCGGCGCGCGGACCGCACTCTACAACTGGCTCTGCGCCCGGGGAAGCGGCGGCGCGATGGTGCTGCGGATCGAGGACACCGATCGGGAGCGATCGAGTGAGGCGACGATCGCCCAGATTCTCGACGCCCTGCGCTGGCTTGAGCTTGATTGGGACGGTGACCCGGTCAGTCAGTTCGCCCGGCGCGACCGACACCAGGCGGCGATCGAGCGCCTGCTCGAGCAGGGCAAGGCCTACTACGACAGCGCCACCGCCGAGCAGGTGAAGGCGTGGCGGGCGGTCAACCGGGGCGCCGGGTACCGCGGTAGGGAAACCACCGCCGACGGTGCCGCGATCCGCCTCCGCGTCCCCGATTCCGGGACCACCGTGGTCGACGATCGAATCCGCGGCGAGGTCCGGTTTGAGAATCGCCTGCTCGACGACCTGGTGATCGCGCGCGCCGACGGCACCGCGCTTTACAACTTCGCGGTCGCGGTTGACGACGCCGAGATGGAGGTCAGCGACGTGGTGCGAGGCGAGGACCACCTCTCCAACACCCCGAAGCAGTTGCTCGTCTTCGCGGCGCTTGGGATCGAGCCTCCCCGTTATGCCCACATTCCGCTCCTGCACGGCCCCGACGGCAAGAAGCTTTCAAAGCGCCACGGTGCCGCCTCGGTCCAGGAACTCCGCCGCAGCGGCTATCTCCCCGAGGCGGTGCGAAATTACCTGGCGCTGCTCGGCTGGGGTGCCGATGACGACGAGACGCTGCTCTCGACCGACGAGCTGCTGAGGCGCTTTTCAATCGATCGGGTCGGCCGCTCGTCAGCGATCTTCGATGAGAAGAAGCTGCGCTGGATCAACGGCCGCTACATGCGCGAGTCCGAGCTCGCCGCCTATGAGGCCCGACTCGCCGCGCACCTCGAGGAGGGCGATCGGGCCGCAGCCGCCACCTTTGCCGCCGCCGATCCGGCCCACCGCCGCGCCGCTTTGGCGATCGTCCAAGACAAGGCTCAGGTTTTGAGCGAGGTCTGGAAACTGATCGCCTTTTTGTTTGGCGAGCCGGTTCGCGATGACGCAGCCTGGAAGAAGGTGATGGTCGCTGATGGCGAGGTCGCGGTCGCCCACACCTTGAGCGCCCTTTCAGCCCTTGGCGAGAGCGACTTCACCGCGGCGCGGATCGAGCCGGTCTTGCGAGCCCTCGCCGAGCGCGAGCAGATCAAACTAAAGAATCTGCTGCAGCCGATCCGGGTCGCCGTTAGCGGTGGTTTGGTCTCGCCCGGCCTGTTCGAGTCGCTTGAGGTGCTGGGTCGGGAGATCTCGTTGTCCCGGCTCGACGCCGCACGGTCAAGCGCGCCCTGATCTGATCGGGCGGATCGGGCAGGGTGTCGGCGCCGGCGGTCGACGCTCCGCAGCCGGTTGAGCGCCCGCGCGATCTCCGCGGCACCGCGTGGCGTGGTCGGACGGGGTTCGTCGCTGCGGCGACGGTCGGGCCACCGGCTGGGCGCGGCCTGCAATCGCCGAGCGGGCACTACCTCCCGACGCTGGTGGCCGCGATTGAAGGTCGCGGGGGTTGAGGCCGATAGGGGGGGTGCGACCGCGCCCCGTCAAGCTTATGAATTCCGCCATCAAGAGCACCGAAACCCCTGCTGGTACCCGTAAAAGGGGGTCGAAGCCGGCCGCCGCATCGGGGTCGGCAAAGGGTCCGGTAAAGATGGCTTCGCCAGCACCGCTGACCCATCGCAAGTTGCGCTCGTCGGAGCGCTCTGAGGGCTCCGGGTCGCGCGGCCAGGGCCAGGGCGGACAGCGGCTCGCCGAGGCGATGGACGAGGCGGCGACCCTACCGGCGCTCGCCGAGTCGGTCGATCGGATCGCGAAGCTGCTCGCGAAGGGCCCGACCAAGCTCGGCGAGATGATCGAGGCGGTCGAGTCAGAGGCGGCGCTGGCGATCACGGTCTTGCGGATCGCCAACAATCGCAGCACTCGCGCCAGGGTCACCAACATCCCCGATGCGGTCGCCGCGCTCGACCTCGACGGGATGAAGATGATCACCGAGGAGCAGCCGATCTACGAGTTTTTCCAGACCTATCCGGCCTGGCAGGGGATTCCGGAGCGGTTTCGCCGCCACTCGCTGGCGACTCGCCACGCCGCCGAGCGGATCGCCGACCTCGGCTCGGTCGCCGGTCGCGACGAGCTGGTTACCGCAGCGCTTTTGCACGATGTCGGCACCCTGGTCTTGACCCGCCTTTACCCCGCCTACGAGGACCTGATCGGCGATCGTTCGATGTCGCCGGAGGATCGGGTCGGCCGCGAGCGCCGTGAGCTCGGCGTTGATCACGCCTTGGTCGGCGGCGTCCTGCTGCGGCGCTGGAAGGTCCCGCAGCTGGTCGCGACCGCGGTCGAGCGCCACCATAGCGATGGCGCCGAAGGCCTCGCCGCCGCGGTCAGGCTGGCCGACATGGTGGCCCACCACGGCCACGGCGAGGTGATCGATCCCGACCGCATGAAGCGGATGGCCGAGCGCTGCAGCATCTCCCGCGAGCGGTTGCGCCGGATGCTCTACGAGTTCCCCTACGGCCATGTCCCTCGGCAACGCCCGACCGAGCCGTGCCCGCTGTCGGCCCGTGAGGTCGATGCCCTACGCGGGCTCGCCGAGGGCAAGGTCTACAAGGAGATCGCCGAGGAGATGGGGCTGTCGGCCAGCACGGTCCGAACCCACCTGCACAACGTCTACCGCAAGATTGGCGCGGCCGATCGCGCCCAGGCCGTCTTGTTGGCACGCGAACGCGCCTGGATCTGATCAGCTGATCAGGCCGTGGCGCATCGCGATTGCGATCGCGTGGGCACGGTCACTGGCGCCGATCCGTGAGATCGCCGCCTTGGCGTGAGTCCGAACCGTTTCGGGGCTGATCCCGAGTTGGATCGCGGTCTCGTCGGTGGTGGCCCCCTCGGCGAACGCCTGCAGGACCTCACACTGCCGCGGCGTCGGCACCCCCTTCGGCCGTTTTCGGCGCTCGGCCGCCGGGTCGACGAACCGCTCCGAGCGAAGCGCGCTCTCAATTCCGGTGTCGAGGCAATCGAGCGAGGAGCGCTTGCAGACGAACGCATCGGCGCCCTTGAGGACGATCTTCCAGGCTCCGTCGGGGTCGGTGCAATCGCTGAAGACGACCAATCCAACCCCGCTGCTGACCAGGCGCAGCGCCGCGATCGCTTCCAGGGCCTCGCCGACATCGGCGCCGGCACCGCGCCGTTCGTGCCCGAGCAAGACCAGCGAAATCCCATCGAGGTCTCGCAACAGCTCGCAGGCATCCTCGACGGTTTCGAGCATTTCGGTCTTGAAACGGCCCTCGAGGCGGGTCGCAAGGCCAACCCGGACAATCGGGTGCGGTTCTACAATAAGGCAGCGCGTTGTTGCGGACACTGATGCGCCCTCTCCGGCGAATCGAGGCGAGATCGTAGCGGGTGCGGCCTCCCTTGCCCTGCGCGCTCGCCGCCGCCGTCCCCAGGTTGGCCCGACGGTTTGGGCCGACGGTGTGGTTTCCTGACAGGGTGATATCGGTCACTTCGAAGTCGCGATACGCGGTCTTGGCGCTGGCAGAGCTGGCGCGATGTCCGGCCTGCGCTCCCGCCACGGGGGCGCCGACCTCGATCGCGACGCTGGCCGAGCGCCGCGAGATGCCGGTCCAGTTCCTCGAGCAGTTGTTCTCAACCCTGCGACGGGCCGGTCTGGTGCAGAGCCATCGCGGCAGTCGCGGCGGCTACACGCTGGCGCGGCCAGCCGAGCAGATCACCGTGCTTGAGGTGGTGCAGGCGCTCGACGGGCGAGTCGGTGAGGAGGCCCGCGAGGCGGGCGGCATCTGGGCCGAGGGGGTCGACGCGCTGCGCGAGGTCTTCGCGGCGGCGACGATCGCCGAGGTGGCGGCCCGCGAACTCGATGTCGCCGCCGGCGGCAGCTACCAGATTTGATCCCCCCGAGACCTCGGCCGCTGCCGCTACCGCTGCGGTCGCCGCCTGCACGGGCGCTACGGTAGGGGTGATGGCGGCGAGGGCAACACTGCGGATTGCGCCGGAGGCCTCGATGATCGTCGGTGGGACCCCGCTGGTGGCGCTGTCGCGGCTCGGCGAAGGTCTCGGTGCCGAGTTGGTCGCGAAGCTCGAATACCTTAATCCCGGCGGCTCGGTCAAGGACCGGATCGGGGTCGCGATGATCGACGCCGCCGAGGCCGATGGCCTGATCACGCCGCGCGAGACCGTGATCGTCGAGCCGACCTCGGGTAACACCGGGATCGCGCTGGCGATGGTTTGCGCGGCCCGTGGCTACCACCTAATCCTGACCCTGCCCGAAGGGATGAGCCGAGAGCGATCGGCGCTTTTGCGTTGCTACGGCGCGATCGTCCGCGAGACCCCTTCGCTTGGCGGGATGGACGAGGCGGTGGCGCTGGCGAGCGAGATTGCCAGTGCCTGTCAAAACGCCTACATGCCGCAGCAGTTCTCCAATCCGGCCAACCCCGAGGTGCACCGCCGCACCACCGCCGAGGAGATCTGGTCCGACCTCGACGGGGCGGTTGACGCGTTGGTCTGCGGGGTCGGAACCGGCGGCACGATCACCGGGATCGGCGAGGTCCTGAAGAGTCGGCGCCCCGGCTTCAAGGTGGTCGCGGTCGAGCCGGCGTCTTCGCCGGTGCTGTCGGGCGGGCCTCCGGGGCCGCACCGCATCCAGGGGATCGGCGCCGGGTTTGTCCCCGCGGTGCTCGATCGCTCGGTGATCGACGAGGTGATCGCGGTCGAGGACGAGTCGGCCTTGCAGATGGCGCGGCTCGCCGCCGGCCGCGAGGGCCTTTTGGTCGGGATCTCGGCGGGCGCCGCGCTTCACGCCGCGGTTGATCTGGCCGCCCGGGCCGAGATGCGCGGCAAGCGGATCGTCGTGATCATTCCCGATGGCGGTGAGCGCTACGCCTCGCTGCCGTTCTTCGCCCCGTAGCGGCCCGATCGGCGTACCCTCAACCCAGATGCGACAGATGCTCGGCCTCGGAACAGCAAAAAGGGTGATCAGCGAGGTCCGCTCCGACCTCGCCGCCGCCCGCGATCGTGACCCGGCGGCTCGGACCGCCGGTTCGATCGAGATCCTGCTCGGTTGGGCGGGCGTGCAGGCGCTGCTTGCCCACCGCTTCGCGCACGCTTTGCACGAGCACGAGGTGCCGGTCTTGCCGAATCTGATCGCCTACGGGAGTCGCGCCGTGACCGGTGTCGAAATTCACCCGGCGGCCAAGATCGGCGGCGATTTCTTCATCGACCACGGCTCCGGGGTTGTGATCGGCGAGACCGCCGAGATCGGCTGCTGCTGCACCCTCTACCAGGGGGTGACCCTCGGCGGCACCGGGTTTGCCCGCGGCAAGCGACACCCGACCCTCGGCGAGTACGTAACGGTTGGTTCTGGCGCCAAGCTGCTCGGCCCGATCATGGTTGGCGCCGGCGCCAAGATCGGCGCCAACACGGTTGTGATCAAGGACGTGCCGGAGAACTCGACCGTGGTCGGTAACCCGGGCCGGCCGGTTCGGGTCGAGGGCCGCAAGGTAAGCGGTCCCGACAGCGACTGGACCCACCTGTCGGATCCGGTCGCCGATGCGCTGCAGGCGATGGTGGAGCGGATTGTCGAACTCGAGGCGCGACTTGCCGAGTTCGATGGGAAACAGCGAGGGGTTGCGATCG
The DNA here is from genome assembly GCA_023251975.1 of bacterium. Classification (GTDB taxonomy): domain Bacteria; phylum Actinomycetota; class Thermoleophilia; order Solirubrobacterales; family 70-9; genus JAHEXU01. The sequence continues at coordinate 23,972 of JAHEXU010000008.1, read as the reverse complement.
TCCGCGAGTTGCGCCCGGGGAGCGGACCGTCGAGCGCGGGCGGCTGAGCGCCTGTCGCCTCGCCCGGCCCGGATCGGTTTTGGCGGCCGAGGGCGGCCCTATCCTCGCTTCTGAGATGGCTGTCGAACCGCTGCGCCTTGAGGTGATGAACGATCAGGTCGATTCGGACTCGGACCCGCCGGGATACGGGGTGCCGTTGCGAGTTGTTGGGGCGAGCTATGAGGAGGAGCTGCTGGCCGACCTGAACCCGCCACAGCGCGTCGCTGCGACCCACCACGAGGGGCCGCTGCTGGTGCTGGCGGGCGCCGGCTCGGGCAAGACCCGGGTCTTGGTCCATCGGATCGCCTGGCTGGTCGCGACCGGTCGCGCCCAACCCGGTGAGATCCTCGCCATCACCTTCACCAACAAGGCGGCGGGGGAGATGCGTGATCGGGTGGCGCAACTGACCGGGCCGGTCTCGCGACTGATGTGGGTGATGACCTTCCACGCGGCCTGCGCTCGGATCCTCCGCGCCCACGCCGATCGACTCGGCTACAAACGCACCTTCACGATCTACGACGACGCCGACTCGCGGCGCATGGTCAAGCGCTGTGCCGCCGAGCTCGAGATCGACCCGAAGCGGTTTAGCACCCGAACCCTGAAGTCGGCGATCTCGGGTGCCAAGAACCGGCTGATCGATGTCGAGCAGTACGCCGCAGCCCAGGGCAGCTACTTCGAATCGACGGTCGCCGCGGTCTATCGCCTCTACGAGGAGCGGATGCCGGAGGCAAACGCGCTCGACTTCGACGATCTGCTGGTTCGCACCGTCAACCTGCTGGAGCTGTTTGACGATGTCCGCGACGGCTACCAGAGCCAGTTTGCCCATCTCATGGTGGACGAGTACCAAGACACAAATCGGGCCCAGTACCGGCTCCTGCAACTGCTGGCGGGCGAGCGCCAAAACCTCTTCGTGGTCGGTGATGACTTCCAGTCGATCTACGGATTCCGCCACGCCGAGATCCGCAACATCCTCGACTTCTCCGACGATTTCGACTGCGGCGAGCCGGTCAAGCTGGAGCAGAACTACCGCTCCACCAAGACGATTCTCGACGCCTCCAACGCCCTGATCGCCAACAACAGCGGCCAGATGGAGAAGCGGCTGTGGAGCGACGGCGAGGTCGGCGCCCCGGTTGTGATCGCCGAACTCGACGATGAGCACGAGGAGGCCCGCTGGGTCGCCGGGGAGATCGGGCGCCTGATCGAAGACGCCGAGGTCGAGCGCAGCGAGGTCGCGGTCTTCTATCGAACCAACGCCCAAAGCCGGGTCCTCGAGGACACGCTGGTTCGCTTTGATGTCCCTTATCAGGTGATCGGCGGCGCCAAGTTCTATGACCGCGCCGAGATCAAGGACGCGCTCGGCTACCTGAGCCTGCTCGTCAACCCCGAAGACACGGTGGCGTTCGCGCGCGTCGTTAACTCACCGAGGCGCGGGATCGGCAAGACCAGCGAGGCGCGGATCTTGGGGTTCGCCAACCTGGTCGGGATCTCGCCACTGCAGGCGTGCGAGCGCTGTCAGGAGATCGCGGCGCTCCGTCCGGCGGCGCGCAAGGCGATCGGTCGCTTTGCCGAGACGATCGCCTCGCTGGGGGCGCTTGCCGATTCGGAGCAGAGCGTCGCGGTGCTGCTCGAGGCGGTGCTGAACCAAAGCGGCTACGTCGAGGCGCTCGAGGATGAGCGCGGGGTCGAGGCCGAGGGTCGGCTTGAAAACCTCCGCGAGCTGGTCAACGTCGCCGCCGAGTTCGACGCTGGTCGGGTCTTCGAGCAGTCCGGCGAGGACGAGCCGATCGGTCCGCTTGAGGAATTCCTGCAAGGCCTCGCCCTGCTGGGTGAGCAGGACAAGCTGGTTGACGATGCCGAGCGGCTGGTCACCCTGATGACGATCCACAACGCGAAGGGCCTCGAATACGATGTCGTCTTCTTGATCGGCTGCGAAGAGGAGGTATTCCCGCACGCCCGTTCGCTGCAGGAGGGAAATCTCGAGGAGGAGCGCCGGCTCTGCTACGTCGGCATGACCCGGGCTCGGACCCACCTCTACATGAGCTACGCCCGCAGTCGGCGCAACTTCGGGGCGCTCGGCTACAACGTCCCCTCGCGGTTCGTCTCCGAGTTGCCGAGTGGCCTCAGCGAGCGGCAGGTCTCGCAGACTCGCTCGACCGGCTGGGCGTCAGGGAGCGGCGGTGGCTGGGGGCGCGGCCGCTCACGGCCCAGCGGGATTTTCACCGCCTCGCCGACGCCGCCGGTGGCTCCGGCAAGCTCTACCGCCGATCCGGCTGCGGTCGCGGTCAACTTCGCCCTCGGCGACGACATCCGTCACGCCAAGTTCGGGGATGGCGTTGTGATCGGGATCGAGCCCGGGATCGTGGTGGTGCGATTCGCCGAGGGCGGCGCCGAGAAGAAGCTGATGGCCGAGTTCGCGCCGATAACCAAGATCGGCTGAGCCAGGGGTGGCAGCGCGTCTGATCGACGGCAAGGCGATTGCGGCCGAGGTGCGGGACGAGGTCGCCGCCGAGGTGGTGCGGTTTCGCGATCGCTACGGCCGCGCTCCCGGACTGGCGACCGTCTTGGTGGGCGACGATCCCGCTTCGCGGGTTTATGTCGGCTCGAAGCGAAAGGGCTGCGAGGAGGTCGGGATCCGCTCGCTGCACCATCAACTGGCTGTCGATGTCGAACCCGATCATCTGCTGGCGGTGGTCGCGGAGCTGAATGCCGACCCGGGTTGCGACGGAATTCTGGTCCAGTTGCCGCTGCCGGTGAGCCTTGACAGCGCCGCGGTAATCGCCGCGATCGATCCCGCCAAGGATGTCGACGGCCTGACCGCGCTAAACGCGGGGCGCCTCGCCCAGGGCGATCGCGCCGCCCTGATCCCCTGCACCCCGCGCGGCGCGATGCGGTTGCTCGCGGCGACCGGAGTCGAGACGGCAGGCGCCACCGCGGTCGTACTCGGTCGCTCGGTCCTGGTCGGTCGACCGATGGCGGCGTTGCTCAGCGCCGCCGACGCCACCGTCACGCTCTGCCACTCGCGGACCCGCGACCTCGCCGCGGTCTGCGCCACTGCCGACATCCTGGTCGCCGCGGTCGGTCGCCCCGAGATGGTCCGCGGCGACTGGATCAAGCCCGGGGCGACCGTGATCGATGTCGGGATCAACCGCACCGAGTCTGGCCTGGTCGGCGATGTCGCCTTCGCCGAAGCCGCCGGCCACGCCGCCGCGATTACCCCGGTCCCCGGCGGAGTCGGGCCGATGACGATCGCAATGCTCTTTGCCAATACGCTCAGCGCGGCTCGCGCCCGTGCGCCCGAGCCCGCCGAGGTATAGGCTGAACAGATGCAGAATCACGACTTCGAGGAGGAGGTCCCATGGACGTAGGAAAGCTCGGGAAGGGTGAACAATTGGCGGCGGCTGGAGGTCTGCTGCTGATTGTCAGCTATTTGATCTTCGATTGGTACGGCGTGCCCGATCTCGCCGTGCCGGGCTTCGGCGATCCCGACCTGGGTGGTGCCAGCTTCGGCGCCCTCACTGGCGGTTTCGCCAAATTGCTGTTCTGGCTGATCGCACTGGTCGCGGTTGGCTCGGCGGTAGTCAAGGCAGCCGAACAGTCGCTCCCGACGCTGCCGGTCTCGCTTGGCACGATCGTCAGTGGGCTCGGCGGACTCGGGGTGGCATTGGTGGTGATCCGCCTGATCAACCCGCCGGGCAACCTCGATCGCGGCTTCGGCCTGTTCGTCGCGTTGGTCGGTGCCTGCCTGGTCGCCTTTGGCGGCTCGCTGACGATGAAGAGCGAGGGGACCAGCTTCGGCGCCGAGGCCGACAAGCTACAAGACCGCTTCGACGGCGGTGACAGCGGCGGTAGCGCCGCCTGAGCGTTCGGCTCGGGTACCGGAGCCCCCGTTTGTTCGTGACGAGCGTCGTGTTCGGGACTGTCCCGGACACGGCGCTTTTGCGACGGCGGGCGCCGGGGCTATGCGTCGCCCGATTGCGTCGCCCCGCAAGTTGCCAACGCGCGCGCGTGCCGTGTTCGCGCTCGGCCAGAAGCCAGATCGCCCGATCCGGGTATTGAGGTGCTCATCGACGCTCGGTTGAAGACGCAATCGGGCGGTGGGCCCTGATCGCACGTCCGTCTCCCGTTCCGACCAGGTCAGCCGGTCAGCGCCCGGCGGTGTCGCCCACCGAATTCACCGCTGCCTGAGCCGCGCGAAGTAGCCGATCGCTGGTGCCGACCTTCAGGACGCGCGAAGGGACTCAGTGCTTCTTCTCCGATCCGCTCACCCCCCGCTCTGAATCGCCGTTTGATCCGAGGGCCTGACTCGCCCAAAGACGGCGAGCGAGACGTTTGCCTGGAGACGATGGAACGGATCGACTACGCGGCCGGACGGGCCGGTGTGCTTGGCGACAAAGGCTATGCCGGACGTGAATTCGAAGCCGCTGCCGCCGTACTTGGCGCGGGCGATCGTGAGGCTGGGGCAAACATCTAAGGTGCGGGCAGCGGCGGCTAGCGCACTGCGGAGGGATCTCAGCAACGAGTAGTCCTCGCTGGGTACCCGTAGGTCAACGAGGCATCTGGCGATCCGCTTGTCATTCCGTCGGCAGATTTCCGTCGGCGGATGTGCACCTTCGTCTCTCCTCTGTTGAACCCGAGCGTATGTTATACTTCCACCGTTTCCGGGCGTGATTTAGCAAGCGCTAACCAAACGCTAACGGATCACTCCCCGTCGCGTACACCGGGTCGATCGGATAGGCTCGGCCGATGTTCGCTCGCAGTTCGGTCGTGGCGACCGCTATCTCTGTTTTACTGATCGCTGGATGCGAGCAATCGCGGCCTGATCCCCCGAAACCCAGGGCCGCGGACGACACGGCAGATGCAGTCGCCAGAGCGGATGACGGATGTTTGAAAGTGCCAGCGGCCGCAACGGCTACGATCGCCGACTCGCTCAAAGGCGGCCGTTCTCTTGGCGCTAGCGCGGCACTCGAGGGTGCTGGCACAGGCCAGCCGCCAACTGATCTGACCGACCGCGTCTTCTACGTCGTGGCTGATATCACCCCCAACCCAGGGGTGGCCACCTGGGTATTCGGTGCGGACGCTTTTCATGGAGGTGGAGGGATTGTAATCGGCCTGGACCCTGCGGCCCGGGCCGTCTCCCCGTTCGGCTCATCGGTAGATCTCGAAGCGATCGGGATTCTCCCGAGCGGCGCCCGGGTGATCCAGCGCCGCTTGATCGACCGATTGGCCGATCCCGCTAGGGCTTGCCTCTCGCGCTGAGCCCAAGGTCCTTCTCGCGGGTACACCGCCCTGCGGGCGGACCGTCGAGCGAACTCATCCCCGCCTACCGTCGCTGGTCCTCGAGTGCTCGCAGCGGCAAGAAGCGAGCAACTCAGCCGAGTTGCTCGACAAGCCGCCGGGCGTTGTGGCTGCAAAGCGCGATGATCGTCATCATCGGGTTGACTCCGGGGGCGCCGGGGATGATCGAGCCGTCGGCCAGGTAAAGGCCCGCCACCTCGTGGGCGGCGCCTCGCCAGTCAGCCACGCCGCGGCCCGGGTCGGTGTCAAAGCGGGCGCTTGCCAGCGGGTGAAAGCCCTCGATCCGAAATCGTTCTGGCCCGATCGAGCGGGTCTCGAAATCGGCGATTTGCGAGGCGCGCAGCGAGCCGATTCCGGCCACCGCGGCGAATACCTGCTCGGCCCCGGCGGCAAACCAAATTTCGGCGGCGCGGGCAATCGCGAACTGCATCTTCGCCGCCTCGCGTCGGTGGAAGCGGTAGGCGATTCGCAGCGCACCGTTTCGAGCCACCCGGACTCGGCCGCCGGAGTAGAGGTCGCGCAATTGGATCCCATTGGTCGCGATCCGCTCGTAGTCGAGCAGGCCCTGCTGAAACTCAGGGCCGCTGCCCGCCAGCCATTGCGCACCCATCGCCAGCGGGGTAAAGGTCGCCTCCAAGACGATGCCGCGATCGGCCCACTGCTCGACCGCGTAGCTCTGCATCACCCCTTCCCAACCGCGGACCGGCTCGGCAAATCGCGCTCCGACCCCGCTCGCCGGTTGGATTCGAAGCCCGCGGCCGATCATCGGGTGGGTTAGCCCCGATCGCAGCAACAGCTCCGGTGTCCCGAGGGCGCCGCCGCTCAAGATCACCGCTTTGCGGGCGTCGAAGCGCAATCGACGCGCCGGTCGCTCGCCGTCGCGGTAGACGCACTCAACCCCGACCACTCGCCCGTTTTCGATGATCAGCCGCCGCGCTTCGACCCCGCTGTGGATTCGCGCCCCGGCGGCGGCTGCTCGCGGCAGGTAGGTGACGTGCATGCCGCGCTTGGCATCGAGCCTACAGCCCGCAAAGCAGGAGCTGCAGCGGTTGCAGTCGTCGGCGTTTCGAGCCAGCGGGGCGCCGGCGTAGCCGAGCCTGGCCGCTCCGAGCGCCACCAGATCGCCGTTTTTCCCGATCCACTCCGGCTCCAGCGCTCGCACCGCCAGGAGTCGCTCCGCCTCCTCATATTCGGGCGCGAGCGCCGCCTCCCAGTCGTGGCCGCGCGGCCCCGGCCAGCTTGCCAAGACCTCGGCTGGGGCGCGAAAGCAGGTCCCCGAGTTGATCACGGTCGTCCCCCCGAGCACTCGTCCGGTTGGTATCGGGACCGGTGGCACGCCCTCGGCCACGGTCAGGCCACCGTCGCGATACATCAGGCCCATCGCCTCGACCGGGTCGTCGGGATAGGCGCTTGCGAGCAGGTATGGTCCCGCCTCCACGACGATCACCTCGAGCCCGGCCTCGGCGAGGATCGCCGCGGTCGGGGCGCCGCCAGCCCCGGAGCCGATCACGATCAGATCGGCGATCTCGCCGGAGGCCTGTGGCGACGCAATCGCGACCGTGCTCGGCGCAGGTTGAACCCCGCTTGCGGTTCGGCACTCGAGCCGCGAGCCGCTGCGGGCGAGGACTCGCGGATCGCGCACGTACTGGACCGCGGCCAACGTCTTGAGCAGCATCGACAGCTCCCGCTTCGCCGGGTTTCGCGACCCAAGCCAACTCGCGACCAGGCGGGATCGTGTCGCGGCATCGAGCCGACTAAAGCGCCGCGGGAATGAGAGGTGGTCAAACGCTCGAATCGCGGCCCGAATCAAGCGGACCTGACGGCTCGGCCCGTGGCTCAGCATCTCGTCGAGCCGCCGCGCCACCGCCACCTCGATCTCGGCCCCCGGCAACTCCCGATAGGGGGGATTTAGCACCTCGGCAAACGCTGCAACGGTCCGAAGCTCGGCCGCGGAAAGGACCGGGACGCCCATCCCAAGATTCTATTACGGCGCTCTTAGGCTGGCGTCTAGACCGCGCCGGTCGGGCTGCTCCTACAATGGCCGGGTGATCGATCGCGACAGGGTTTTGCAGGTCGCTCGGCTGGCTCGGCTGCGACTTGACGAGTCCTCGGGCGAGGTTGAGCAGATGGCGCGGGAGCTGTCGGGAATCTTGGACCATGTCGATGCGATCGGCGGCTTGGACCTCGAAGGGGTGGAGCCAACCTCGCACGTGGTCGATTTGGTCAATGTCTTGCGGGTCGATCGGGTCGGGCCGAGCTTGCGGCGCGAGGCGGCGCTGGCGCCGGCACCCGATCCCGCCGAGGGCTCGTTTCGGGTCCCCTCTCCGCAGGCATGAGCCTCGGCGCCGAACTACGCGCGCTCAGCCTGACCGAGGCGATTGAGCAGATTCGGGCTGGCCGGTTCTCCGCCGTTGAATACGGCGCCGCCTATCGGGAGGCGGCTGGCCGCGATGACCTCAACGCCTACCTCGAGGTCGTCGCGGTGAGGGAAGGCGAGCAGCCCGATCCGTCCGCTCCACTGGCGGGGGCGCCGATCGCGATCAAGGACATCTTTTGCACCGAGGGGGTGGCGACGACCGCCGGTTCGCGGATCCTCGCGAACTATCGCCCCCCATACACCGCCACCGCGGTGCAGCGGCTGCTTGACGGCGGGGCGAGCCTGCTCGGCAAGCTCAACATGGACGAATTCGCGATGGGCTCGTCAAACGAGAACTCCGCATTTGGTCCGGTTCTCAACCCGTGGGATCGCGACCGGGTGCCGGGCGGCTCCTCGGGGGGCAGCGCTGCGGCGGTCGCGGGTGGGCTCGCTCCGGCCGCGCTTGGGACCGACACCGGTGGCTCGATTCGCCAACCGGCGGCGCTGTGTGGACTAGTTGGCCTGAAGCCGACCTATGGCGCGATCAGCCGCTACGGGATGATCGCCTTCGCGTCGTCGCTCGATCAGTGCGGGCCGCTGACTCGGACCGTCGCCGACGCGGCGCTTTTGAGTTCGCTGATGGAGGGCGTTGATCGGCGCGACTCGACCGCGGTCGGGATTCCGGGCGGGATCGCGATCCCTAATCGGACTGATCTGAAGGGTCTGAGGCTTGGGGTGCCGCGCGAGTTGGCGGGTGAGGCCGAGGGGATCGAGGCGGGGGTGCGGGCCCAGTTTGAGCGGGCGCTGGCGCTCTGTGAGGAGCTGGGGGCCGCGGTCGCCGAGACCGAGCTGCCGAATGCTCCGCACGGGATTTCCGCCTACTACGTGCTTGCTCCGGCGGAGGCATCAGCCAACCTGGCCCGCTTCGACGGGGTCCGCTACGGCCTTCGGGTTGCCGATCACCAATCCGACCTGACCGAGATGTATGAAAGAACCCGGGCGGCCGGGTTAGGCCCCGAGGTAAAGCGCCGGATCATGCTTGGCACCTACGCGCTCTCGTCGGGCTACTACGACGCCTACTACGGTCAAGCGCAGAAGGTGCGGACCAAAATCAGCGACGATTTCCGCGCTGCCTTCGCCGACTTCGACCTCCTGGTGACCCCGACCTCGCCGTCGGTCGCGTTCAAGTTGGGGGCGCGCGCCGCCGACCCGCTGGCGATGTATATGTCGGATTACTGCACCGTCCCGATTTCGCTGGCTGGACTGCCGGCGCTGTCGCTGCCGTGCGGGCTGGCGGCTCCCGATGACGGCGGTCCGGAGTTACCGGTCGGCCTCCAGATCGTCGCCCCCGCCTTCGCCGAGTCGAGACTGCTCGATGCCGCCCATGCGATTGAGGCCGCGCTCGGCTTCGACTGCGCGGCGGTGCGACGCGAAATCGGCGTCGAGGGGGCTCGAAATGGCTGACTTCGAGGCCGTGATCGGGCTTGAGATTCACGTCCAGCTCGCCACCAAAACGAAGATGTTCTGCTCCTGTGAGCTCAGCTTCGGGGCCGAACCGAACATCCACACCTGCCCGGTCTGCCTCGGCCATCCCGGCACCCTTCCGGTCTCGAACGAACAGGCGATCCGGTTCGGGATCGAGACCGCGCTGGCGCTTGGCTGCGAGATCGCGCCCCGCTCGATTTTCCATCGCAAGAACTACTTCTACCCCGACCTCTCGAAGGGGTACCAGATCAGCCAGTACGACATCCCGCTCGGCTCATCGGGCCGACTCGGCGAGGTGCGGATCCATCGCGCCCACCTCGAGGAGGACGCGGCGAAGCTGAGCCATCTCGGCGAATCGGGCCGGATCGACGGCTCCGATGCCTCGCTGGTCGACTTCAACCGGGGCGGTACGCCGCTGATCGAGATCGTCACCGAGCCCGACATCCGCGACGCCGCGATCGCCCGCGAGTGGCTGCAATTGCTGCGGAGCACCCTGCGCCAGCTCGGCGTCTCCGACTGCAACATGGAGGAGGGGAGCCTGCGCTGCGACGCCAATATCTCGATCCGCAGGCGCGGCGAACCGGAGCTCGGGGTCAAGACCGAGCTTAAGAACATGAACAGCTTCCGGTTCATCGAACGCGGGATCGAGGCGGAGATCGCGCGCCAGATCGAGTTGGTTGAGGCGGGCGGCAGGGTTGATCAGGCGACGATGCACTTCGACCCGGCAAGCGGCTCGTTGACGGTGCTGCGCTCGAAGGAGTTCGCCCACGATTACCGCTACTTCCCGGAGCCAGACCTGGTTCCGCTGGCGCCGAGCCTGGAGCTGATTGCCGAAATCCGGGCCGCCCTTCCCGAGCTTCCCGAGACGCGGATCGAACGCTACATCGGTGAGCTTGGGATCCCCGGCGACGCCGCTCGGGTGCTTGGCTTCGACGCCGCCGCGGCGGAGTTCTTCGAGGCGGCGCTGGCGCTCGGCGGGGCGAGCCCGTCGGCGCTGTCTGGCTGGGTGACCGGCGAGTTGGCGGCGGCGCTCCGTGAGGCGGGCCATGCCGGCGTTGGCGATTCGGCGCTGAGCTCATCGGGCCTCGCCGCATTGGCCGGGCTGGTCGAGGCGAAGACGATCAATCGCCGTACCGGTCGTGAGATCTTGGTCCGCCTGGTCAGCCAAGGCGGCGACCCCGTCGCGATCGTCGAGGCCGAGGGCCTCGGCTCGGTCTCCGACGCCGACGCCCTCTCGGAGATCGTCGATCGCGCCCTCGCCGCCCAGCCGAAAGCTGCCGACCAGGTCGCGGCCGGCAACCAAAAGGCGGTTGGCCCAATCGTCGGGTTCGTGATGCGAGAAACCAAGGGTCGGGCCGATGGTCCCGAGGTGACTCGCCTGATTCGAGCCAAGCTGGGCCTCGACTGAGGCGCTTTTTGTCGGCGACAAGCAGTGGGATTGGTCGCGGCAGACCCCATCCGACCCGAGCTTGAACGCGTCGCGGATGATCTGGTCGGGCGGGCAGGATGCTGGGTGACGGCAGCTCGATCAACGGTCGAGGCGTTGATCGCCGCTGGCGCGGATTTCGGCTACTGGCGCACCGACCTTGACGGGGGCGACCCACACGGGTTCGGGAAGAGCCGGGGACCGCAGATCACCCGGTCCGGCGGATCCAGGTTAGGAGCCGACGAATCGCGCCAGGATATCCGCCAGACTGAGTTGTCCGTTCGGCGCCAGTCGTGCCTCGATCGCATTCCAGGCATCGGGGATGACGGCGCCGCTTTCTACCGCCGGGCTCGGGGAGTCGCCGGCGAACATCGCCGTGAACGGTTGCAGCGGATCAAGCCGTGACTTGGTGAGCTCGCGAATCGCGCCGCCCCATCCATCCTCGTCCCACTTGCCACACAGGGCCTCGAATTGGCTGCCGATCAACCATGCCAGTTCGGCCAGCGTGACCGCGCGCTCATCGAGGATTGGCGGAAGCTCGCGGCGATCGGCGGGGTGCTGGGGGTCTAGGGCGTCAAGCCCGTCCTGGCAGAGCTTGCGCAGGTTCCCGAGCTCGGCGTCGGCGGCGGTGGCAGTCGCCCCGAGCCGCTCGGTTGAGTTGAAGATCCGAGCCGCGTCGGGATCCATCTGATCGAGTCCCAACGCCGCCGGGACGGCGCCGAGCGGCGCCGCCAGCGCGCGCAGGGCATCCCACGGCAGGGCTGCGGTGGCGGGGCGTTGCACGTACTGGGCGATGTCGCCAAGCAGGTTGACGACGATGTCCAGTCCGTCGAGTCGCACCATCGCGTCTCCGAGCTCGTTGCCGCGCTGTGGCTCGGTTTGCGATAGCGCCCAGTGCAGAGCGCAGAGGTAGAGTAAGAGCCGCGTCTTGACGGTTTCGAGTTCGGCGGCACGATCGTTTCGGTCGAGCAGAATCGCCGCATTGAACAGCCCCGCGGTAACCCGAGCCGGGTCGCTTCCGAGTCCCCTGATAACCGCCGTCGCGGCGCTGAGGCGCGAGTGTTCGAACAGGTTGGTGGTCACCCAAAGTCCGGCGGGCGGCGAACCGGCTTCGCCAACCGCGGTGATGGTGTCGAGCGCGTCTTCGCTCGGGAGAGCAAACGCCTTGAGGAGCACCTCCGCCAGATTCGGGGCGATCTCGAGCAGCGGCGCGGCGGCCGCTTGGACCTTCTTGAGTTCCCAAATCTCGTCGATCAGCGGCTTCAACTCGCCAGCGCGCTTGGCGTCTCGGACCGGTTGGCCGCCGGACCCGAGCAGCCAGATCGAGGTTGCCATATTGCCGATGTTCTGGCTGACGAAGGTCCGAACCAGCGAGAGTTCCGGTGGTGATGTCTCGAGTAGTCGGGCGGTTTGTCGCAGCGAGTACTCGATCATGAAGGCCCGCTCCGCCTGGATCGAGTCCTTTGGGTCGGCTCGCATCGCGCCCAGAGTCGCCGCGGTGACGAAGAATCCGAACTCGGCACCGGCCTCTCCCGCTGCGGTCAGGTAGGGAAAGATCTCGAGTTCAGGGGTCCGCACCCGAGTCGGGCCTGGGAGCGGGCGCAGGGCCGCGACCGCGATGTCAACCAGGTTCTCGCGAGTCGACGCCAGCGAGAGGTCAGATTCGCTCTCGAGCCGAGCGATTGTCGCTACCAACCGGGCAGAAATCAACTCAATCAGCTCCGGCGGACTCAATTGTTGGGCGAGACTGCGAACCAGGACATGGACCGTGGCTAGATCACCGTCGATCCCGCCGCTTGAGTCGACCGGCGCGCCGGGAGGCGATAGCAGCGGACTGCCGGCGGGCTGGTATACGGTCAGCTCCTCCCCGATCGCCGCGACGATGTCTTCCTCGCTAAACGCGCCTCGAAGCGCAACCCAAGCGACCGATGACTCGCTTGGCCGAGCGGGCAGACCGGCTGCACGCCAAGCACGCAGCAGCCAGGCATCGAATGCCTTCGCGGCGCTGTCGAATTGGGCCTGCGCAAAGCGCGGATCGCTGATCTGATCAACCGAGGCCGGGGCCTCTGCGAATTGGCGCGCCTGCTCGACGCTCGGGGTGGCCGACTTCTTCAGCTCGTCGGATTGTGGTTCGCCTTCTTCTGTCATCACGACCGCCTCCTACTCCGGCGCCATCGTTTCGGCCAACCCATGTGCGGCGACAACAACCGCCGCCAGCTCTTCGGGTTCGACGGGAGCTGTCGGTTCGAATGCGTCCAGTGCCCGGCCAACTTGGTTTAGCAAGGCCCGAATCGGCGGTCCGCGGTTAGGGCGCGGTAGCGCCCGCGGTGCCGATTCGGAGCGTTGATTGATGCTCGCCTCGATCGCGGCGATGATCGCGGATTCGACTCGCGGGGGTGAACTGCAGACGATCTTGATCCGCTCGGTAAGGTAGTCCGGTGCCTGGCCTCCAGCGATCAGCGCCCCGACATCTTCGGCGCTTAATCCGGGCACGCGTAGCGCAACCGCTCCGAGGTACTTCTCTTCAAACCGTCGCGCCAGCAATATTCGCTGCCGCGGCGTCGCGTTTGCGAAGACGTTGATTCGCAGCCAGTGGAGCTGGGCCTCGCCGAACGCCGCTTCGGCCGGGCGTGACCGGGAGCCTGCGTCAGGGTTCCGGGTTGAGAGTTCGCAGAAAGAACCGCCGACGCTTGCCTGAGCGGCGGGTGCGTAGCGTGGTGGCTCGAAGTCGGACGCCTCCTGCCAGCGCTCAAGCAGCGAGCGAGATCGACCGGGACCAGAATTGGCGTCGAATGCGGCCAGGGTCGCGTCGATCGACGAGCCAAGGTCGGTGATCGTCGGTTGCAACGGGTTGAACGCCTTGAATCGCACCTGCTCTCGGACGAACGAGATCACGACGGCGACCCCGTCGATATTGGCGGAGCGTCGCGCCACCGTCAGCACCTGCTGGACAACTAGAGGCTCCGCTCGCTCGACCTCGTCGAGCACGATCACAACCCCTCCGATTCGTCGGACCACCGACTCGAAGTGGGCCTGCCAGCGCAGTTCGGGCAAGCCGGTGGTGACCGCGACCCCTCGCAACCGAATTTGGATCGAGGCGCCGAAGTGGCGCAGCATCTCCATCGGCGCTGCCGCCAGCAGGCTGACCGGGACCTGGAGCCAGCGCAGGTGTTTTTGGGCGGAATGATCGGTATAGATCTCGCGCAGTATCACGCTCTGAATGTCGGCTTCGGTCTCCTGTTGCCAGACGTTGATCGTCACGATCGGACGCCTTTCCGCTTCGACCGCGCTCCACCGCTGGATTAAGTGGCGGATTATGAACGACTTCCCCTCGCCCGCCCGGCCCTCGAGCGCGATCGGGCTGTCGGCCCCGGGCTTCAACTCGGACCAAATCCTCCCGATCAGCTCATCGAGCAGCCTTTCCTGCGAGGGCAGGGGGCGCGTTCGATCAAAGCCCTCGCTATCGACGCGAGCCGAGCGGCGCGAGGCGTGGCGCTTCAGAAGAACCAGCTTCGCGACGAGACCGATCGCGACCAGGCTGGTGATCACCAGTGCGACGGCTGGCGGAAAATCGTCAGGAAGGATCCCCGGGGCCGCCAACCCACTGATCGCGAACGTCGCCGTTATTGCCCCGAGCGCCGGGACGAAGCTGAGTAGCGCCGGGAACTGGCTTCCGATCACGTCGGCAAACACCACCAGCAAGACCAGATAGGCGGCCGATACAAGTTCGAGTGCTTTGACCGAGAGCTGATCGTCGTGGCAGTGGACCGCGATGACCGCGGGGGCGGCGAACGCGATCGCCAAGATGATCGCCCAGGAGGTTCGCTCCAACCAGTCGCTCCTCGCTTTGTCCACCGATCCGACCACGCGCTGCAATCCTATTCGTGAATTGCTGTGGTGATGCGCCGGAGTTGGACCTCGTGCGATTCGGCACTTTGTGACATGTTGTTACAAAGTGCAATACTTGACCGGTGGCGCATGACGTTGTGATCGTTGGTGGTGGATTTGCCGGTGCGGCGGCGGCACGACGGCTGGAGCGATTGATGCCAAAGCAATCTGCCCGGCTGCTCTTGGTCAACGATGTCAACTTCCTCCTCTACACCCCGTTTTTGCCCGAAGCGGCGGCGGGGACCTTGGAGCCCCGCCACGTCGTCACGCCGTTGCGCGACATCCTGAAGCGGACCAACCTCCGCCTCGGCGCCGTGACCGGGCACGACCCCGAGGCGAAAACGGTCCGGCTCGACGGGCACGATGGCGCGAGCGATCAGCTCCACTACGACCGGCTGGTCGTCGCGGTCGGGTCAGTCTCGCGACTGCTCCCGATTCCCGGGCTGGCCGAGCACGGGATCGGATTCAAGAGCCTGTCGGACGCAATCTGGCTACGAAATCACCTGATCGAGACACTCGAGTCGGCCAACGCGACCGAGGACCCGGCGCTCCGCGGTCAGATGCTGAGCTATGTCTTCGTCGGCGGCGGCTACGCCGGCCTTGAGGCGCTCGCCGAACTTCAAGATTTCGCCGCTGATGCGATTCAGCGCTACCCCCGCGCCCGCCTCCACGGAATGCGATGGATCCTCGTCGAGGCGGCCCCGGGCGTCTTGGGCGAGGTCGATCCAAAGCTCGGCGAATACACCGTCCGCGAGTTACGCGGTCGTGGCATCGAGGTGATGCTCTCGACCCGGCTCGAGCAGGTCGAGAAAGATTCGGTGCGACTCTCAAGCGGTGAGACGGTGCCGTGTCGGACTCTGGTCTGGACCGCCGGGGTGGCGCCGCACCCGAGTTTGCGCGGCCTGGCACTGCCGCTCGCGCCGAGCGGTCACGTTCCGGTCGATCAGTTCTTGCGGGTTGCGGGTTACGATGGGGTCTACGCGGTCGGCGATTGCGCCGCCGTTCCCAACCCCGACGGGGGCCTTTGCCCGCCGACCGCCCAGCACGCCGTCCGTCAGGGCAAGACCGCCGCGATCAACGTCGCCGCTGATCTCGGGATCGGTGCCGCTGAGCGGTTCAGCTACCGCAGCCGCGGCATGTTCGCCAACCTCGGTCGCTTCAAGGCGATCGGCAGCACCGGCGGCACCGGCGGCCGCGCTTGGACCTTCCACGGTTTCCCGGCCTGGTGGATGGCCCGGACCTACCACATGAGTCAGCTTCCGGGCGCCGCCCGCAAGCTCCGCGCGATCGCCGATTGGACGATCGGTCTGGCGTTTTCGCGCGACACCGCCGAGGTCGGTTCGATCGGCCATCCACGACCTCTCCGCGAAGAGGTTTACGCCCGCGGAGGCACCCATCGCCCTCTCTCTGAGGATCGCTGAGCGACGAGAGCAACCTGGGCAGGCGAGGGTCTCATGCGCCGCTCGGCAGGGGTCGTGCAAAGATCGGTGTATCTAGCTAGCTATGGCGGTTTCAAAACTTCAGCTCGCGCGGGTTGGCCCGTTCGAAGAGGCCGAGTTCGATCTCGTTCCCGGGGTTAACGTGTTCCTCGGCGCGAACAGCACCGGCAAGACATTTGCAATGAAGTCGCTCTATTCGGTGCTGAAGTCGTTTGGTCCCGAGCTGAAGCCGGGCTCTGCCTCCAAAGAGGCTCTGCGCGAGAAGCTGGCTGGGGTTTTTCGGCCCGACGATGGCGATATCCGGCGACTCGTCAGCCGCACGCACGGCAAATCGACGGGACGAATCCGCGTTCATCTCGACGATGGAACGGAGGTTCAGGCGACGATCTCAACGGCCGCTCGCAACCCGGTTGCGAAACTAAACCTAGGGCCGACTCTCGACCGTCCGGTGATCAAGTCAACGGCGCTGTTTTTACCGTCCCGCGAGGTTCTGGCGATGTTCGAAGGGTTTGTCGCCGCCTATCAGCAGCGCGAGCTTGCCTTTGACGAGACCTACTACGACACCGCTGTCGCGCTCAGCGCAGCGGCCTTACGCGGCCCGCGTCCGGGCAAGCTTCGGACTGTTGTCGAGCGTCTCGAGGGGGAGCTAGGGGGAAAGGTGCGGCTCGAGGGGCCGCGCTTTTACCTCCATAGCGGTAATGCCGGGCGGCTGGAGGCACACCTACTTGCCGAGGGCCTGCGCAAGGTCGCGTCGATTGTCCACTTGATCGCAAACGGTGCTTTGCGGAGCGGCGGCACGCTGCTTTGGGACGAGCCTGAGGCCAACTTACACCCCCGGCTCGCCGAGGTAGTGGTCGAATGTCTCGGTGCACTGGCTGGCGCCGGCGTCCAAGTGTTGCTAGCGACGCATGACTATCTGCTCGCTGACGCGGTATCGCGGTGGAACGAGTATCGCGGGCTCGCCGAGTTTGATGCCTCGGCTCGGTTTTTTCAGCTTCGTCTCGACACAGAGCGGATCGTGGTCGACAGCTCGTCAACATTTGCCGGGCTGCCGAGCAATGAACTGCTCGGCGCGCTGCTCAGGCATCACGATCGCGAACAGGACCTGATAGCGCGCGATCTTGATGCGTAGCGGCGGGCTTTCTCGATGCTGATTCCCGAAGGCAGGCAGGAACTCAAGCTATCGCCGAGTTGGAATGCGTGCAAGTGGGACGCCTCAGAGGCCTACGCCCACGGGATTGGCCAGGCGTTTTCGGGTCTCGAGGGCGCGCGCGGCGTCAAGGCAGCGGACCTGGTTGCCTCACGCGACGGGGTCGCCCCTGTGTTGATGATTGGGGAATTCAAGGATTTTGCCCACCCGTCGATCCCGAAAGCCGATCGGAAACGAGTTGCGGCTCAGGCAGTGTCCCTTCAACTTGTCGAGAGTTTGATCGCCAAGGTCATCGACACGCTTGCGGGCGCAACCTTCGCTAGGGGTAGTGCCGGGAGCCGCGAACCCGTGTTCAACCGGTGGCGGGATCGGGTCGGCAGTCCAGAAGCTGCGCTGTTGATTTTGGTGATGGTCGAGTTCCCAGATCGTCAGGCAAGCTCGGTCTTGGCGCTCCAGACGCGGCTCAAACAGCAACTGTTCTGGCTCGGCCAAGGTGCCCGAGTTGCCGTCATTTGCTCGTCTACCGACCTGAAGCCATATCGCCGGCTCGGCATCGAATATCGGGTGCTTTGAGGGTCCTAGGGTCCCTCAACACCCGTCCAAATCCTTTGGGTTCGGGCACCACCCTCAGAGAGTCTCCGGCTACGCGGCTGCGAGCGTGCGTTGGGCTGCGCGCTAGCCTCCGCTTACGATCATCGGCCCGCCGGGCCTTCCGATCTGTATGCAGGTGCCGTCGGATTCGATTCCAAGGCGCTTGCAAGACACTTTCTTTTGTGCATACCGGGGGGCAACGACAGATGTGGCTGTCCCGAAGTTCTCGGTCTGAATTGTTGCGGGCGTGCCCTCGTCGTCGAGCCATTCCGCCAGTTCGGGAACCCGATCAGGATCCGCCTTTACAAGTAGACGCCGTGCGCTGAGCAGTCGCTTCGTCGCGGGGGAGAAGTAGAGTTCGTGGGCCAACTCGACAGAACCTTTGAGGTCGTATTCCCGCACCCCGCCGGATCCGTCTTGGAGATAAACGACGCCAGCCCTGCTTTGGTCGTGCAGGGTGAGCAGGGTTGCCTTGCGGCCCCGCGGATCGGTGGCGCCCACCTGCTTTGACACCGACTCCGTCGCGCTGAGCATTTCATATATCCGGCGACGGGTTGCCCCCTTGATGAGGGGGTTCGTTAAGATCACCAGCGCCGCCTCGAATCGAAGGCTGGCCGCCGACGCCTCGGGGTAGGATTTCTCGAGTTTGCCAGCCGAATCGCGAATCGCCCGTCGGATCGCTCGGCCTCTATTGCCAAGGTCATCGATTCGGTCGCCGAGGCTGCTGAACGGGGCGGCCGCTGAGACGGGAACCGGTGTACGTGGCACCAGCGAGAGGTCGATCATGGTTTGGCTTAGTCTCGAGGAACTGCCGCAGAACTTCTCCTCGATTGGCTGAACGACGACGATCGCCAGACGTTCAGAGAGGTTGCATCCGATTCGTGGATGTCGATCCAGCGCGTAGCCGCGGAGCTGCCGTAGATCAAGGTGTGCCCCACCATCGCGATTGAGCCATACCCTCTCGCGGTATTGCCGCGGATTCCCGCCAGCCTGCCCGTAGCCGAACGGATCACCTGCAATTTGCTTCATCACGGTGGTTGTCCGCTGGTACCTGAAGTGGTCGCTCCCCTGCTTTCCGGCGTTCGCGATTGCCGGGAAGATGACTGCGCACAGGCAGAGAATCGATACGAAACCCTCTGCGCGATGCCGCACAGGATTTCGCTGGCCGAATCCAGACAGCGGCGTTTTCACGCTTCAGCAGTCGGTTTCTGTGTCATTGGCTCCAGGAAAGCATTGATCGTTCCCGGCCCCGCCGTCGAGCGCGTCTGGGTCGCCTCCATCTCCGGTGCCGATCAAGATGTCATCTCCATCCTGCGCCTTCATGTCATCTTGGCCGTTGCCCCCGAGAAGCACGTCATTGCCAGGACCCCCGCGGATTAGGTCCCAGCCATCGTCACCTTCGAGCCCACGGACATATGTTCCGTTTTCCAGAACTCGGTCCCAGCCGTCTCCGCCGTAGATTTCATCGGCGCTTCCATCGCCGATTAGCCAGTCGCCGGCGTCGGCGCCGGTCAGCACGTCCTTGCCGGTGTTTCCGTGCATGACATCGACGAATTCGTTCCCGTGGATTGAGTCATCGCCAGCCAACCCGTTGATCTCGGTGCTGTGGCCGATCCAGGCGGTGATGTTGTCGTCGTTCGGCGTTCCGTCGCAGGGCGACCCAGTGCAGGTAAACGTCTGGAGGATTGTCGGGCCATCCGTTTTCGAACTTTTCGGAGGCACCTGCTTGACCGTGATGGCATCGACCCCGCCTTCGTCGCTCGCGATCACAGCGCGGCACCCTTCTCCCGGGTTCTTGACCGTCCTGCACAAATCGGCGAGTTCGCTCAAACTGATTCCGCCTGGTGGCTCGGATGCGCCGGGAATCTCCGAGCTGGCCGATTCGGCCAGAGAGACGGCCGTTGCCACCGTTAACCCTACAAGCACCGAGAGCCAGAAGACCAAACGGCCAAAGACGAATTTGCGCATATCAACGATCCTCCAATGGGGATACCCAGGACGTTGCGCATTTGACGTTGCGCATTTGACGTTGCGCATTTGACGTTGCGCATTTGACGTTGCGCATTTGACGTTGCGCATTTGACGTTGCGCATTTGACGTTGCGCATTTGACGTTGCGCAGCACGATATCACACATACCCGGTTCTCACATACCTTGTCGGGTTTAGGTCGCGATCGGGCTGCCCGGCGGTTTGAGGATCTGCGTCCGTAAGGGCAGAGGCGTCACGGGCGATAGAGCGTTCAGCGCTGACCCCTAAGATCGAGCGGTAATGCCGTTTCTTGTCGGGTTGATCTTCCTCGCCGTCGCGACTGCTTTGGTTGGTCGTTCGAAGGGCAGCTCGCCGCTGCTTTGGTTCGGGATCGGTTTCTTCTTGCCGGTGGGTGGGCTGATCGCGGCTTACCTTTATCGGTTTGAGCAGGCTGAGCCGGAGCGTCGATGCGAGCATTGCGGGCAGGTTCTAAAGCTCTACGTGCAGGTCTGCACCCGTTGCGGCGCCGACCTCTACATGCCGGCGCCGGAAAACATCCGGCCCGGACCGGGCTACCGCGCCTCGGCCGACTGATCCCGTGCGGTCGCCGAGGCCGAGATTCGCGACCGGGCGGTTCGCATAGGGCTAGACTCCGGGCTGCGCCGCGCGAGGTCTTCGTGCGGCTTCCCACACACTTGATCCGAGGAGATCCGACCCGATGCCACGAGCAGCCGACGCACTCTGCCAAGCCCTGAAGGCTGAGGGCGTCGAGCACGTATTCGGGATTCCCGGTGGCGCCAATCTGCCGACCTACGACGCGCTTTATGACGCGACCTCCGACGGCCTCACACACATCCAGGCTCGCCACGAGCAGGGCGCCGGGCACATGGCCGAGGGCTACGCGAAGGCCTCGGGGCGGGTCGGGGTGGCGCTTGCAACCTCGGGTCCCGGCGCCACCAACCTGATCACCGCGATCGCCGACGCCCACCTTGACTCGGTCCCGACGGTGTTCATCACCGGCCAGGTTCGCAGCGACCTGATCGGGACCGACGGCTTCCAGGAGGCCGACGTTGTCGGGATGACCTTGCCGGTCGTCAAACACAGCCTCGCGGTGACCGACCCGCGCCAGATCCCCGAATACATCCACCAGGCCTTCCATCTCGCCTCGACCGGTCGGCCTGGCCCGGTCTTGGTCGATGTCCCGCAGGATCTCTCGCGGGCCGAGATCGACTACGAACCGGCCGCCGGAACCCCCGACCTGCCCGGTTACCAGCCGACCACCTCCGGCAACATCAAGCAGATCCGAATCGCGGCCAAGGCGCTCGCCAACTCCCAGCGCCCGGTCATCTACGTCGGTGGCGGGGTCGTCAACGGCAACGCCTCGGCCGAGTTGCGCGAGTTTTGCGCGTCCGACCCGTTCCCGGTCACCTGTACCTTGATGGCGCTCGGCGCCTACCCCGGCAGCGACACCGCCGCTGCCGATCACGACCCGCAGTGGCTCGGGATGCTCGGGATGCACGGCACCCGCGCCGCCAACTACGCGATGGATCAGGCCGACCTGATCGTCGCTGTCGGAGCGCGATTCGACGACCGCATCACCGGCAAACTGGACGAGTTCGCGCCGAGCGCCAAGTTCGTTCACATCGATATCGATCCGGCCGAGATCTCAAAGAACGTCGCCGCCCACATCCCGATCGTCGGCGATTGCAAGGACATCCTGCCGAAGCTGACCGCCGAGTACCGGGCGATCGAGACCGATCGCACCCGGCTCGAGGGCTGGCTCGCCCAGGTCGCCGATTGGAAGCGTCAGTATCCGCTGCGCTACGAGGACTCCGACGCCGAGATCAAGCCGCAGCGGATGGTCGAGGAGATGCGCCGGGTGACCGGCGGCGAGGCGATCATCTGCTCCGATGTCGGCCAGCATCAGATGTGGGCCGCCCAGTACCACCACTTTCCCGAGCCGCGTCGCTGGATCAACTCCGGTGGCCTCGGGACAATGGGGTTCGGCCTCCCATCGGCGATCGGCGCCAAGGTCGCCTGCCCCGAGCGCGAGGTCGTCTGCCTGGCCGGTGACGGCAGCCTGATCATGGTCTGCCAGGAGTTCGCGACCGCGGTCCACCACGAGATTCCGGTCAAGGTCTTCCTGATGAACAACGGCTACATGGGGATGGTTCGCCAATGGCAGGACCTTTTTTGGGACGGCCGACACTCCGGGGTCGAACTCGGCGCCAGCCCCGATTGGGTCAAGCTCGGCGAGGCCTTCGGGATGACCGCAAATCGAGTCAGCGACCCGGCTGAGCTTGCCGAGGCGATGAAGGCGACGCTCGAGGTCGATGGACCAGCGCTGCTTGATGTCAAGGTGACCCGTGATGAGAACTGTTACCCGATGATCCCGGCCGGGGCCGCCGCCCGGGACATGGTTGGTTAAGGAAAGTCGAAATCATGGGTGAGCCTGGAACCAAGGATCTGATCAACCTCGACGACCTCTCGGTCGGGAGCAAGCTGACCGGCCGCAAGCACCTGCTCTCGATGACCGTCGAGAACCGCCCCGGTGTCTTGGCCCGAGTCGCCGGGCTGTTCAGTCGGCGCGGCTTCAACATCAACACGCTGGCGGTCGGCCCGACTGAAGATCCCGAGATCTCGCGGGTCACCCTGACCGTCGACGGCGCGATTCACCCGATCGACCAGGTCACCAAGCAGCTTCACAAGCTGGTCAACGTGATCAAGATTCGTGACCTCGAGTCGGACGCGGCGGTGGTTCGCGAGATGGCGATCTTCAAGGTTGCCGCGGCGATCGAAAATCGGGCCGAGCTGATGCAGTTCGCGGAGATCTTCGGCGGCACGATCATCGACGTAACCCGTCGCTCGATGACCGTCGAGGTGACCGGTAGCGCTGAGAAGATCGACGCCTTCGAGCGGATGGTCCGCCCGCACGGCTTGATGGAGATGGCGCGGACCGGCGAGATCGCGATCAACCGCTCGCGTCCCGACAACTGAGCCGGACCGGCCGGTCGTGGCCGCGGCAATCGACGCGCAGGCGTTCGCCGAACGGGTCGAGCGGCTCGCCAAGCAAGCCGTGGCGGGCAAGCGTCGGCGCCTGATCAGCGTCACCCTCGCGGTTGAGCCGACCCTCGACCCGACGGCGCTCGCGTTGCGCTCGCGGCGCCCCGACGATCGCTGGTTTTGCTGGGAGCAACCGCAGCGCGGCGGCTTTGCGATCGGTGCCTTGGGCGCCGCCGCCGAGGTGCGGGCGGCGGGGCGAGGGCGCGCCGCGGCCGTGATTGCCGCGACAACCGAGCTGCTGCAGGGACGGCTCGCCGATGCGCCGCGGCGGATGCCGAGCGCCGCCGGCCCGCTCTGGGTCGGCGGGATGTCGTTTTGGCCCGACGGCTGCAGCACCGGCCCTTGGAGCGAGCTTGGTCCGGCTTTGTTCGTCCTCCCCGAGCTGTCGCTTTTGCGATCCGACCAGGGCTCGTTGGTGACGGTTGCCGCCGTCGTCTCGCCCGGCGATTCGCCCCGGAAGGTGGCGGCGCAGTTGCGAGCCCGGGTCGAATCGCTTGATTGTGGCCCGCTGCCACCGTTTGAGCCGAGCGCCGGCGACGCGGAGTGCCGAGTCCGCAGCGTCCGCCCGCCCGAGGCCTACGCCGACGCGGTCGCCGCAGCGGTCGCGGCGATCGGCCGCGGCGAGGCGGAGAAGCTGGTGCTCGCTCGCGAGGTTCGGATAACGGCGCCGCGCCGACACGACCCGGCGGCGCTGCACGGCCTGCTCCGCGAGGTTTTCGCGAGCTGCATCAGCTTCTCGTGGGGCTCGTCCGCCGGCTGCTTTCTCGGCGCCAGCCCGGAGCTCCTGGTCCGTCGCAGCGGCTCGGTTGCCGCGACGGTTGCGCTCGCTGGATCGGCCGGTCGTAGCGCCGACCCGGCGGTCGACGATCACCTCGGCGAGTCGCTGCGCCACGACCCAAAGACGATCTCCGAGCACCGAATCGTGGTTCGCCAGATCAAGCGGCGCCTCGCCGCCCATTCGGTCTGGGTCGAGGCCGCCGCCGAGCCGGTCGTGGTCAAGATCGCCAACATCCAACATCTCGCCACCCCGATCCACGCCCAATTGGCCGAGCCGCGCTCGGCGATCGAGCTGGCGGGTTTGTTGCATCCAACCCCGGCGGTCGGCGCCGAACCGATGACCGCGGCCACCGAGGCGCTACTGCGCGATGCCGAGCAGCTTGAGCGCGGCTGGTATGCCGGTCCGCTTGGCTGGATGGACGCCGCCGAGGACGGCGAGTTCTGCGTTGCGTTGCGCTCCGCCTTGGTGCGGGGAAGCGAGGCCCACCTCTATG
>JAHEXU010000165.1 GCA_023251975.1 bacterium | reverse complement strand
TCTGAGGGGGGCGAGTCTGAGGGGGGCGGATCTGAGGGGGGCGATTCTGAGGGGGGCGAAGCTGGAGGGGGCGAATCTGGAGGGGGCGAATCTGGAGGGGGCGTCTTGGGATGTCGGGACGACGGTCTGGCCGGCCGGGTTCTCGCCACCCGCAAAGAACTAGAGGCTCGGCAAACGTGCGGGTCGAGTCCCGCCGGACAGCCGAGACTCCACCCCGAGGACCGCCTACCTGACCCCCGCTCGAGCGGTTATAGCGCCGATCTTTACTCGGCAGCCGCGACATCCCTGGCCGAATCGTCGAAGCACAGCGCCGCGGCAGGGGCACTGCGCTGCCGCGATCCGCTCAAGGTCGCGAGTGCCGAGCCGAGGCGCAGCACCCCTCCCGACCGCGACGCGAGTTCATCGACCGTGCGTAAGGCACCGGACAGGTATCGAATGGTTGGCGCGGGGTGCGCTGAGTTCCTTGAGTTGCTTCCTCCTTGAGTTGCTTCCCTTCCGCCGCAGACACCGGCTGCGAGCGGCAACCAATCCCGAAACGACGGTCAGCACGGTCACGCCCCGGACTGATAGGCGGACATCACCCACGCGGTCAGCCGCCGACGGCCCCACGCTACGCCGCGGACGCCGAATCCAACGCGCGGCGGGAACGAGGCATGTCATCGAAAGGGAATGCGGATCGACGACGATGGCAAGCGAGTCGACCCGGTCAAAGCGCTGGCCTGACAGATTGCGACGAGTAGGCAATCATTCATTCCGAGTGCGGGGGCGTCGTGCGCGAGCCCGGTGGCGACCGCGAGCGACCTCGATCAGTATGCACGGCAACAGTCTCCAAGTTACGTGGCCGCGACCACGTAGACCATGATGTTGGCGTCAATCAGGAACGAGTTCAGCGACCGCTCCGGGTGCTGGCGGCGCGCCATCCACTATCACCTCGTCGAGATCTTCTGATGCTCGTCCGAATCGGTAAGGACATCCGGCCTTCTGCCCTACGGCCGCAACCCCGCTCGACCCATGCTGCGCATCGGTCGCGCGGCGGAGCACCTCGCCGACGGATATCGCACCCGTCCTGCCTCCTCGTCAAGCACCCGTCACTGCGTCGACTCGATCAAACCTACAGGCGATATTTGCGAGGGCTCGTGACCACGGCGATTGGGTTGGCGAGATCGTTCAGGGGGCGCCAACGCCGGACTCGATCGCTACCGGTGCCGCCCGTTTTTATCGATCCAGCGAAAAAGTAGTGGCGAGCCGGAGCCGATTCGGCTAGCCTGATCACGGTGATGAGCAGGCACCATACAGCGGGGTTGAGCGGGGTTGGAGCGGTTGTAGCCGCTCTGGCGCTGTTGGTCGGCGGTTCGTCGGCTCCGGCCCAAAGCTCAGAGCCTGCGGCGGGCGAGCCGACTGGCGAAGGCCTCGTCCAGGGGGCCTCGGTCGACGACAGCTCATCGACGGACTCCCCGACACCGAGCAGCTCCGCCGCCCCGGCCGCCGAGTCGAGCGCGGCGGCGGCCCCGGTCGTCACCCCCGCGGTCGCTGGGCCGCCAGCCCGAGTCCGGGTTCGCCTCAAGGGCCTGAGCGGCGGCAAGCTCGACGTTGGCAAGAAGATCAAGGTGCTCGGAACGGTCGCGCCCTGGGTCGCCGGTCAAAAGGTTTCGATCGTGATTCGTCGCGGCAACAAGACGGTCAGCACCGAGCGGGTTTTTCTCCATCGCCGCGGCCATCGCAACTACGGAACCTTCGAGTACGAGCGGCTCCTGACCCGGCCGGGCTTACATCGGATTCGGGTCAACCACCTCGGCAACTCCAACCTCGGCGACGGCACCGATGTCGCCAAGCCATTCTCGATCGACTACCCATCGCTCGGACCGGGCTCAAGCGGCGACCAGGTCGAATTGCTGAAGCACCTGCTCGACAGCCTCGGCTACGTGTCGGGCGGCGGCAGCTACTACGACGACCGGATGACGTGGGCAGCGATCGCGTTCCACAAAGTCAACAACCAAAGCCGAACCGGCACGATCAGCTCCGAAAACTACCGCGACATCGCCGACGGCAAGGGTGGCTTCAACGTGCGCTTCCCAGACTCCGGCAAACACGCCGAGGTAGATATTTCCCGGCAGGTCTTGGTCTTGGCGAAGGGCAACCGGGTCAGCCGGATCTACCACGTCTCGACCGGCGCTCCCGCCACCCCGACGGTCCGCGGCACCTTCAGCTTCATCCGTCGCGAGCCCGGATATAACAGCCACGCGATGTATTACTCGACCTACTTTTACGGCGGCTACGCAGTCCACGGCTACTCCTCGGTCCCGACCTACAACGCCAGCCACGGCTGCGTCCGAGTCCCGATTCCGGACGCGATCTCGATCTACAACTGGATCGAGCTCGGCGACACGATCCACGTCTACGAATAGGCGAACCGCGCCGCCACGGCCGCCGCGGCGATCGGACTCAACGCTCGCTCAACGGCCGAGGGCGCGGCGATAGACCGCCAGGTCGGATCGAAAGACGGTCAACTCAAGCGGAATGACGACCCCGAGGTAAGCGACCGCGGCGAGAGGAGCAACCAACAGGGGGCGATCTGACCCGATCACAAGTGTTGCTGCGGTGGCAGCCGCGGCGGCAAGTAGCGGCACCCCGATCGCGGCTGCGAGGTTGAAGTCGCCGACCGCCGCCCGCACTCGCAATCCGACCCAGAAAAGCAACACCACGCCGCTCACAATCGCCGCCGCCGCCGCACCGCTCGCTTGCCATCGCGGGATCAAGAGCAACGACAAAACGACATTGAGGGCGATTACCGACAGCAGCGGCCGCAGATAACGCAGCGGGATCCCCCGCGAAATCAAGACCGCGCCGAGGAACGAGTTGAGCCCGTAGATCAGCGCCATCGCTCCGATCACCCGCATCGGGCCGACAGCGCCGGCGTAGGCATCGCCGTAGAACAGGTCGACCAACGGTTCGGCAAACAAAACGAACCCGGCCGACAAGGCGCCGAGGACCACCCCGAGCAGCTTGATCGCAATCGCCATCCCGCGGGCGGGTGAGAGGCCGCCGCCCTGCCCGCGGGCCAACCACGGCAGCATCGCTCCAGAGAACCCCCAAGAGATGAACATCGTCGCCTCAACCAGCCGATAGGCCGCTCCGTAGTAGCCGAGTTGCGAGTTGTCCTCGGCGCCCGGGATGAGCAGGCCGAGCAAAGTGCCGTCGATCCGAATCAGGACCATATACCCGGCGCCAACCAGTCCGAACCCGAGCCCAGCCCGAACGATTGCGGGCCAGCGCGAGCGATCGGGGCGACCGCGCGGCTTGACCACCTTGCGGCGGAGCGCGTGGCGAGCCACCACCTGGCCGGCCACCGAACCGAGCAAAAACACAACCGAGACGATCAGGAGCTTGGCCCCAAGTAACAGCGCCAAGACACCGAACCCGGCGGTTAGACCGCGCTGCGCGATCAGCGTGACGGCGATCAGGTGACTGCGCTCAAGCGCGCCGAAGACGGCGTTGATCGTCCTGGTGTTGCTTTCAACCGCGACCCCGGCGCCGATCGCCAGCATCGCGAGCTGGGTTTGCAACCGGTAGCCGGCAAGCGCGACGATCCCCCACATCACCAGCCAGAGCGCGCTCAGCAGGATGGTCTTGAACCGATAGACATCGAGGAATAGATCGTGGATCCGGTTCGGATCGCGGGCCAGCTCGCGCGCGATCAGCTCCTCGCTACCGACCCCGGCGACCAGCATCAAGATCTGGGCCAGCGAGAGCCCGAACACGAAGTCGCCAAACTCGGAGCTGCCGAGGCGGCGCGCCATCATCACGAACAGGGCGACCGACGCCAGCTTGGCGACGACCTCACCGCCGACCCGGGCAGCCGCGCCGAGCGCGATCCGCCGCGCCGCCGGCCCTTCGGGCAGGGCCGGACTCGCACTACAATCGGGCGGTGATGAACGACTCGAGATTTCGGCAGGCTTTGATTGCGATTGCACTGGCTCACCTCGCGCTCGGGCTCTGGCAGGTGATCTCGCCCGGGTCATTCTTCGAGACCATCGGCGGATTCGGCGTTGAAAATGATCACTACATTCGAGACGCCGCGACCTTCCCGTTGGCGATCGCGGTCGCCGCCTGGCTTGCCGCCTCTCGTCCCTCGTGGCAAGCGCCGATCCTGACCGTCCTCGCAGCCTGGTACGGAGCCCACGCTCTCAACCACCTCGTCGACATCGACGACTCAAACGACGGTTGGGTTGGGATCACCGACTTCGTTTCGCTCGCCGGCAGCGCCGCCGCGCTCGGGTGGCTGGCCAATCGGGCCAGTCGGAGGGCGCCGCAGTGAGAGTTTTCGTTGCTGGCGCCGGCGGTGTGATCGGGGCTCCGCTGATCGCGGCGCTGCTGCAGGCTGGCCACGAGGTCGCGGCGATGACCCGCGACTCACAGCGCGCCGAGCAGCTTGGCCGCCAGGGAACAACCCCGGTGATCTGCGACGCCTACGAGGAAGCCAGCCTCAACGCGGCCCTTGAAGCGGTCGAGCCGGAAGTCGTAATTTCGCACCTGACCGACCTCGCCGAGCTCAATGCAGGCCGGATGAAGGAGGCCTGGTTGGCCAACGACCGACTCCGCACCGTCGGGGTTCCGAATCTGGTCCGCGCGGCGCAAGCAGCGGGGGCGCGGCGGTTTGTCGTCCAATCGATCGCCTTCATCTACGCACCCTCAATGGACGGGCCCGCCGACGAGTCAGCGCCGCTCTACCTCGACCATCCGCAGTTTGGCGCCACCGTTCGGGCCGCCCTGGCGATGGAGCGCTCGGTCCTCGAGGCCGAGGGGATCGAAGGCGTGGCCCTGCGATTCGGGTTTTGGTACGGCCCCGGGACCGGATACGCCGCTGCGGCGATTCAGGCTAAGGAGGTTCGAAAGCGCCGTTTTCCGATCGGCGCCGGGGGGACCGGGGTGTGGTCGTGGATCCACCTTGACGATGTCGTCGCGACCTCGGTCGCAGCGCTCGATCGTGGTCAGCCCGGCACCTATAATGTGGTCGATGACGACCCCGCTGCGGTCGGTGAGTGGCTGCCCGCCTACGCCGCGGCGATCGGCGCGAAGCGACCCCTGCGGGCGCCGACGATCGCGGTTCGCCTCGCGGCCGGATCGGCCGGGGTCCACATGATGAAGACCAACCGGGGTGCCGATAATTCGCTCGCCAAGCGCGAGTTCGGCTGGACTCCAAAGTACCCGAGCTGGCGCGAGGGCTTCCGCGACGCGCTCGGATAACCCTACCCGGCGCTCGCCCAGGCGGGGCTATGATTGGCCGCCCTTGAGCGTCCTCGACTCCCAGCGACAAATCCTTGTCGAGCAGCTCCGAGAGTACGCCCTGGTGATCGGCGAGGTAACGCTCTCAAGCGGTGCGCGGGCGTCCTACTACGTCGACGCGAAGCGGGCGATTTTGCGACCTCCCGCCTTTCGCGCCGTCGGGGCGCTGATCGCGGCACGCGCCAGCGAGCTGTCAGCGAGCGCCGTCGGCGGACTGACGATGGGCGCCGACCCGATCGCATCGGCCGCGATCGGCGATCCCCGAGGCGCCGATCTGGTCGCCTTCTTCGTTCGCAAGGAGGTAAAAGCCCACGGGCTCCAGCGCGCAATCGAAGGTCCGCTATTGGCGCCCGGGACGCGCTGTTTGGTTGTCGAAGATGTAACGACCAGCGGCGCCTCGACGATCCGCGCGATTGAGCGGATCGTCGAGGCGGATCTGATCGTCGCCGGTGTCGTCACCGTGCTCGATCGGGCCAGCGGAGCGGCGGCCGCGATCGGGGCCGCCTGCGGAGCTCCGTTCAGCGCCCTGACAACGATCGACGAGGTCTACCCAGACCGCCCCGATCGGCCCCCAGCCGATTGAAAGGGACGCAGTTGCCGCCCGGGCGTTGACTCAGCTCGCTTCGAATACGACGTAGATGCGAGCGTCGACCTTCGAGGTCCCGGTTCGAATCGGAGTTCCGCCGCCGAGCGCCGAGGCCTCGGCCGAGTAGCGCCGCACGCTGTCGCGGAATCCGCTCTCGGTGATTTCAATCGGATCTCCGAGGGTCATTCCGGCCCGATCGGCCAGCGCCTGCGCCTTGTCGTGCGCCTCGTCGTAAGCGAGCAGAAGTTGCTCTTGGTAGAGCGCCCGCTCATCGCTGCGGAAGAACTGAAGTTGTCCGATGTCGGTCGCCCCTGACCGAACCGCAAGATCAATCAAACGTCCGGTCCGATCGATTTCACGGATCGTCACCTTGATCCGATTGGTTGCCTCATAAACCCGACGGTCGTTCTCACCGATCTTGCGCTGACGCAACGAGACCTCGGTGGTCGAGATGTCGTCAGTCTCGACTCCGGCGGCCTCAAGCGCGCCAATCACCTCTGACATCCGCTTCGCGCTCCGCGCCTGCGCAGCCTCCGAATGCGGAGCCTGGGCCTTCGCCTCGACGACCATCGAACCGGTGTCGTTTCGAACCTCACTCTCGGCGCTGCCGCGGACACTGATCGTCGAAGCAGCTGATGCCTCGGCAACCCCCAAACCCAGCAGCGTGGCCGGTAGGACCAGCGCCATAAGCAACCAGATCGGTCGCGTCCTGATCTTCATTCCCAACGTCATTTTCGGTACCTCCAGGCAAGTAATCGGCGAACTTTGAAGAACTACGGCGCCGGCGCCGATTCGTCACGCCGCCAAGCAAGAGTACCCCGAGCAGGATTCGAACCTGCGGCCTACTCCTTAGGAGGGAGTCGCTCTATCCAGCTGAGCTATCGGGGCTTGTGGCTCTGCATCAGGGATTTCGGGCCTCATCCTGACGCGCTCATCGGTGAATGGCACGTCTATGGCACGTTGCTCGATCGCGGAGCCGTAGGGGGATCGTACCGCCGGTGAGAGGGTGCATCTCGGCTCATGCTCCAGCCTGCAGGAGCGCAGCGCGGCAGTAGAGGCCAACCGCATCGTCTTGTAGGGCTATGAGCCCGTGCATCGCGATGGCCGTGAAGTCGATCGCGTCCGTGCGCAGCCGCAAGGCGAGCAGCGCTTGGTTGAGCAGTCGGTTCTTGGCATCTTGATCGACGACGATCGCGTCCCAATGGCCCGCGTAGCGCGGATTCGGCAGGACAGCATTGGTGGCGATGGTTCCGGCGACAGCCTGAGGGGGTGTATGATCGCTACAACGGCGGAGAAGGTAGAGGATGGGTTTCAGCGTCACCACGAAAGCAATGATCGCGCTCGCGGTGGCGATCTGCATCGCGCTTGTTCCCGCGAGCGCGAGTGCCGACTATCAGTTCGCGCTCAAGTGGGGGCACTACGGCAGCGGCAGCGGCCAGTTCCTCGGTCCGGCGGGGGTGGCGGTCAACGGCTCCGGCAACGTCTACGTCGCCGACGACAACAACCACCGGATCCAGGAGTTCGGCGCCCGCGGCGCCTTCACCTCCAAGTGGGGCAGCCCCGGCACCGGCAACGGCCAGTTTAGCTATCCGCAGGGGGTGGCGGTCAACGGCTCCGGCAACGTCTTCGTCGCCGACAGCGGCAACGACCGGATCCAGGAGTTCAGCTCCAGCGGCGCCTTCATCCGCAAGTGGGGGAGCACCGGCACCGGCGACGGCCCGTTCAGCACTCCGGCGGGGGTGGCGGTCAACGGCGGCAACGTCTACGTCGCCGACGCTGGCAACGACCG
>JAHEXU010000164.1 GCA_023251975.1 bacterium | reverse complement strand
GCCGAGCTTGAGCCGATCGCGATTGAGCCAGAGCGTCGGCTCAGCGCCGAGGAGCGCGCCGCGCTCGAGGCCGATGAGGAGGAGCGGGTCGCTCGCGAGGCCAGCGAAGCCCTCGATGAGCAAACACCCACGCCTTCCCGAGCCCCGATCAAGCTGGAGGCCAACACCTTGATCCAGGCCACCGGTAAGCGCCGCTCGGCGGTCGCCCGGATCGTAATGCGGGCGGGCAACGGCGCGGTCCTGATCAACAATCGCGAGATCGAGGAGTACTTTCCGCGCGCTCATGATCGCACGATCGCCCGCCAGGCTCTCGTCATCAGCGGCTATGAGACCGCGGTCGATCTCAGGATTCGGGTTCACGGCGGAGGCGTCTCCGGCCAGGCCGGGGCGGTCCGCCACGGAATCGCCCGCGCCCTGGTCGAACTCGACCCGGAGCTGCGCGGCGAATTGAAGCGCCGTGGACTTTTGACCCGCGACGCCCGTGTCAAGGAACGTCGCAAGGCGGGCCTCAAGAAGGCGCGTAAGCGGCCCCAGTTCTCGAAGCGCTAGGGGAGCGCTCGCCGGCGATGCCGCGCAGGCTGTTTGGCACCGATGGCGTTCGCGGCCCGGTCGGCAAGATGCTGACCGCCGAGCTGGCGCTCGCGCTGGGCCGCGCTGCCACCCTGCGGGCGCGCAGCCAGGGCGGCTCGCGCCCCGGCGTCCTGGTGATTCGAGACACCCGCGAGTCCGGGGCGATGCTCGAATCGGCCCTCGCCGCCGGGATTGCCGAGGCTGGCGGCGATGCCGTTTTTGCTGGCGTCCTACCGACCCCCGCCGCCTCGATCTTGGTGCGCCGCCACGGCCTCGATCTCGCGGTCGTTGTCTCGGCGTCCCACAATCCGTGGCGCGATAACGGGATCAAGTTCTTTGGCGGCGACGGCCAAAAACTCAGCGACGCGGCCGAGGAGGAGATCGAGGAGCTGCTCAACGACTTCGCGTCGCGCCGCCTCGACGGGCCGGGCGTCGGCTCGATCCGCCGACTCGAAGGTGCCCGTGACGATTACCTGCGCGAGCTTGAGTCGACCTTCAGTCTCGACCTCGGCGGTCGCAAGGTCTTGCTCGACTGCGCCAACGGCGCCGCCTACCAGGTTGGCCCGGCCGCCTTCCGCCGCCTCGGTGCCGAGGTCGAGGTGATTGCCGATGAGCCCGACGGTCGCAACATTAATGAGGGCGTCGGTTCGACCCATATCGCCGACCTGGCTCGACGAATCCGCGAGACCAGCGCCGAGATCGGCTTTGCCTTCGACGGGGACGCCGACCGAGTGCTCGCCGTTGACGCTGACGGCAACGTTCGCGACGGTGACGAGTTGGTGGCGCTGAGCGCCCTCCACCTGAAGGAGGTCGGCGAGCTGGTTGGCGGCGGCGTCGCGGTCACGGTGATGACCAACTTCGGCTTTCACCAGGCGATGAAGCAGGCAGGCATCGAGGTGACGACGACCCGGGTCGGCGATCGCTACGTGATCGAGGAGCTGCTGCAGCGCAATTGGAAGCTCGGCGGTGAGCAGTCCGGCCACATCATCTGGACCGATTTCGCCCCGACCGGTGACGGCCTGGTCGCGGCCTTGTTGGCGATGCGGGCGCTCGGCGAGCGGCCGCTCGCCGAGGTGCGACCGTTCGAGAAGCTGCCGCAGCTGCTCGAGAACGTCGAGGTTCGCGACCGCCAGGCAATCGCCGGCGCCGACCGACTTTGGGAGGCGGTTGCCCATGAGGGCGCCGCTTTGGAAGGTCGTGGCCGGGTCTTGGTTCGACCCTCCGGCACCGAACCGCTGATCCGCGTGATGGCGGAGGCGCCGAGCGAGGTCGAGTGCGCCGAGGTTGTCGGCCGGCTGGTCGCGGTCGCTCGGGCGGAGCTGACCTGACCCGTCGGTTCGGGCGACGGGCGGCCGTCGCGCTGCACCCGGAAAGCGAGCCCTGGTGAAATCGGGCCTCGCGCTCTATCCTGACCGGTCCCGCGGGGGCGACGGATCGCCTCGGCAACCAACCCGAACGGACATCTGTGTGTGGAATCGTTGGATACGTCGGTAGTCGACCCTGTCGCGATCTTCTGATCGCAGGGCTCGAGAAGCTCGAATACCGGGGCTATGACTCGGCAGGTATCTCGCTGCTTTACGACGGTCAGATTCGGTCGGTCTGGGCGGTCGGCAACTTGGCGAACCTGCGAGTCGCGGTCGACGCCCGCCTGAACGGGGTCGCAGCGGTGGCCGCGAACAATGGCGGCGCCACCGTGGCCGCGCCCGAGGCCGAGTTGGAGGGGCGGATCGGGCTTGCGCACACCCGCTGGGCGACCCACGGCCGGGTCACCGAGGAGAACGCCCACCCGCATTCGGACTGCGCCAATTCAGTCCATATCGTCGTCAATGGGATCGTCGAAAACCATGCCGTGCTGCGCCGGGAGTTGAGCGACCAGGGCCATCAGTTCAGCTCCGAGACCGACGCCGAGATTGTCGCCCACCTGATCGAGCGCCATTACCGAGGTGATCTGACCGAGGCGGTTCGTGGCGCCTTCGCCGATCTGCGCGGCCACTACGCCTTTGTTGCGATGCACAAGGACCATCCCGAAACCCTGGTCGGGGCGCGGCAGGAGTGCCCGTTGATCGTCGGCATCGCCGAGGACGAGGCCTTCCTCGCCTCGGCGATCCCCGCCTTCATGGCCGAGACTCGGACGATTCAGCAGATCGAGTCCGGTGAGATCGTCACCCTGCGCGGCGGGGTTGTCGAGATCACCGAGGCGGCCGATCCCGATCGCACCCCGGTGTTCCGCGAGATCGACGAGGTCACCTGGGACGCCGAGGCGGCCGAGCGCGGCGGGTATCCGACCTTCATGGCGAAGGAGATCGCCGAGCAACCCGACGCGGTCGCCGAGACGATCGCCGATCGCCTGGTCGACGCGGGCCGGATCGACCTGAGCGAGCTTGGGCTGCCCGACGATTTGCCGCAGACGGTGCGGCGGATCGTGATCGTCGCCTGCGGTACCAGCTACCACGCCGGGCTGGTCGGTCGCTATGCGATCGAGCAGTGGGCGCGGGTTCCGGTTGAGATGGACATCGCCTCCGAGTATCGATACCGCGATCCGGTGGTGGGGAGCGACGACCTGGTGATCGGGATCACCCAGTCCGGCGAGACCGCTGACACACTGGCGGCGATCCGGCTGGCTCGCGACCGCGGCGCCACCGTCTTGGCGCTGACCAACGTGCTCGGTTCGCAGGTGACCCGCGACGCCGATGCGACCCTGTTTACCCGGGCCGGCCCCGAGATCGGGGTTGCGGCGACCAAGACCTTCACCGCCCAGGTCGCGGCGATGTATCTGCTCGGGCTCTGGCTTGGACAGGAGCGCGGCACCCTGTCCGACGCTGAATTGGCCCGTCTGGTCGGCGAGCTCCGGGCGATCCCGGCGAAGATGGAGGAGACGATCGGCTCGGTCGACCGCCAGGTTCAGGCGATCGCTCGCAGTCACCACGACAAGCGCTTCTTCCTCTACCTCGGTCGCAACATCGGCCTACCGATCTGCCTCGAAGGTGCGCTGAAGATGAAGGAGATCACCTACATCCCGTCCGACGCCTACGCGGCCGGCGAGATGAAGCACGGCCCGATCGCGCTGCTAGACGAAACCACCCCGGTGGTGGTTGTCGCCAACAACAGTCCGGTCCTCGACAAGGTGCTCTCGAACGTCGCCGAGGTGCGGGCACGCGGCGCCGATGTCGTCGCGATTGCCACCGAAGGCGCCGGTCAGGTCGACGCCGAGGCCGATCAGACGATTTTCGTACCGCGCTCTGACTGGGTCCTGCAACCTATACTTGCGATCGTGCCACTTCAGCTGCTCGCCTACCACACCGCCCGCCTGGCTGACCTTAACGTCGACCAGCCGCGCAACCTCGCGAAGACGGTGACGGTCGAGTGAGGCGGATTGCCCTGGCAGTGATGCTGGGCTTGACGATGCTGGGGCTGGGCTTCCTGCTCGGTTGCGGCGGTTCCGATCAGGCCGCTCCCGATTCTGTCGCGGTTGACCTCGGTCCCGACCCAGCCTCGATCGTCCCCGCCAATGCTCCGATTTACCTTGAGGGCGTGGTTCGGCCTCAGGGCGAACAGCGCGATCAGCTTGAGTCGCTGCTCTCGGCCATCCTTGACAACGACGACCCCTCGGACGTGATCCTGGGAGCGATCGAGGACGCGGTCGCCCCCGGTGAGGACTTCAGCTACAGCGAGTCGATAGATCCCTGGCTTGGCGCCCGGGTCGGCGGCTATATCGCCGATCTCAACTCGGGCGGGTACGGCGTGGCGGACCAGGCCGGTGCGGCGGGCCAGTACGGCGGCTCTGGGGCGCAATGGGTCGCCGCGGTCGCAGTCACCGACATCCCGGCAGCGATCAAGGCTCTGTCGACGATCGGTAAGGACCAGCCGCCCGATCCGGCCGTCAAAGAGCGCCAATACCGTGGCGTCGCCTACGCGATCGACACCGACAACGATGTCGCCTACGGCTTTATCTCCGACTTCCTGGTGGTCGGGACCGAGCCCGAGTTCAAGACCAGCGTCGATGTTGTGGTCGGTGGCCGTCCCGCCCTTGCCGAGGCCGACCAGTACCGCGACGCCGTTCGCGACCTCGACCCGAACCGCCTCTTCACCGCTTACACCTCAATCGACCAATTGGGCAAAACGGAGTTGTTGTCGAGCGCCATCAATCCCTATTTTGAGAAGTTGGCGGGGCGCGGCGAAACGTCGGTCGCGGAGGGTCTCGTAGTCGACAATACGATCAAGTTCATTGCCACGGCGCCGCCGGGTCCCGGTTTCGAGGCGCCTCCGACCGACTTGCTTGCCGACGCTCCCGAAACCAGTTGGCTCGGGTTCGCCGTTCCGACCGACAAATCGAATTTGCGGCAGCTACAACCGCAGTTCGACGAACAGCTCAAGCAACTTCGCAGTCAGCTAGACCAACTCGGCGTGGAGACCCCGCTCAAGCTCGATATTGACTCGACCCTGCGCAGCACAATTGGGGTTGACCTGAGCCACGATATCGCTCCTTGGTTCAACGGTCTCGGCTTTTATCTGGAGGGCGACAGCTTGCTCAGCCTCGGTGGGGCATTCTTCACCAAGACCTCCGACCCCGAGCAGTCGGCCGACACCCTTGATCGCATTGCCGCCTTCCTGCGGGCGCGCAACCCCGACTCGATCGAGAGCCCTGGCGACGCAGACGCCGGATTTAGCCTCCGCAGCGCCGGCTCGCTGACTCGGATCGGCGTGGTCCAGCGCGATGATCTGGTGCTGGTCGGCTTCGGACAGGCAGCGCCGGTGGAGGGATACGAGCCCGCGGGCCGCCTCGGCGACACCGACCGCTTCAACCAGGCCCGCGACCTGCTCTCGGACGGAATCGAGCCGGCGTTTTACTTCGACTTTGAGGGTCTGAGCGCTCTGGTCGGCTCGTTCAGCGCCGCTTCCTCGGGTGCGCTCGACCCGAATTTCCAAGCGGCTTTGAGCCGGTTCGACCTAATGACCCTCGGCTGGACCGCGAGCGATCAGGAGGTCCGCTACGAGATCGTGATCTCCTTCCAAGAGGGCGAAGAGCCGACCCCTGAGAACGCCTCGCCAGCGATCATTCTGCCCTGAGCCCGGGCTCGGAAGATGCTCGGATCGCCCGGTATCGACCTGATCGAAATCGAGCGACTTGAGCGCGCTCTGGCCCGCCGCCCGGGGCTGGCCAGGCGGCTCTTCACCGCTGAGGAAATGGCCTACGCCGCCGCCCGTAAGCGTCCCGCCCGTCACCTCGCGGCCCGCTTCGCCGCCAAGGAGGCGGTTAGCAAGGCGCTCACCTTTGCCTTTCGCCCCAGCGAGATCGCGATCGTCGGATCGAGCCCACCGCTGGTCGCGCTGAGCGGGCGGACCGCCGCCCGGGCCGCCGAACTTGAGGTTGCGGTCGAGGTATCGCTGACCCACTCGCGCGACTTCGCCGCCGCCGTGGCGGTCTGCGTCGCCGCTCGCGCCGAGTGATTCGTATCGACCGAGGGTACGGCCGAGCGATCCACCACCGACGCCGATCTGAGTGCAGGCAGCGCCCAGGCGACGAGCCGCACCGGTCCAACAAGCCAGGCGACCCGCCGTCGCCCCATTCGGCAGGTTGCGCGTCTTCCATCGAGAACCGTCTACTTGCGAGGAGGACAATGAGCGTGCGCGCCGTGCCGGCAACCCCAAATGCCAGTGCGGGGAACTGGGAGTCACGAGGCAAGTGGTTTGAGCCTGGGCTCTCCGACGGCAGCACTGTAAACGCGTTCTGTGAGCTCGCTCGGCTGCGCGACTTCGAACCCGACAACCATCCACATCTCGACGACGCGTGGCCGGCGCTATGAAGCGCCTGTCCAGCAGCTCCTGCCTCGCGCTGATCAGCTGCTGCCTAGCAGCCGCGATCCTGACCGGCCCCGCAGCGGTGGCCGCAGGCTCGTCCGACCTAAACGGCGATGGCCGCGACGAGCTGCTGGTCGGCGCAGACGCCATTGTGGAGGAGCGTGGGACCGGAGCTATCAGCACCTTGCCTGGCTCGCCGGACGGGCTGACCTTGACGGGATCGTTGTGGCTGACGCAGCGATGGCCAGCGATCACCCGCACGTTAAGCAGCGCGGCGTTTGGCTCCTTCCCCGACGCGATCGCCACCGCGGACTTCAATGGCGATGGTCGTGACGATGTCGCCGTCGGCGCCCCCAACGAGGAGATCGCAGACAAGTCCGTCGGCGCGCTCTACGTCGTTTATGGCAGCAAGCACTTCTACAGCCGAACGCACGGCCAGCGCTTCACACCGAAGAACAAGCTGATCCCCAGGGACCCACAGGAGCTGCACGGCTTTGCCCATGTCCTCACCACCGGCGACTTCGACGGGGATGGCTTCGCCGACCTCGCGTTTAGTACCCGCGAGCAGTTCCCGGGCGGCCCCAGCGAAAGGTTCGAACGCGGCTCCGTCCACGTCTTCTACGGGTCAAGGCGCGGCCTCCGAGTGGCGTACTTGACGGCCCCCAGGGAGGCCCCTGGGGGCTCCGAGAGCGGGGTCTTCGTGTTCGGCGGGAGCCTCGAAGCCGGCGATTTCAACGGCGATGGCCGCGATGAGCTTGCGGTCGCAACCGATCCCTACGGCGAGGGAGCGGTGCTCGTCTACCGCGGTACCCGCGAGGGAATCGTCGCGGGTGAAAACCGCAGGCTCCACGAGGGTCTGCCCGGGCTCGACGGCAGCGGCGCCTACTACGGGGACGGCTTCGGCTACGAGATGACCACGGCGGACTTCGACGGCGACCGGCGCGACGACCTCGCGATCTCCACGGCCGATGCCGCGAGCACATTCCACGGCGGCGAGGTCTACGTGCTCTACGGCTCGCGCCGCGGCATCAGGTCGGCGGGAAGCCTCTACCTGAGCCCTGAGGACCCGCGGGTCCTCAGCGATTCCGGGGTGCACCACTGGGGAAGCACGCTCGCCGCCGGCGACCTCGACGCCGACGGCCGTGACGAACTCGCAATCGGCGCTACCGAACACGACCCGAGCTACGTCAGCATCTTCTTCGCAGGCCCGCAGGGGATCGGCTTCAGCGATCAGATGATGCTGACCGAGGCCGATC
Organism: bacterium; assembly: GCA_023251975.1. Lineage (GTDB taxonomy): Bacteria > Actinomycetota > Thermoleophilia > Solirubrobacterales > 70-9 > JAHEXU01. The sequence goes on along the minus strand of JAHEXU010000164.1, from coordinate 72 downwards.
GACCGGGCGACGGGCCGATGAACGGCAGCCGTCTCGGCGAGCGGGTCGCGATGGTAAACGTCAACGGCCGCG
>JAHEXU010000163.1 GCA_023251975.1 bacterium | reverse complement strand
CCTGCCACGGCTGCGCTACGACCAGCTGATGTCCCTGGGCTCGAAGGTCCTGCTACCCCTGGCGACACTGAACGTGCTCGTCACCGCCATCTTGGTCGTTCTGACCTGATATCTGAGTGACCCGGCCATCATCGGCCTGTGCTAAGTTCCGCCAGATGCAGTCTAGCCCCATATGCAGCCCCCCCGGTTCTTTCGACTGACGTAATCGGCGCGAGAGCGCACCTGCGGTACCGCTCTCGCGTCCGCCCTACCGACATGGCTGGTCAGGCTATCGAGAACAAGGCAGGGAAAGCGAGTCTTCCGCCGACTGTTCCGCACATCCAGGATCGTCCGGATCGTTGCCGCAGCGGTAATCTGCTTGCTGGCTGCGGTGCCCGCAGGGGCCTCGAACTTCGGAACGCTGGTCTATGACGATGACGCCTATATGCGCGGCTCGAAGGCAAGCATAACGGTCCCGAGCGGGCAGGCGCCTGACAATAATCAGGCCGTCGCCCACCGAGTTGGGAATGAACAGAACGGCAGCAGTCACGCAATACAGGCCGGAATCTACCGGACGACCAATCTGAGAGTAAGTTGCGGTACCAGCGAGAATGGCTGGCACAAATACAGCGAACAATACGAGAACGGTATCTACGCCTGTCACGAATACGGCAGCGCAACCGCGGGTAACGAGGTCGACTTCTCCGTGTCTCGAACGGATGTTGACGGCCAGTGGCGCGTCAAGATCCTCGGCGCCGTCAAAGACACGTATGATCTCGGCTACGGGCAGGGTTACTCGTACATGGGAAGCGAAATCAACAGCGAGACTGCAAGCACCAGCGGCGCAGTTGACATCCGCTATTGCGACGATGTTTCTTGGAAGGTCTTTGATGGGACCTTTGAGAGTTCACCGGTCACCGTGACCAGCAACAGCCAATGGTTTGCGGCGTCTGGAGCGGGCTGGACCTTCGGTAATTTCCCCTGTGGAGTGCGTTTCCAACACTGATCTAGGATCAAGGAGCTTAGAAGCAATGAATCGTCAGAGGGTCGTAGTGTTGCTGGGGTTGGTCGTCGGCTTGGGCGGCTTGGCATCGGTAGGGCTGTCGATGGTTGTAGACTCCGAAGCCGCCACCGAATCCCCGGCGGCGGCCGCAACGATGGCTGCCGAAGCTGTCCTCCCGGGGTCATCGCTGCGCCTTCGCGAGGGCGCCGCACCAGGAGGACCGGGCGGAGGCGGCGACGTTCTTGATGTGGTGATCCCCGCTGGAGCCATTGACACTGTGTCCGATGAAACCAGGCCTCGGGCCACTGAGCTACTCTGGAGGGCTTCTCTTGTCGGGGGCCTCGCCGCCGACGAGCGCCCGAGCATTGTTGGGCTCGCAGTTTCCGGGCTCGCAGTTTCCGGTAATGACGTTGACGAAATGGCGGATGCCGTAGAAACGGTGGGGAGCGGGCCGGGATCATCCTCACTCGAGTCCCTTGGCTCGGTCCCGGACGCGACGATCGAGTCTCAAGTAGCAAAGAACGTCGCGACTTTGCGTAAGGTCATGGGGCCGAAGTTCCTCCAGGATGTCGCGGTTACCAAGTTCTCGTTTGGTCCGGACGCGGTTGCCTACAGGATTGCCGTCACAATCTCGAATTCGGCAGACCTGGCGGACGAGCTAGGAAGCCTCTTCAGTGGCCTACAGACCGGCTTGGTGTCTTTGGGCGATGACGCCGCCATCGATGGCCTCGCGATTATCATGTCGAGCGAAGATGGCGTCCTTGCACAAAGCTATGTCAGCTCTCGGACCGCATCGTCGACTCTGCAATTTCCGGAAGAACTTGACGGGCAAGGTGTCGAAGCCGATCCATCCTTCACTTCTATCACCGGCGTCGAGACGCAGGCCGGACTGATACTCCCGAGCAGAATGCTATTTAGCGTACCTCGGCACAAATAGACGGGTCGCCAAGTAGGCTGCGAAGGCACTTGGCGAACGCAAGCCGAGGACCGCAGCAGCAAACGGCGGGGATTAACCATCCCCGCCGTTTGAACATCCCGCCAAGGCGCCAAACTCCAGATGAATGATGGGCTCACTCGATGAAAACCAGCAGCGTTCGCGAGACGAGCGCGGCCTCGGCGGTCGGCGCGGAGCAACGATGCACCTGCGCATAGCGCTGTTCGTCGCCGGGCTGATTGCGCTCGGCCCTAGTGCTCCCGCCAGAGCCACCGTGCTGCCGACCTCGGTCTCCGTCACCGGCAAGACGCTGACAATCAACGGCGGTGCGATCGCCAACGACGTTCAGATCAGGCTCACCGGCAAAGACACTGACCGAGTCTTCTTTGTCTCAGACGCCGCAACCACGGTGACCGCCGGTGAGGGGTGCACCGCCGCCGGATCGGAGCTTCGCTGCCCCGTTCCGACACCGGACGCGAGGGTCGAAATGGCTCTGCGCGGGGGCGACGATCGATTCCAGACGCTTGGTGACGGCTTCGCTATCCACCTGGAGGCCCTTCTGGGGCCAGGCAACGACGCTGCTTCCCTGGGCCCTGAGTCGGGGTTCTGCGGCGACTACACGTGTCGGCTGCTCGGCGAGGGCGGCGCCGAGCACCTAGTTGGCGGCACCGGCACCGGCACCTGGCTGGTCGGTGGGCGAGGTGACGACGAGCTCATCGCCCACGCCCAAAGCCACATCGCTGGTGAGGGCGGGGATGACCTCGAGGTCGGAAGCCCGGAGTCCGACGTTATTAGCGATGTGGGTAGGCTCGGCGAAGATTCCGGTGCCGATGTGATCTATGGAAAGGGCGGTAACGACGGCATCGATGAGGTGGGCGGTGCCGATCGCATCTACGGCGGTGGCGGTGATGATCAGATCAGCAGAAGCAGGGCGACGCGAACGGAATCCTCCGACTTGATCGAGGGCGGTGCCGGTACCGACCTCTACGTTCGCCACTGCGGCAGTTGCCGGGTCAGCCTCGACGGGATCGCCAACGATGGGCGTCGGGACCGCCGTGAAGGCGACAACATCACCGAATTCGAGGTGATCGACGTGGAGAACTACGGCTCGCGTCACGGTCGTTTTCCTTTCGGCTCCGGGGCCGACAGAGTGATCGGCGATCGTGACCCAAACACGATCTTCGCAGGTCGGGGACCCGACTTGGTGGTCGGTCGCGGCGGCGCCGATGAGCTTTACGCTGGCGCCGGGGTCGATCTGATCCGAGCCGCCGACGGCGAGCGAGACGAGCTGATCGGCTGCGGTGCCGGTCTTGATCGGGCGATCGTCGACCCGATCGACCGCCCGAACCCGAGCTGCGAGCAAGTGGTCGTTCGCCGCTGAGGCGAACCAAAGCGTCGGCGTTCAGGCCGACCCGAACCGGCAGCGGCTCCAAACAATCGAGATCAGACAGCCGCCGCGATGATCGCCGGGTCTGCCGAGACGAACCGCGCCCCGTTCGCTCTCCCGGAGTCCGACGCCGAACTCGTCGCCGGCTACAACACCGAGAACGGGGGAATGCGCTTCGGCTCCTTCTTTATCTTTATGGCCGAATACATGGAGATGATCGTCGTCTCCGCAGTCGCCACCTCGTTCTTCCTCGGCGGCTGGCACGGCCTCGGCCCCGGATTCCTGTAGGGAAAATAGAACGGCCGAAACCTTGCCAAACCCCGTGGTCAAGCCGATTTTCACTGGCCCGGGTGGGCGCGGGCGCCCACCGAAACTGTAGGGAAAATCGCGTCGGAATGGCGCAAACTGCGCGGTTTTCACTTGGCCCCGGGTAGCGCGGGCGCCCACGGAAACTGCATCTGGCCGAAACAAACGAGCAGCACCGCCAGGGCCGACAACCTGAGCCATGACATCACGGGTCCAGGGCGCGCGAGAGCCCAGATCTCCCCCGTCCGCAGGCGCGCGCTCAGCTATCACATCAATCCCTCAGCGGCTGGACGGTTCTGGCCCGATGCGATCGGTGCGCTCGACCGCGGAGCGGCCCGAGAGCAAGACCGCAGCCGCGGCCGCGCCGGCGATTGCGACCGCAGCGGAGATTCGGATCGCACCGGACAGCGAGCTGATGAATGCCTCGCGGGCGGCGGCCGCTGCCCGCGAGGCCTGCTCAGGCGGGAGCGAGGCCAGGATCGGCTCGAGGCCCCCCGACCCGAGCTGCTTGGCGATCGCCTCGCGAGCCTGCTCGGAAACCCCGCTTGCCGCGAGCGATTCAGCCAACCGGCTCCGACTGGTCGCCTGAAAGATCGCTCCGAGGACCGCGATCCCGAAGGTGCCGCCGACCATCCGCGACATCGAGAGCAGGCCAGAAGCGAGACCGGCCTTGCTCTCGGCGACCGCGTTCATCGCCGCGGTCGACATTGGCGACATCGTCAGCGCGATGCCGACCCCGATCAAGATGAACGGCGCCAGCAGCGAGCCGTAGGTCGAATCGGTCGAGATAAGAGATTGCAAATACAGCGAGATCGAGACGATCGTGAGGCCACAGACAATCAGCGGGCGAGGGCCGATCCGATCGGTCAGGCGCCCGGCGATCGGGGCGATCACGATGATCACGAGGGTCGTTGGCAAGAACCTGACACCGGCCGCGAGCGGTGAGTAGCCGAGCACGTTTTGGATGTAGAGCGCCATGAAGAAGAACATCCCCAGCATCGCGAACGAGATCACCGAGGCAACCCCAAGGGCGCCGATGAAGTCGCGACTGAGCAGGAACTCGAACTGAACCATCGGCGCCACGACCCGCGTTTCGATCCAAGCAAAGAACCCAAGCAGGGCGAACCCACCGATCAGCAAGGCGACGATCCCGGGCGAGCCCCAGCCCCAACCGTTTCCTTCGACCAGCGAGAGGACTATCGCGGTCAGGCCCGCCGTCAATACGGCGGTTCCCGCCCAGTCGATCTCACGCCCGACCGTCTCATCGCGCGATTCACGGACCGCGAACAGGGTTGCCGCGATCGCGGCGGCGGCGACCGGAAGGTTGAGGTAAAAGATTGCGCGCCACGAGACCTGCTCGGTCAGAAAACCGCCGAGCACCGGTCCGGCAGCGAGCGCAAGCGCGGACACCCCCGCCCAGGTCCCGATTGCCCGGCCTCGCTCAGCGGGCGGAAAGGCGTTGGCGATGATCGACAGCGTCGCCGGCATCATCATCGCCGCGCCGAACCCCTGCGCGATCCTGCTGATCACGAGTGCGGTTTGGGACGGCGCGAGGCCAGCGCTCGCCGACGCGATCGCGAAGGCGACAACCCCGGCCAAAAAGACTCGTCGCCGTCCCAGGATGTCGCCGAGTCGGCCCCCGGTGGCGAGCATCACCGCGATTGACAGGGTGTAGCCGTTGATCGTCCACTCAAGCCCGCCGATCGTGGCGCCGAGGTCGTCCTGGATCGAAGGCAAGGCGACGTTGACGACCGTGTTGTCGAGCATGATCATGAAGAGCGCAAAGCACATCGCGGCCAGCGCCCACCACTTCGAGTTGTCCTCGGTGATTAGATGGCGATAGCGACTCACCGCTCACCGCCGTCTCGGATGGAGGCGAGCGCCTCGGCCAGGAGCCGACGCTGTAGATCGTCGAGCCGCTCGACGAAACGGCTCAGCCCGGCGGTGCGCAGGGTGGCGATTTGATCGACCACTTCGGCCCCTGGGCGAGCGATCGCAACCCGCTTGATCCGACGATCATCGCTGGCCTCGTGTCGGGTCGCCATACCGCGTTCGACGAGGCCGGCGAAGGCTCGACTGATCGCACCGTTGGAGATCCCAAGTCGCTCCGCCAGATCGCTCATCTGCAGCCTGCGTTGATGTTCGGCGGCACAGGCAAGGACGAGCAGAATCCGAACCTGGGTGAGGGTCAGCTCGTGCTGCTCGATCACGCCTAGGTGGTCGGCATCCGGATCGAGGAAAAGCTCCCGCAGTAGCTCACCAAGCTGCTCGGCGAGGGCAACGGTCGCCGTCGGCAACGCGGTGGCTGAAGGTATTTGCATGGACGCAATTATTGCGCTGGCGAAACTGTTTCAAGGTGAGGTTGGTCACACAGGTCCTAAAGTTCCACACGATGTCGGCGCCCGAAACCCCGATCGAGCCGCCACTCGACGAGTTCGCTAGCAACCCGACACTGCGACTGTTCGAAGCGGGAATCGCCGCCGCCGCGCCCGATCGCTCCTGGCTGCGCCGTCACTCGACCGCGGTCAGCCTCGGCTTTGGGGCGTTGATCACGATCGCCGTCGCCGTCGGGCTTTACGGCAAGCGCGGCGACTTCGCCGAGTCGCTGGGCGCGGTGTCGACCGGGGTCTTGGTCGGGGCCACCGCGATGCAGATCGTCTGGTTGATCGCCCGCAGCGAGGCCTGGCATGTTTGCGTGATCGCGGCGGGCGGCGCTTGCGGGCGGCGCCCGCTCTATCGAGCCGCCGCGATCGGCTACCTCGGTAACCTCGCCAACAGCAACTTTGGGTTGGCGATGCGGGTCACCGAGCTACGCCGAACGGCGCCTGCCGAGGCGCCGCCCACCGGGGCTCTGATTGCCGCCGAGCTGCCGATCGTCGTAATCGAGGTGGTGCTCGCGGCGATCTGCTCGTTCACGCTGATCGGGCCGCTCAGCATCCCATGGTGGGTGCCGCTGATTGCGCTCGCGGTCGGTTTTTCGATGTTGTTCGGGCTGGATCGGCTCGCGAGGGCAAAGCGGGACGGGATCTGGGCCGGACTGGCGGTGATGCGAGGGCTCCGGTACCGCAACCGAATCATCGCGCTGACGATCTTTGCGGTCTCGGCCCAGGTCTTTCGTAATTGGCTGGTGTTGCGTGGAATCGGGTCCGATGTCTCCGTTTTCGATGCGGTCGCGCTGCTGATCGCGGGCGCCGCGATCGGTTTGCTGCCGGTTGGGCCAAGCCTCGGCGTCACCAGCTCGATCCTGATCCTCGGATCGCAGGGCGTCGCGGCGGCTGCGGCAGCCGGGGCGCTGCTGACCGCGACCGGGGCGGTCGGGGCGCTTTGTTTTGCCGCCTGGTCGATCTGGGACCGCTACCGCGATCGCTCGCGACCCGGCGACTGCGCTCCGGCCGCAGCGGACGCAGTGCCGCGGCGACAACCCGCAGCCTAGCTCTTGGCCTCGCTCGGGCCTAACCTCAAACGTCTAGCGCCGGCAGTGCCGATAGCTGCGCGGAGCGCTGACGCCGACCCGAGGCGCTCGTCAGCGACTCCTTGCCCGCCCTGCCCCCGCACCAATCCGCCCCCAAACCTCGTCGCGGCGGCCCAGCACATCGCCGTCACCAATGCCCGCAGCCCCCTCACACCCTTGGGTGCTCGGACCGGGCGCTCGACAGCTTTCCCGGCGACAAAGTTCGCGGCGACCCCAGATCCGCAGCGGCGACGAGTCGATCCGTCTGGACCAACCGCCTGGGGTCGGCAAAACGCAAGGTAGTGGGCTCGCGCAGGCGGCGCTCCTGACCCAATCGATGTGGCCCTCGAGGACCCGCTCGCAGGCGCCGGTGGCGGGGTTCCAGACCCGGACCGTCTTGTCGTCCGAAGCGCTCAGCGCCTGAGTGCCGTCGGGGCTGTAAGTGGCGCTCCAGCCCTCGCGGGTGTGGCCGAGCGAAATCTCCCTGACGGCTTCCGTCGGCCCTCGCCGCGGTGTCGCGGTCCCACCCTTGGCCTGGCACGCCTTCGCGAGCTGGTCGAGGACTCCCTCGTCGCCGACTCTCCATTCGAGCCGCAAAAACTGAGCCAACGATCCCCCTCGACTTTCGCAACCTTTAGGGACCCAAGCAGGAATCCGCCCCTCAGCGTCGGAGGCCTGACCAAGCGAACCTGAGCCCCCCGGGCTCCCCGCCCAAAAAAAGGACAGGGGCAATCGA
>JAHEXU010000007.1 GCA_023251975.1 bacterium | reverse complement strand
GCCGGTGGTGAGCGCTTGGGCGAACTGATGCGACTCTTGCGGGTCCCTGGGGATCCGCTCGTTCTTCGGCGTGAAGCGCTGGCCGTGCGTTCGGCTGTAGAAGTGCTTGCTGCCATAAACGACGTAGAGCGCGCCGACCAACTTGTCTGCGATCTCCTCGTTGGGGGCGCCGACCGCGACATCGTCGTGACCATCGCCATTGAAGTCCGCGGTGGCGATCGCGTCGGGGTAGGAGCCAAACGCCGCGGAGCTCGAGCGGCGGGAGATTGCTGGCCATCGCTGCGTCAACCACAACGATCCCGCCAAGGTCATACCGTCCGGCGAGCCGGGCAAGGTGCTGATAGCTCCGTTCGTCCCATACTCGTCGACCGTGATGCCTGCGCCGACCAACAGCTCGTCGCGGCCATCGCCGTTGAGGTCGGACGAGCCTGCGGCCACCGCTGCGGGACCGATCAGGATCGCGGCCGCCAGGAAGCTGCCGATCAACGCGAGGCCGGAGCTACTGCAGGACGGGCGCCTCATGGCGCCGGGCATGCGTCGTCGAGCTGTGGGTGGTTGTCGGGTTCGAAGTCGCGCAGCCGGGCGAGCTCGCAAAACGCGTTTGCCGTCAGTGTCCAGGCGAACATGTGATGTATGAGGATAGTGGTGACCTCGCGTTGCCAGGTCTCATGTTCGTGGGCATCGCGAATCTTTCGCCGACCGCCGATCTACCCCTGGGCGATCGAGTTCCCGAAGCGGTGACACACCTGACCACCCACCCCGGGCATGCCCGGGGTGTCCGGGGTGAAGAAGCCGTAGCCGTTCGCGGTCAGCTCACGAGCCTGGTTCGGGTAAAGGATGTGAAAGCCGCCGGATCCGACGCAGCGACCGGTCAACTCGTTGCCGCTTTGGGGCTCGGTGATTACGAGCTCGTCGGGCCCGCGGCCGTTGACGTTTACCATCGCGACCCGCTCGCCGAGGCGGCTGCCGTTCATCGGCCCGTCGCCCGGTAGATCGGCCTCGGTCAGCATCATCTGATCGCTGAAACCGATCCCCTCCGGGCCTGCGAAGAAGATGCTGACGTAGCTTGGGTCGTGTTCGGTAGCGCCGATTGCGAGCTCGTCACGGCCGTCGGCGTCGAGGTCGCCGGCGGCGAGCGTGCTTCCCCAATGGTGCACCCCGGAATCGCTGAGGACCCGAGGGTCCTCAGGGCTCAGGTAGAGGCTTCCCGCCGCCCTGATGCCGCGGCGCGAGCCGTAGAGCACGTAGACCTCGCCGCCGTGGAACGTGCTCGCGGCATCGGCCGTGGAGATCGCGAGGTCCTCGCGCCGATCGCCGTCGAAGTCCGCCGTGGTCATCTCGTAGCCGAAGCCGTCCCCGTAGTAGGCGCCGCTGCCGTCAAGCCCGGGCAGACCCTCGTGAAGCCTGCGGTTTTCACCCGCGACGATTCCCTCGCGGGTACCGCGGTAGACGAGCACCGCTCCCTCGTCGTAGGGATCGGTCGCGACGGCAAGCTCGTCGCGGCCATCGCCGTTGAAATCGCCGGCTTCGAGGCTCCCGCCGAACAGGAGTGCCCCGCTCACAGATCCCCCGGGCGCCTCTTCGGGCGCTGTCAGGTATGGGTTGCGACGAACTCTGAGTCCGCGCTTTGACCCGTAGAAGACGTGGACGGAGCCATATTGAGAGCCCTCGCCGGGGCCGCTGGGGAAGTGCTCGCGGGTACTAACTGCGACATCGTCGAAGCCATCGCCGTCGAAGTCGCCGGTGGTGAGGGCCTGGGCGAACTCGTGTAACTCTTGCGGGTCGCTCGGGATTCGCTCGTTCTTCGGCGAGAAGCGCTGGCCGTGCGTTCGGCTGTAGAAGTGCTTACTGCCATAGACGACGTAGAGAGCGCCGACGGACTTGTCTGCAATATCCTCGCTGGGGGCGCCGACCGCGACATCGTCACGCCCATCGCCATTGAAATCTGCGGTGGCGATCGCATCGGGGTGGGATCCGAACGCCGCAGCGCTCAAGGGGTGGGCGATTGCTGGCCATCGCTGCGTCAGCCACAACGATCCCGTTAAGGTTAGTCCGTCCGGCGAGCCGGGCAAGGTGCTAATAGCTCCGTACCCACGCTCGTCCACGACGACGCTTGCGCCGACCAACAGCTCGTCGCGGCCATCGCCGTTGAGGTCGGACGAGCCTGCGGCCACCGCTGCGGGGCCGATCAGGATCGCGGCCGCCACGAAGCTGCCGATCAGCGCGAGGCCGGAGCTGCTGCAGGACGGGCGCCTCATGGCGCCGGACATGCGTCGTCGAGCTGTGGGTGATTGTCGGGTTCGAAGTCGCGCAGCCGGGCGAGCTCGCAGAACGCGTTTACAGTGCTGCCGTTAGAGAGCCCAGGCTCAAACCACTTGCCTCGTGACTCCCAGTTGCCCGCACTGGTATTCGGGGTTGCCGGCACGGCGCGCACGCTCATGCCGTACTCGGTCAGGTCATCGCTGTTGCCGCTCAGCGATCCGCAACCAGATGTCGTGCAGGCGAACATGCGATGTATGATGATCGCCGTGATGTCGCGTTCCCAGGTCTCATTTTCGTAGGCATCGCGAAGCGTTCGGTAGGCGACGAGGAGCGCATCGCTCTGGCGACGACTGTTTGGCAGCGAGTCATCATCTTTGGTGGACGCGCCGATTTCAGTTACGAAGAACGGCTCGTGATCTGCGGGAGAGAGGTTGCTATCGATCGCGCGGAGCTGTCCTATCGCCTTTGTCGCGATCTCGTTCTCTGGTGACGAGTATAGATGCGCCCCGATGCCATCTCGGAAGCTACCAGGCGTATACGAGGGGGTGCCCGCTGAGTCAAGCATTCCGACGACGGCCTTCAAGTACTCGACGTTGTTCTGCTTCCTGACATACCTGATAGGCGTGCCGTCCGGATTCTGGTGGCGTTCGGAACTACCTTGACCCTCGCCCGGGCTCATCCCCGCTGTGATCACCGGTGTCGAGGGGTGGCCGGGGAAGCCGGTGATCTGCCCGTTCACGCCCCGGTAGGCCCACCTCATGAGCTCGGCGTAGACGCTCGGCTGGGGTTCGCAACCGCCCCAGAACGGTGCCGCGTTGGGCTCGTTCCAAACCTCGATGGCAAGCGCCTGGTCGTAGCGCTGGGCGACCGTGGCGACGAACTCGCCCCAGTCGTCATACCAGGCAGGCGCCGGGATCTCGTGGGGCTTGATCGGCAGGGGCTCGGTGATATCCGCTGGCGAGTCGACAGGTTCGTAGAGGATGTGGTTGCTGGTCGAAGTACACGCAACGTAGGCGGGCGGTAGCGTCCCCCCAGAGACTCCCTCCGCGTCCCGGCATGTGCCGGCCCCGTGAACGTCGATGATCGGCCGCATGCCTTCATCGATCGCGCGTTTATAGAGGTCGTCGTAGAAGTGCCAGAAGTGATCCGGGTCATCGGCGGGTGGGCTCAACTCATTCTCGGAGTTCACGCCGCTCCGACAGCGCTCGACCGTCTGCCACAGGATGGAATAGCGCAAAGCGTTCGACCCGCCTGCCTCGGCCAGTGCGAACGGATTGCGATCGCTGAAGTCCTCGTGGAAAGCATCCAGCGCGCCACCCGCCGGGGTTACGGGGGTGCGCAAAAAGTTCGAATCGTTTTTAGACCACTGATCGTTATAGCCGAAGTAGGGGTAGTCGATCCAGACCGGAACGTTGACCGAAGCGGTCTGATCGAACGTGTCGTCAGTGTCGCCATCATCGCCGGCAGACACCGTCAGCGTGTAGCGCCCCGGATTTGGGAAGGCCGCGGCGAGCTGATCCTTGGTGATGATCGCGTGCGAATTTGTGCGGCAGACCGGAGTGCATAGAGCGTGCTCGTTCTGCTCGGGGTTCGGGAAGTCCGCAGGTTCGAAGGCGAGCGCGAGTTGGCTGCCCGGGCCCTCGATACGGGCTTCGATGTGCTCGATCTCGATGCCGCGGGCCGCGACATCGAGCCGGTAGCCGGAGCCGGACTGCGAGAGGTCGCCGCGTGCCCCTCCGGGGACCAAAGCCTTCGTAGTCAATCCTCCGCGGTGGTCAATCAGCGAGCCGGAGAGGTCTCCGAGGGTGAGGTTCGGGCCGTACAGATTGTCGACGTACTCAACCGAGGCGATGCCGACCTGCGGCTTCTGGGTCGGCGCGGACATGCAGTCATCACGGTCCGCCGGCGCATCGACGAGGCCGAGCGCGCGCCCGATCGTCGAGCATGCATATCCTCGCTTGTACTGTGGCGTCATCGCGTCGGTGTAGGTGGCGTTGAAGGTGGCGAGCGTTTGCTTGTCTGGATGACGCGCCCAGCCGGTGGTCTCGATGACTCGAACGTTGTTCGAGCCCATCGGATGCCGATCGAACAGCAAGTTAGCGTCGCTGGCGCCGGGGACGCTCTGAACCTTAAGCGTCTCCGGCCCGAGGCCAGCGAGGTCGGAGGCCCACTCGTTGAGTGCCTTTCCCGCTTCCTGGGTCAGCTGCGAATCGTTCGCGAATGGCGGTACTTTGATGTTGTAAATTCCGACGTGGCGGTGAATCGGGATGCCGTCGGAGTTCAGCCTGTAAATCGCACCGAGAGCTGCCGACGCCGGGATCAGGGCGACCAGAACGATCGCCGCTGCGCCCACCGCGCTGCGTGGCGGTGACGGCCGGGTGGCCCTGGGCAAGCGGCGACGCAGCGCCGACATCGTTTCGCTGCTCATTCGGCGGCCTCGGTGATCTGCTGCTCCGCCTCGGCTGGGGTCTCGCCTTCGACCTGGGCGGCGACCGGGCCTTCGCTTTGGGCCTCGAGTTCGCCGGACGCGTCGATATCGAAGCGGCCGTCGGGTGAGCTCATCAGCCAGGTGCCATCGGGGTTCGGGGCGGAGAGATTGTCTGTGCGGCGCCGCTCGACGAACAGCAGATGGCCCTCGCCGACGGCGTAGGCGGGATCGTCGGGGGGGTGGGCGCTCTGGTCGGCCGCGCCGCCGGGAATCTGACCGCCGAGTTTGTACAGGGTGAAGTTGCCGGTCAGCGTGCCTTCGATCGTGTCGGTGACGTGGAAGACAACGTGCTCGGTCGGGATCAGGACTGCGCCGGAGGAGAGCAGCTCGGAGATCAGAGCAGAGTCGTTTCGGTCGACTTCTGCGTCGCCGGTGTAGCCTGAGGTGCTCGGGTTGGCGACAAGCGGGTTACCTTCACTGATTGAGACTACCTCAGCTTGAACGATTGCGTGGCTTTCGTCAACCAGCTGCTCGAGGCTCTGGGCTTCGAGAACCCACTCGACCGAGAAGCTCCCGGGCGATGTCCCGCTGGGCTCCTCGCCCTCTTCGGCACCGGCGACTCGAAGTGAGAACCCGAGGGCGATCAGCAGGGCAAGAGCTAAGATGAAGCCGTAGCGCATATTGGTTCCCCCATCGTATCGGTCTTGTCAACCGTCGGCCGTTGCCACGGGGGGGCGGTAACGCGATGGCGCAACGATCGTGGCCACCGATCGCCAGCCGACCTACCCCTGGGCGATCGAGTTCCCGAAGCGATGGCACACCTGACCACCCTCGCCGACATACCCGAAGTGTCCGGGGTGAAGAAGGCGTAGCCGTTCGCGGTCATCTCGGAGCCCGCGGTTCGCGGTCATCGCGGAGCCCGATTCGGGTAAAGGGATGTGATCCGGGGCACGGAAAAGCACGCTCCGAATGGCAACGACCCGCGAACCGTGGCGATGCGATCTACGAGGTCCATACTGCATGGCATGTCGATCCGACAAAGCCTTAACACCCCGGCGCGCCGCCGTGGCGCCTGCGTAATCGCAGCCGTCGCGCTGCTCAGCGCGGCGCCTGCGGCGTCGGCGCGCGCCGCAACTACGGCGGCCACCGTCGACGCCGGGGCGCTGCAAGCCAGCGTCACCGACAATCCGTTCTCGATCAGGTTCACCGACACGACCTCGGGCGAGGTCCTGCGCACACTCGGCGGCCACGTTCCCGACCCCGACGACCCAAAAGCCCGCTACGGGCCGCTTGGTTTCAGTTTCGACCTCCGCATTCCGGTGCTCAACAACGCCTACCTCGGCTACTACAAGGCGGGCGAGGTCGAGTCGATTTGGTTTCACGCTACCGCCATCAAGCGGGTGGTCGAGCGCAGCGAGACGGCGGTGCGGCTACTCGCGGCAACAAACGACCCCGCCCACGACATCGAGCTGAAGCTGACCCGGATCCGCAACGGAATTGTTCGGGTCCAGGCGCGCCCGGTCGGACCGTTCGCGGATCTTGCGAGCATCAGCGGCGGCGCCTTTGCGACCGCGGGCGAACGCTTCCTCGGCCTCGGCGAGCGCTCCAACGCGGCCGACCAAACCGGTAATGAGGTCTTCAACTGGGCCGAGGAAGGCCCATTCTCGGGCGGCGATTACGAGGACTTCCTCAATCAGAATATGCCGGACTTCACCTTCCCCTCCGGTCCGACCGCAACCAACTTCCCGATCCCGTGGACCCTGCTGAGCCGCGGATTCGGCTTCCTGATCGACCAGAGCGAACGTTCGCGGTTTCGCTTCGCGAGCGAGCGTAAGGACGCATGGCAGGCCGAGACCGAGACGAACCGCTTCCGCTACATCATCTTCGCCGGGCCGACGCCAAAGCGAGTCCTGCGTCGCTACACCGCCTGGACCGGGCGCCAGCCAAACCCGCGGCCGTGGATCTTCGGCCCCTGGTACCAGCCGACCCTCGAGACCCAGCCTTATCAGATCGCCGATCTGTGGCGGAGCGAGGACGTGCCGGTGACGGTCGCCCAGACCTACACGCACTATCTGCCATGCGGCGCCCAGGTCGGCAACGAAGCGGCCGAGGCCGAGCGGATCGAGGCCTACCACCAGCGCGGCTACAAGATCACGACCTACTTCAACCCGCACGTCTGCACCACCTACTCCCCCGTCTACGACGAACTCGCCGCCCGCAGCCTGTTTGTCGAGAACCCGGCGGGCCGCCCCTACCTGCTGACCAACCCGTTCACGGCGGACGAGATGACCTCGGAGTTCGACTTCTCCAACCCCGATGCAGCGCGCTACTTCGGGTCGCTGCTCGACGACGCGATCGACGTTGGCTACGACGGCTGGATGGAAGACTTCGGCGAGTACACCCCGACCGACTCCCGGTTTGATAACGGCGAGGACGGATTAACGATGCACAACCTCTACCCGGTGCTCTACCACCGCGCCTCCTACCGCCATACCAGTCGGCGGTTGGGCCAGAACGCGGCGATCTTCGTGCGCTCGGGGTGGCAGGGATCACAGCCCTACTCGCGGATCGTCTGGGGTGGCGACCCGACCGAGGACTGGTCGTGCTCGGACGGGCTGTGCGCGGCGCTGCACGAGGCGCTCAGCATGGGGCTGAGCGGCGTCGCCTACTGGGGCACCGACATCGGCGGCTTTCACGCCGTCGCCAACAGCCGGACCTCGGACGAACTCAACATCCGCTGGCTCCAGCTCGGTTCGGTGCTCGGGGTGATGCGCACCCAGGCCAACGGCTTCAGCTTCCGTGACGACCGCTCCGAGCGCTCGCAGGTCTGGCACGACGGGGTGATCAAGATCTGGCGTCGCTACGCGAAGCTGCGGACCCAGCTCTTGCCATACATCGAGGCGGCCTCGCGGCGTTACCAGCGCTCCGGGCTGCCGCTGAGCCGCCACCTCGCGCTCGCCTTTCCGACCGACCCCCGGGCCGTCCGAATCGAGGACGAGCTGATGTTCGGAGCAGACCTGCTTGTCGCGCCGGTCCTAAAGCAGGGGGCTCGGGAGCGCAAGCTCTACCTACCACCCGGTCGCTGGGTCGAGTTCTGGCGCTCGGTCCAGTACCGCGAGGGCCGCGGCGTCTTTCGCCCTGACCGCGCCCGAACGGTACGCGGGGGGCGCTCGCTGACCGTTGCCGCGCCACTTGAGGAGATGCCGATCTTCGCCCGCGCCGGAACGATCCTGCCGCTGCTGGCGGCCGATGTTGACACCCTGGCAACGAGCGGGCACGGGCGCCACGATCGATCCGACCATGCTGGTCGCGTGCCATCACCGCGAAACGACGCGATCGTGACCCGAGCCGAGCGACGCCGCGAACTGCGCCTGCTTGTCTTCCCGCGCGGCAAATCCTCGACCCGGTTCGGTCAGGCTGATCGGATCAAGTCGGTCGAAGGGAACGACCGCTGGACGCTGCGAATCGACGGTAGCGAACGTCGCAAGTACTACCTGCGCGCCGCGCTGGGGACCCTGCGACACCCGTTCGTGCCCTGCTCGTTGCGCCTCAACGGCAAGCCGGTCGCGGTCGGACGCTGGGGCTACACCGCCGATCGCGAGGTGCTACGAGCCCGGCTGCGGTTGACCCGAGGCCGCCTGATCGCCCGAGCCTGCTGATATCCGGAGTCGGTTGCGCGGTCGTGGGCGCGGGATCGCACCGTTAGCTGGGGTCAGATCCGGCCCGCACAACCCACACACCGAGCTTCGAAGCGACGCCGCGGTGCCAGCCCATTCGAAGGCGCCAGGTGGATCTGATCGAACCGAACCCGACGAGCGCGCGGGCGCCAGCAAGGCGCCCTACAGGATGAGGCTCCGCCCCGGGGAGCTGATTGTTGGGCAGCGGATCAGATCCCTGATAGGTTGGCTTGATGGTGCGCCGACTCCTGCGACCCTCGACATGGTTGCGTCTGATCGCGCTCGGCTTGACCGTGGCGCTGCTCTATTACACCGCCGCTTGGCACTTCGTCTCGCTCTTCATCTGGCGGAACCCGATGTTGACCTGGCTACCGATCGTGGCGTTCTACGCGATCGGCTTTCTTTGGGGGCTCGCCGCGGTCTTGCTGCGCGGTGGCGGCCTCCCGCTCGCGAGCGCCACCACCGGCGCAACCGGCACCGCTGCCCCCAGCGGCGAGGGCGCCCGCGGACTGGGCGGCGATGACTTCTCGATGCTGCGAGCGGCGTTCAGCGCTCGCGGCGGGGTCGTCGCCGGGCTCGTGGTCTTCCTGATCGGGCTTGGCGTGACGATCTTCGCGGCGCCGAAGGTGCCGCTTGCCGAGATCGATTACAGCGTCGTTGAGCGCCTCCCCGAGACGACCCAGCCACGCCTCCTGCCACGGACTTCGGTTGACGACGACCCGGACTTCGACGACACCCGCGAGGTCCATCTCGTCCGCGATCCGCGCAGCGGTGAGTTGATCTGGACCGGCGAATGGCGCTCCTCGCTGCTTGGCAAAGCATCGGGCGGATACGCCTATAAGTCGCTCTCGACGATCCAGGGTCACTCCGAGATCATTCAGGGCGGATTCGACCACTCCGTCGGTGGTTGGACCCCGGGCACGCTGCGCTCGAGCGCCTTCGTCGACCATCCATTCAGCGCCGTCCAATACCCGGTCGTGACACCGCTGGCAGGCGATGGTGCGTCGGGCGATGCCGTGATCGCGATCGCCCCGTATCTCGGCTATAACGGCTTCCCATTTCGCTATCCCTACCTCGCTGGCGTGCTGGTCTACCACGCCGACGGCGAACTCGAGGACCTCAGCCCCGAGGCGGCGGCGAGCCGCGACGAACTCGCCAGCTCGGGACGTCTATTTCCCGAAAAGCTCGCGCGCGCCCAAGCGGAGGCGCTCGCCGCAAGCGAAAAATTCGAGGGAAAGATCGTCGACGGTGACGACAACAAGCAGCCGTACTTGACCGCGATCAGCGCCGAGCGGGCCGTCTGGGTCACCGTGATCAATGAAGACAGTCGTAACGGCGCCGTTAAGGCGGTCGTGCTCGCCGACTCGACAACCGGGCAGACGGATGTCTGGACGCCGCCGCCCGGGAGCTCGCTGATCTCGACCGAGCGCGCCGTCAACACCGCCCGGGCGCTGCCGCTGCAATGGGAGGAGCGACGCTGCTGCGACTCCGACGGCAACTACCAAACGGTGAAGTTGCGCGAAGTGGTCGAGCCGCGGCTCGTTTTCAAGGCGGGGAAGCCCTACTACCTCGTCAGCATCGTCCCGACCGATGAGCTTGTGCTCAACCGGGAGATCGAGTACACGCTGCTGCTCGACGCCACCACGGGTGAGACGATCGAGCAGTTCGATCACGTCGATTCACCGGAGGCCGACAAACGCCTCGAGGCGTTCTTTCGCCCCGACGCACCGTAGGAAGTAGGAAGGTGGGGTCCGGACTACCTTGCGACCTGACCAAATTTCTCCCGGACGCGGCGATAGAAGTTGGAGCCCGGCATCTGGGCCAACAGCGACACCGCCTCGCGGAAGCGGACCTCGACATCGTCGCCGGAGGCTAGTTCGGCCGCTGGCTGACCATCGACAGTGATGTCAACCGGGTCGCGGCCACCGGCGTTGTGGACGGTCAGGATGTCATCGGGGGCAACCACCAGCGCTCGGGCGGTCAGGGTGTGCGGGGCGATGAAGCTGACCACATACCCGGACACTCCCCAGGCCAAGATCGGGCCCTGGTTGGCGAGGTTGTAGCCGGTCGATCCGGACGGGGTGGCAGCGACCAGGCCGTCGCAGCGAACATGACCGACTTCCTTGCCCCCGAGCAGGTAGCTGAGTTCGGCGACCCGGCCGTGGCGGCGCCGCGCGAAGGCGATGTCGTTGAGCGCGGTCAGTCGGCGCCCGCCAACCTCGGCCTCGAGACCGGGCATCGCAACGGTTTCGTAATCGCCGCCAAGCGCCGCGGCGATTGCTGGCTCGGCCTCCACTCGCTCGGCTGCGGCGAGGAATCCGACCGTCCCGAAATTGATCGCGAGCACCGGCACCTCAGAGTCGGCAAAGCACGCCAACGCCCGCAGGATCGTTCCATCACCGCCGAAGACGACGCAGAGGTCAACCTTTGGGCGTGGTTCCTCGGCCAGCGTCAGCGATCCGGCGGCGAGCCCGGCGTGCTTGGCCACCTCATCGCGATCTCCAACCACCGCGACCCCGGACGCGGTCGCCAGCTCGACCAACCGAGCCACCGCGGTCGCGGTCTCGCCGGGAAACGAATGGGTCAGCAGGGCCACTCGGCGGGCCGGATCAGCCATCGTTCACCTCGCGCTCGACCGCGTCGCCAAGATCCAATTCCGACTCGCCGGCGGACCGCGGGCGCAGATGAACAAACACCTCGCGGTTGCCCTTCGGGCCGTCGAGCCCCGCGGCAGCGATCCCGTGGGTCAAAAGCCCGGCCGTTTGCGCCGCCTCGGCGACGCCGCGCACCGCCTCGCGGCGTCCGAGCAGGTCGCGTACCACTCCACCGCGGCCGACCCGTTCCGCGCCGAGTTCAAACTGCGGCTTGACCAGGGCCAGGATCGAACCATCCGGCTCAAGGCAACTCAAAAGCGCCGGGAACAGCTTGCGAAGCGAGATGAACGAGACATCCACGGTAATCAGCGAGGCCGGCCACGGCAGGTCGGCGGGAGCGATATTACGAGCGTTGGTTCGCTCCAAGACGACAACCCGCGCGTCCTTGCGAAGCCGCCAGTCGAGTTGGCCGCGACCGACATCGAGCGCTACCACCGTCTCGGCACCACGTTGCAACATGCAGTCGGTGAATCCTCCGGTCGAAGCGCCGACATCGAGGCAACGGCGGCCGCTTGGATCGACCGCGAGGCGATCGAGCGCCGGCGCCAGCTTCTCCCCGCCCCGCGAGACGTAACGGCTCGGCGCCTCGACAAAAAGCGGTGCATCGACATCGACCAACTCGCTCGGCTTGATCGCGCGCGGGCCGTCGAGCCCGATCCGAACCTGCCCGGCCCGGATCGTCGATGCCGCCGCCGAGCGCGAACGAACCAGCCCGCGCTGCGCCAACAGGGTGTCGAGCCGTTGCTTCACCGCTCAAAGGTAGCGGTCCGGCTGTGTGCGCACTGTCACAGAAAACACGCACATACGTTCGTATCATTTCTTGACGAACCGCTTGCAGGCGGCTTCCGGCCCACCAGACTTTCTTCGGTACACACACATATCTCTCCTCCTGTACCCCTGAAAACGCCCCGGCTCGCCGGGGCGTTTTCTGTTGCGAGCCACGGCGGGGGTCGCAGATCGATCCGGAGGCTAGGGCGGCGAGGGCGGGGTCAGGTTCGACCGGCGTCGACCCAGGCGGGCCAGCCCGCTACCCATCGCGGGTGGCCGGTTGGTCGCCGAGATCTCGGAGCATTGTCCGATTCCACGGCCGCGCGGCCCGGCTGGGGGGTCGCTGGCGGAGGCCTCCTGGTCGCGGCAAAACTCGCCTTCCCGCCCCGCCGCCGCGCGGCTGATTATGCGGTCGCGGTTGTCGGCAGGTGGGCAAGGACCCGGTCGCGAACCGACTCGCCGGTCAGGCCGACTTCGGCTCGCAAAAGTGCGGGCTTGCCGTGGGTTACGTAGCGATCGGGAAGGCCACAGCGCACGACCCGGGCGCGACGCGGGTTCGCAGGGTCATGATGATCCTCGAGGTGCTCCAGAACGGCGGCGCCAAATCCGCCCGGCAAGACGTTCTCCTCGATCGTGACCAGCAGCTCGTGGTTGGCGGCAAGGCGTTCGATCAAAGGACCGTCGAGCGGCTTCGCAAAACGGGCGTCGGCGACGGTCGGGCGCAAGCCAGCGTCGGCTAGCAACCCGGCCCCGTCGTTGGCTACCTGGACCCCCCAGCCATAGCCGAGCAGTGCGACCCGCTCACCCTCCTGCAAGATCTCGCCGCGACCAACCTCGATCTCGATACCGCGATCGGGCAGCGGCACCCCCTCGGCGGTTCCACGCGGGTAGCGCAGCGCCACCGGGCCAGCGTCGTAGGCGAGCGCGGTTCGCATCATGTGGACCAACATCGCTTCGTCGCGCGGCGCCATCAGGACAATATGCGGCAACGGCCGCAAATAGGAGATGTCGAAGGCGCCGTGGTGGGTCGGCCCGTCGTCTCCGACCAAGCCGGCGCGGTCCATCGCAAAGACGACGTTGAGCTCCTGCAGGCAGACATCGTGAACGATCTGATCGAAGCCGCGCTGCAGGAAGGTCGAGTAGATCGCGCAGACCGGCTTGCCGCCTTGCAGCGCGATTCCGGAGGCAAACAAGACCGCATCCTGCTCGGCGATTCCAACATCGTAGTACTGGCCGGGCAGCTCGGCGGCGAGCTTGTCGAGACCGGTCCCCCCCGCCATCGCGGCGGTAATCCCGATCACCCTCGAGTCGCGGCGCGCCTCGTCGACCAGCGCGTTCGCGAAGACCGCGGTGTATTGAGGCGGCGCGGGCGGTGGTGGCGTTTCAAGCTTCTCGATCTGACCCGGCGAATCGGACTCCGAAACCGGGACCGGCTTCGGGTCCGACTGCGGCGCTGGAGCGCGGTTGACGATCGATCCCGGCTTCGCCGCGTGCCAACGCTCCATCCCCTCGAGGCCGCCGTCCTCGGCCGGGGCGAACCCCTTGCCTTTGACGGTGTGGATATGCAGGACGACCGGTCGATCCGCCTTCAAGGCAGCCCCGAGCGCCCGCCGCAACGCCGCAACGTCATGGCCGTCGATCACCCCCATGTAGGCGAGGTCAAGCTCCTCGAACATCAGCCCCGGTGCCCAGTAGGCCTTCAGGGCCGACTTCACCTCGGGGCCGATCTTGCCGATCCGTCGGCCGACCCCAAGCGGGAGCTGCTGCAGCCGCTTCTCGACATCTTCGCGAGCGTGAAACAACCTCGGATTCATCCGGATTCGATTGAAGTTCCGCGACAGCGCCCCAACGTTCGGCGAGATCGACATCCCGTTGTCGTTCAGCACGATTACCATCGGGGTCTGCAGGCCCCCCGCCTGATGCAGCGCCTCATAGGCGACACCGCCGGTCAGCGCGCCGTCGCCGATTACCGCGACGACGTGTCCATCGGGGCCAATTCCGTTTCGCATCGCCTCCTTCAGTCCGACCCCGTAGCCAATCGAGGTCGAGGCGTGCCCGGCACCCATGATGTCGTGCTCGGACTCAAAGGTTGCGCAAAACGGCGCCAGCCCGCCGTACTGGCGGATCGTCTCGAGGCGATCGCGACGCCCGGTCAAGATCTTATGCGGATAGGCCTGATGCCCGACATCCCAGAGGATCTTGTCGCGCGGTGAGTCGAGCATCGAATGGAGCGCGACCGCCAGCTCGCAGGTCCCGAGGTTGGCACCGAAGTGCCCGCCGATCCGACCGATCACGTCGATGATCAGCTCGCGGGTCTGTTGGGCCACCGCGACCAGCTCGGAATCGCTCAGCCCCTTCAGGTCGGCGGGACCGTCAATCCTCGAAAGCAGGTTGGTTGAACCTTGGGCGGTGATCCGGCCATTCTCCCATGTTCGGCCAACCGGCCGCCGAGGCGCGGGCCAACGGGCAAGCTCGGCGCCGTTTCAATTCAAGCCTCGCGACGGAAGATGAACTCGGCGATCGCGGCGAGATCGCCGGTTGCCGGCGCCGCCTCGTCGAGCGCCACCCGAACCCGCCGGTAGGACTCGTCGGCCAGCCGGCGCGCCCCCTCCAACCCATGCAGGCTGACGTAGGTCAGCTTGCCGTGGCGCTGATCGGAGCCGCTCGGCTTGCCAAGCGCTTCATCGGAGCCGGTCACGTCGAGGATGTCGTCGACGATCTGAAACAGGACCCCGAGCTCGGCGGCAAAGCGCCGATAGGTCTCGCCGCCGCAATCGACCTCCCCAAGCGCCAACCCCGCCCCGACTCCGGCGGCGATCAGGCGGCCCGTCTTGAGCGAGTGGAGGTGGCGTAGCGAACTCGCGTCGTTTCCACCGCCGGTCACATCGACGTACTGGCCGCCGACCATCCCATCGACCCCGGTGGCGGCCGAGATCTCCCCGATCACCGCCAGAACCGCCGTCGGCGAGCCGCCCTGCTTCTCGGTGATCAGCCGGATCGCCTCGGCAAACAGGGCATCGCCAGCGAGGATCGCGACATCCTCGCCAAACACCTTGTGCGAGGTCGGCCGACCTCGCCGCAGATCGTCGTCGTCCATCGCCGGCAGGTCGTCGTGAATCAACGAGTAGGTGTGGATCAGCTCCAGCGCCGCCGCGGTCGGAAGGTAGCGCTGTGGGTCCTCGCCGATCGCCCGTGCCGTCGCCAGGCAGAGAACCGGTCTGATTCGCTTGCCGCCCGCCAACAGCGAGTAGCGCATCGCCTCGTCAAGGCCGCGGGTCGCCGCGTCAGCCCGAAACGAAATCTTTCGGAGGTATTCCTCGATCAGCCCGTGCAGCTCGTCGGGGTAGGGCGGCAGGCTCACCACGACCTGTCGGCTTCAGCCGCGACCTCGGCGCTGCCCGACGCCGCCTCGCGCAGCGCCGCCGCCAACACCGAGCCGGCCCGCGCCGAGCACTCCCCCGCCTCCCGCACCAACTCAATCGGCGGGTCGTCCTGCGGCTCGACCGGCTCGTTCAGCAACTGCGCCAGCTGTTCGAGCCGCTGCGCGAGCTGGGCCAACTCGGCGCGCGCGGTCCCGTCGTTATCCACCGTCGGCCTCCGCTCCGCCCGGCGCCGCGGCAACCAGGGAACCGAGGATCCCGTTGACGAACCCGGGCGCCTCGGCGGAGCAATAGAGCTTGGCGAGGTTGACCGCTTCGTCGATCGCGACCGCGGCAGGGACATCAGGGCGATCGCTGATCTCAAAAAGCGCGACCCGAAGAACGTTCCGCTCCAACGGCGCGATTCGCGAAACCTCCCAGCCCCTCGCCCGCGCTCCGATCTCGGCGTCGAGTCGCTCGCGGTTCGCCTCGACCCCCTCCGCCAACTCGCGGGTAAAAGGCTTCGTCTCGACATCGAACAACTCCTCGAGTGGGCGACCCGTCACATCGCGCTGGTAGCAGGCAAAGACGGCGTCGCGGCGCTGATCGGATCGACGCATAGGGCAAGGTTAGTCCGTGGGCGTAGCCTGGATCTCAGGCCCGCGAAACGTACTCGCCGGAGCGAGTGTCGACCCGCACGACCTCGCCCTCCTCGATGAAGAGCGGCACCTCGATCGTCACCCCGGTCTCCAAGGTGGCAGGCTTTGAGCCGCCGCCAGAGGCGGTGTCGCCGCGCAGCCCCGGCTCGGTCTTCGCAACCGCCAGATCGACCGCGCTCGCCACCTGCACCCCGACCGGATTGCCGTCGACGAACAGGAGATCGACCTGGTCGCTCTCGCGGACCCAACGCATTGCCTCACCGCACTGAGGGCGCGAGATCTCAAGCTGCTCGTAGGTCGCGGTGTCCATGAAGGCGGCCACGTCGCCAGCGTCGTAGAGGTACTGCATCTTCCGCGTCTCGGTGTGGATCGGGCGGAACTTCTCACCCGCCCGGAAGGTCCGGTCGATCACCGACCCGTCCTCTTGCCGACGCAGCTTGGTCCGAACAAAGGCGCCACCCTTGCCCGGCTTGACGTGCTGGAACTCGAGAATCTTGAAGATCTTGCCGTCAACCTCGATGTGGGTGCCGTTTTTGAACTGGTTCGTTGAGATCACGATGCCCAGGCTAGATGACTGCCTCAAATTCGCACGCCGACGGCTGAGCGACACTGGCCGCAGCGCCGAAGGCGGAGGTTGCCCGGACCGTCCATAGAAAATTCGTCGGCGGCCCGAATCTGCCAGGTCAATCGATCGGAATTAACCGGGTTGGCGATGCCAGGTCGAGCGAAAACCGACTTCCGTCTTCTCCAACCACGACGATCACGGCAGCGCTCGCTTCTTGATTTGAGAGCTGACCATGCGGCGCCTGTTCGACCTGTAAAGCACCGGTATTTGGCGATACCAAATCACGAATCCGCTGCGAGCCTGTCGACGAGTCGTCAAAGATCACTACCACTCTGCCATTGGCGGGATCGAGACCGTCGACGCCAGCGAACACACCGACTAGCGCGACACCGTCGCTTGATATCCACCCATTTACCGGATCGAGGACAGACGAAGACGCCGGTGCCTGAATGTCGTTCGTAACGATATGGGCAGGAACCGAACCGGCTGCCGCGTCCTCGGGGCTGATCGGAGGCGGGGGCTTGGCAATCACCTCAGGGAGGGTCTCATCGCTGCCCCCGAATGCGTTGTCGAGCGCCGCCGCCTTCGATGCCGGGAACCTCATGCTGACGCCCGGAACCGCGACCGTGTCGGGGCGGTTCGGACCCGCATCGCCGCCTGGAGCCGCAATCGCGTAGCTGGCGATGGCGACCGACACCACAATCGCACCGACGGCCGATATCTTCTTCGAAGTTCGCGTTTCACTCAACCGCGCTCGGTGCGCCGGGTAACTTAGCTTGGAACTTAGTTTGATCTCATCTGATCGTATCTCCTACTACGCCGAGGCGTTGGCGGTTCTAGCGGGGACGCGGCGGAGCCAACCACCGTCTGGGCTCCCAGACGGACCGCGCGGACTCCCGCTCGGTGCGGGCGAATTGAACCTGGACGGTTAAAATTGGCGCCGGTGATGGTCGGCATCGCCCCGATCTGAAG
This sequence comes from bacterium, assembly GCA_023251975.1. Taxonomy (GTDB): domain Bacteria; phylum Actinomycetota; class Thermoleophilia; order Solirubrobacterales; family 70-9; genus JAHEXU01. The sequence goes on along the minus strand of JAHEXU010000007.1, from coordinate 19,211 downwards.
CCACTGCCGAAAGAAGCGCTCAAGCTTGGCCCGGCGGGCGCCGTCGAAGCCGCTCTCGGCCGTCGCCACGGCGATCAATTGGGCGGTTGTGGCGTTGCCGTAGCGGTAGTCGGAGGCCCAGCGCCGGGCGATCGCAAAGAATCGGTCGTTGCCGACAATTTCGCGCAGTGCCTCCAGCATCATCGCGCCTCGGGTATAGACCGGGAAGGTTGCAAACAGGCCCGCCGGATCGGGGTCAGTCGGCGCGGTGCGCCACTTCGAACCGGGAGTGTAGTTGTCGGTGAACTGCTGCTCGGGGCTGATCGCGCCGCGATTGGCGTGATAGCTGAAGTACCAGGCGGCAAAGGTCGCCCAGCCCTCGTTTTGCCAGATCTGATCCCAGCCGGTCGGCGAGACGCTGTCGCCGAACCACTGATGGGCGAACTCGTGGGCGAGGGTCAGGATCGAAATACGGTGCGAAGGGAAGTGAATCTTGGTCTGGACCTCGAGCACGTAGCTGCTGTCGGCCAGATCGGCGACAACCCCGGCCGAGGCGAACGGATATGGCCCGAAATGGGCCGCCTCGAAGCCAATCACCTCCTCCTCGCGGGCGGTCGAGCGCTGAAACGAACCCCGCTCGGCTAGACCGACCGAGCTGTCAATGGCGTTGTAGAGCTGCAGGCCGTCGGCGCCGAGCGATTCGGTGAGGTCGAAGTCGCCAACCGTGGCGGTCGCCAGGTAACTTGCCATCGGTACCTGCTCGGACCAGTGCCAGGTCGTCGTCGGGCCGGGGCCGGGGCTTGGCGGCGCCGACTGCTCGCCGTTGCCAAGCGCGGTCTTGCCAGCGGGGACGGTCAGGTGGAACTCCCAACTCGCCTTGTCGAGCGGATGGTTGTTGCACGGCACCCAGGTCATCGCGCCAACCGGCTCGTTGACGACGAAGGCGCCGTCGCCGTTGGGGGTCGCGAGCCAGCCCTCGTCGGTCCCGTCGGCGTCGTGCAGGCGCAGCGGGCTGCCGTCGTAGTCGATTCGGACCACAAACTGCCGGCCAGTATCGAGCCGGGTTGCCGGGGTGATCACGAGCTTTGAGATCGGGCAACTCTGATTTTCTCCGGTGGCGAGTGCGCAGCGAGCGGGGGCGATCCGCCGAAACGTGGCAGGCTCGCCGTTGACGGTAACCCCCGCGACCTCGAGGCCCTCAAGGTCGAGCGAAAAGCTCGACAGGTTCTCGATCGCCAACGCGGTCAGCTCGGTGTAGGTGGCGGCGCCGAAGCTGTTGTCGAGGTTGTCGTAGTCGAGGTTGACATCGTAGTGAAGGACATCGTAGCCACCGTTTCCGACCTCGGGAAAAAGCCGATCGCCGAGACTGAGGGCGCCAGCGTGGTAGCCCGGCGCCGGCAGCGGCGGCTCGGCGCAGCCCTGATAGAGACCGTTGCCGGCGTCCGAAGGGCAACGATCCCCGTCGTCGATGACGCCGTCGCGGTCGCCGTCGGGTGGTGGCGGCGGCGGTTCGACGCAGCCTCCCCAACGATGGCTCCCCGGGGTGGCGGGGCAGCCGTCATAGATATCGGAGACGTGATCGCGGTCGCGGTCGCGGGGCGGCGCCGTGGCGGCAATGACCAGTCGCGGCCCGGCGCTCCGACAACGCAACCGCCCCCTCAAGCCGCGCCGACGCACACATACAGACAGCTCGTAGCTCCCCTGATCAACCGCCTCGGGGATCGGCAGCTCGATCGAAAACGGGTGGCGACCCCCGGGCTGCACGACGAATCGGCGGCTGCCGAGCACGATCGGATACCCCGCCCGATCGTCGACCCGAATCGCCAGCGAGGCGACGGCCGCGCTGGTGCCCCGGTTCAAAAGCCGTCCGGAGATCGCGAGCGACCCGCCAGGGGCGACCGCGGTCGGGGCAAAGGCAGTACCCCCGACCGACAGGTCGGGAAGCGGGGTTGGCGGCTCGACGGCCGCCGCTCGGGGGACCGCCGCGGCGAGCAGGAGGGTGAATCCGAGCGCCGCGATGGAGCGCCGACACCGAGGCTGGGGGCGAGGCGACAGCGCCGCCGGCCGGCGCGGTGTGGCCGACGAGCGCAACATCGCTACCGGATCCGGCGCTTGCTCCCGCGGTGCGCTGGGGCGACTCGCGGCGCAGCCAAGCTGACGATTTCCTCGCAGCCCGAGGTCCGGTCGGTCGGGTCGATCACGGCGCGGTCGAAACCGTCGCCGCAGCGGATCGTGTCACGCTCACCGTCATCGGCGCCGATCACATCATCGCCAGAGCCACCGTCGATCTTGTCGAGGCCGGGACCGCCGCGTAGATCATCGTCGCCGGAGCCTCCGCCGAGCGTATCATCACCGTCGCCGCCGATCACCCGATCCGCGCCAGCGCCGCCGGAGATTCGATCGGCGCCCTCGACTCCGAGCAGGTAATCGCCGCCCGGGCCAGCCGACAACCGGTCGTTGTCCTCGCCACCGATCAGACGATCGGCCCCGGGTCCACCGATCAGTCGGTCCTCGCCCGACCCACCGACCAGGCAATCGCGGGCCGAACGACCGACCCCGACATCCCTCCCGGCCTCGCCGGCGAAGTGATCGCCGTGCTCGGTTCCGTAAAAGCTGTCATCGCCTTCGCCACCCAAAAGCGGCGGATCCTCACAATCGGGCGGGGTGTCGGGGTCGGGGTCGGGGTCAGGATCAGGATCGACCCGCGGGTCGAGATAGATCGGGCTTGAAATCGTCTCGATCGCGCCGCCGCTTCGATCGACCTCGAGCCGGTACCGGGCCGGACCGAAGGCTGGCAGGTCGAGGCTGAACGAGTCGCCGACCGGCGGCAACGGAAGGGTCAGAAGCTCCGCCCCGTTTCGGTAAACCCCGAGCGTGTAAACACCGGGTCGGGCGGCCCGGGCGGCGTCGAGGTTGGAGACGGTTGCGGTCAGGGTCGCTGAGTTGGAGCGGATCACGTCGCCGATGATCGCCGGCTCCGCCGGGTTGCCGCCCGGGGCGATGCCTTCGAGGCGAAGATCAGGCCCGTCGGCCCCCCAGACCTTTACGTAGGTGTGGCCGGCCCGCAAGCCGCGCCGGATCCCGGCCGCCGACAACTGGTCGGCGTAGACCATCGTCGTCGCCATCCCGATCGGCGCGTCGGTCCGGTTTGCAACCGGGTCGAGCGCGCCGCGGTGGTAGTTGTAGTGCGAGTCGCTGCCGCCGACCGCCGCGATCCGGTTGGCGTTGAAACCACCACGATCGATCGCCGACTCCCAGAAGCGAATCGCCATCGGGGTCGACGGGTTCGGCCCCGCAAACGGCGGTCCGTGGCTGCCGGCGGGACCGGTCGAGACCTCGATCAGGTCGACCCTGCGATAGGAGGTCTGATCGGCCGTATATGACCAAGCGCAGCCGCGGCAATAGTCGTCGAAGATCGGAACCAAATCGGAAAGGATCGTCGGGTGGTTGATCTGGGTGACGCCGTCGGCGGCCTTGATCGCGTCGAAGATTCCGGCCGCCCCACGAGCCGGTCGGATCGACTGATCGGGGGACGGCGAGGGGACCGTGTAGTCGGGTCCCGAAGCGCCCAAATCGGCGATGTAAAGCGGGCCGGTCCGGTAGTCGACGACCCGGCCGAAGTGGTTTTGGATATCGCCGCGATAGGTCGTCACCTCGGTCGAGCCGATAATCAGGTTGTTCGGGTAGGCGGCCTCGTAGCGGCCGATATCGCTGTGCCCGGTGGTGTTGTTGTGATCCAGAAGGGTGACGAAGTCGAGCCCGGCGCCGTCATCGCCGTAGCGGCCGAAGGCGTAGGCGAGGGTGTCTGCGACGAGGGCGTTGCCAGGCTCCTGCTCGCCGTGGACATCGAGGTCACCGGCATACCAGCCGGGGTTCGGGTTCGCGACCCGGTCAGGGTCGGCAGGCGAGGCCAGGTAGGGATGATCGGCCCAGCTCGAATCGCTCGTCAACTCGATCTGGACCCCGTAAGCGACCGTGCCGTCGCGATCGCCCTCGGGCTGCGAGGCGACCGCGGCGATCCCGAGTTCGAGCGCCCACTGACCGGACTCGATCGGTCCCGCTTCGTAGCCACGGGTGGTGACACCGCTGACGTACCCCTTCGGCGAGGCCCGATAGACCGCCGGCGCGCTCGGAGGGTTGACCGCAACGGTGAAGTCGTGGATCGATGAGCCGGTCGAACCGCGAAGCTGAGCCGGGCCCCAGATCGCCTCCGGCAGGTGATTCTCATAAAGGGCGGCGTCAAGCACGTGGCGGGGTGAGCTCGGCGGCGCGCCGGCGGGGACGTTTTCGGGCTGGTCGGTGCAGTAACGGACCCGGATCCCGGTGGTCCCGACCGGCACCTCGAACGGGAAATACATATATCCGCCCTCGAGCTTGCTCTTGAGGTCGCCCGAGACCGTGATCAGGCGGCTCATCGTCGGATCGCTCGGACCGGGCAGCGAACACGGCAACGACGCCGCCGCGGTCGCCTGCGAGGCGACAAAAAAGAGCGCGAAAGCAGCCAAAAAGCCAACCGTGCGCCGGTCCGACAATCGTCCAAACAATCCGAAAATCCTCACCGACATACCAAAAGCTCCTTTGATCTCGCGCAGAAGTTCTGCACCCCGTCATCGGCAAGCAGGACCAAATCCTCAATTCGAATCCCAAATTCTCCCGGCAGGTAGACCCCGGGCTCGACCGTGACCACGTCGCCGACCGCAAGCGTTTGCTTGCTCCGAGCCGACAGTCGCGGCGGCTCGTGGATCTCGACCCCGACCCCGTGACCGAGCCCGTGCCCAAACTCCTCGCCGAAACCCCGCTGGTTCAACAAATCGCGTGCAACCGCGTCGGCGGCGCGGCATTCAAGCCCCGGCGACAGCGCCCCAAGCGCCGCCACCTGCGCCGCCAAGACAGCCGCGTATGCCGCTTCGGCGGGCTCCGCGGGCCGACGGCCCGCCGCGTAGGTGCGGGTGCAATCCGAGCAGTAGCCGTCGACCACAGCGCCGAGGTCGACCACCACCAACTCCCCCGCCTCGATCGGCCGCGCCGACGGCGCCGCGTGGGGCAGGGCGCCGTTTGGCCCGGCCGCGACGATCGGTGAAAACGACGGCCCGCTCGCCCCCAGCTGGCGGATCCGCAGCTCGATCCAAAGCGCCACCTCGGCCTCGCTGCGTCCAACCAGCGGGCCAGCCTCAAGCTCGGCCAAGACCGCGTCGGCAAGCTCGGCCGCCGCCGCGATCGCCGCGATCTCATCTCGATCCTTGCAACGGCGCTCGGTCGCGATCAGCGACGACGCCGCAACCAATTGTCCCGCCGATCCAATCACCTCGACCAGGCGTTCGTGATTGCTGACGCTGGTCCGCTCGGGGTCGAACCCGATCTGGCCAGCCATGCCCTCGGCGACCGCGCCGAGCGGATCGGCTCCCGCAATCTCGACCTCCCAGCCATCGCCGCGCAGCGATTCGATCCGCCCCGCGTAGCGAAAGTCGGTGACAAAGCGCCGCTTGCCGTCGGCCGACAGCGCCACCAGCCCGCTCGATCCGCCAAACCCGGTCAGCCAGAAGACCGGCGCCCCCGCCTCCCGACCCGAATCGGCCGGGGTGACCAGATCGCCGACGATCAGCCAGTCGAGCCCGGCCCCGCCAAGCGCCTCAACCAGTCGCTCGACCCGGCCCGGCCGGTCCAATCTTCAGACCTCGAGCTCGCGCTTCAAGACGCTCAGCGCTTCGCGGTAACCATCCGCCCCGCGGCCAGAAATCTGCGCCACCACCAGACCGTCGAAGACCGACCGGGCGCGCCACGGCTCGCGGGCGTGAATGTCGGACAGGTGGACCTCGACCAGCGGAATCGCGGCAACCTCGGCGGCGTCTCGGATCGCCCACGAGTAGTGGGTCCAAGCGCCCGCGTTGATGATCGCGGCGTCGGCCATCTCCGGCAGCCGGTGCAGGTGCTCGATGAACTCGGCCTCGTGATTGCTCTGAAAGAAGGTCGACCCGAGGCCCATCTCCTGCGCCCACCGCTTGATCTGGATCTCTAACGACCCCAGGGTGGCGGTCCCGTAAATCGCCGGATCACGGCGTCCCAAGGTGTTCAGGTTGACCCCGTGCAGCACCTCGATCCGATTGTGTGCTCCGGCCATCTTCGCCCCTACTTCCCCACCAGTTCAGCCACCGCCGAACGCAGCGTAGCGGCCTCGATCAACTGACCGCGGCGGCACTCCCCCGGTCGCTCCAACAAAACGAACCCGACCCCAGCGGGGCCCGCCTTCTTGTCGCGGGCGATCGCGGTCAGGATCTGCTCGATATCGAGCGCCGGGTCGAGCTCGGTCGGCAGCCCGGCGCGAGCCAAAAGCGCCGCCACCTCGTCGCGCAGATCGTCGGCGCCGGACAGCCGCAGCGCCGCCAGCAGGCCAAGCGAGATCGCCTCGCCGTGGCGGTAACGACGATACTTCCCGACCGTCTCGATCGCGTGACCGACCGTGTGCCCGAGGTTGAGGTTGGCGCGAACCCCGTCGTCGCGCTCATCCTCGGCGACGATGTCGAGCTTGGTCCGAGCGCAGGCGAAGATGATTTCGTCGAGCCGGTCGGCGCCTAGCTTTTCGATCGCGCGGACCCGCTCCCACAGCGGCCCGCCCGCCAGCAGTGCCGTTTTTACCACCTCGGCGAAGCCGGCCGACAATTCGGCTGCCGGCAGGGTCGACAGGGTCGACGGGTCGGCCAGGACCGCGAGCGGTTGATGAAAGGCGCCGACGTAGTTCTTGCCCGTTGGCAGATCAACCCCGGTCTTGCCGCCGTAGGCCGAGTCAACCTGGGCGACCAGCGTAGTCGGCACCTGGACGACCCCGATCCCGCGCTGGTAAACGGCGGCGCAAAAGCCCGCGATATCGCCGACGACCCCGCCGCCGAAGGCGATCGCAATCTCGTCGCGGCGCGCCCCGGCCGCCGCCAACAGACCGAGAACGCGCCCCGCTTCGCCCAGCGTCTTGTCCTGCTCGCTGCCACCGAGCACGATCCGTGAGGCAACCGGTCCGAGCAGGTTCTCGTGGTGAGCGAGCGCGTTCGGGTCGGCCAGCAGGTGGAAACGGCGAGCATCGCAGGCAGCCGCCGGATCGACGCAGCCGATCTTTGAGATCGCACCAGCGCCGATCAGCGCCGGGTAGGCGGCACTCGCGGTCTCGGCCCAGACCATCCGCGCCGCCGACATCTCCTGCAGCGCCGCCAACCAAGGCGCAGCTAGCCTCGGAGTCTCGTCGCCGCCGCGCGGCAAGATCACCGAAGCGCACTGCTCGTAAAGCGGCAGGCGGATTGCGTAGCGGGCCGAGAACTCAGCCCGGTCCTTGACCAGCGGGCGCTTCTCAGGCTTTCGCTGCGCCCGATCCCATGCCCCCTGCTCGCTGATCCGACACCAGACCGCGACGTGATCGGCCAACGCCTTACGCAGCACCGGGTTCTCAACCGCGCCGCCGCCGAGCGAGACGATCCCGCCGGCCGCCAAAAGCCGTAGGGTCACCGCCTCTTCGCGGCGGCGGAACTCAGCCTCGCCGAGCCGCGAGAAAAGGCTTCCGGCCGGCTCGCCGAAGTTCCGCTCCAGCTCCTCGTCGACATCGACTGCGGGCCGACTCAGCGCGGCGCCAATCGCCCGACCAGCCCGGGTTTTACCGGCCGCCATGAATCCGATCAAGGCGATCGAGCGCTCCATCGCGCCATAGATTAGGGCTCGCGCGAGAATAAGCGCGCGAATTAGGCGGCCCAGGAACGAGCGGGGTGGTGAGGACGGGAGTCCGCAATAGCGGCGCTATTGCGGGCTTGCGGCGGCGCGGCAGCTATCGGCGCCAGTCGATCCGGCGCCGGTATGCGGCCAGGGCGGCCTGAACATCTTCGATGTGATCGCCGCCGAACTTCTCCAGGTAGGCGTCGGCCAAAACCAGCCCAACCATCGCCTCGCCGACCACCCCGGCTGCCGGTACAACCGTCGAGTCGGTCCGCTCACGCATCGCCTTGGCGGGCTTTCGGGTCACCGTGTCGACCGAACGCAGCGGCTTGGTCAGGGTCGAGATCGGCTTCAAGGCGGCGCGAACGATTAGCGGCTCGCCGTTGCTCATCCCGCCTTCGAGACCACCGGCCCGGTTGGTCTCGCGATACCAGCCGCGCGATTCGTCCCAAAAAATCTCATCGTGCGACTCCGAGCCGGGTGCTGCTGCAACCTCCCAGGCCTCGCCGAGCGAGACCCCCTTTACCGCCTGGATCGAGGCAACCGCCTGCGCCAATCGACCGTCGAGCTTGCGGTCCCAGCCAACATGTGATCCAAGCCCCGGAACCAACCCGAATGCGCGCACCTCGAAGACCCCGCCGAGCGACTCGTTTTGCTTTCGCCGCCGGTTGATCTCGTCGACCATCGCGTCACTGCTCGCTGGATCGAGACAGCGGACCGGCGATTCGTCGACCGCGGCGAAGTCTTCCGGGTCGAGGCGATGCGGACTCGGCGCCGCGACCGAGGCGATCCGGATCACGTGGCTGAAGATCGATACCCCGAGGGCGGCCAAAAGCTCCTTCGCGATCGCCCCGGCCGCCACCCTCGCCGCGGTCTCGCGAGCGCTGGCGCGCTCCAAGACGTTGCGCACATCGTCGAACCCGTACTTCTGCAATCCCGCCAGGTCAGCGTGCCCGGGGCGCGGCAGATGCGAGGCGGCAACCTCGGCCTCGACCGGCCACGGGTTCATCCGCTCCTCCCAATTCGGGTAGTCGCGATTTGCCACCAAGACGGCGAGCGGGCTACCGAGGGTGCGACCGTGCCGCAGACCGGAGCGAACCTCGACCGAGTCGCGCTCAATCTTCATCCGACCGCCACGACCGTGGCCGAGCTGGCGCCGCGCCAGATCGCGGTCGACCCGGCCGCGGTCAACCTCGAGCCCGGCGGGCAGGCCCTCGACGATCGCAACAAGCCCGGGCCCGTGCGATTCACCGGCGGTTGTGAACCTCAGCCGACCCATCGAGCCCGCAAGGCTAGATGACTGATTCCAATCCGCGCAGCCGCGGATGCCCCACCCGCCAGCGCCGCCGGATCCCCAGCCACCCTCTCAGGTATCAGGTAAGCGCCGCCACGCCAACTCCGCCCACCCGCCCCGCCGCCCACACACGACGGCTCGGCACGCACGGCTTGCCTGTGCGGCCTCTGCGGCGGCAACGGCTCGCGTCAGGTGCTACTCGATCGGGTTGCCGTCGGCGTCGACGATAATCTTGCCGACCTTGTGGATCACGATCCGATAGACGACTCGTGCTCCGGTGTCGTCCTCGGTCACGTAACGGACCGAAGCTCCCTTGTTAAGCACCGTCGTGTAGCAGCGATCGGGGCTCGGATCGCAGTCGCCATCGGACTCGATCGTGCCGTGGTAGACGATCAAAAACTCGTTCGAAACCTCGAGGGTGACCTCGTCGTCGCGGGCGTAGGTGACCCGAGCTAGCTTCGGGTCGGCGCCGATGAAGTCGCCGATCCGGTAGGTCTCGGTCTTTTTCTCGCCACCGATCAGACCGGACTCGGCGGTCACCTCGTAGTCGTAGAACTTCTGTTCGGAGCCGCCGTCGGAACTAGAGCTACCGCTGCCGTCACCGATGGAGCCGGACCCGGAGCCACCGCCATAGCCGCCGCCGAATCCACTCGACCCGGAGCCGCCGCCGTAGCTGCTGCCACCCGAACCCGAACCCGAACCGGAACCGATTGCCGAGGCGCCGGTCGAGACGCCGCCGCTGGCGTCGTCGGCGGCCGCGGCTGCCTCGTCGGCGGCTGCCGCCGGATCCGCACTCGGCAGCGGCTCGTAGTCGGGCTTGAACGGATCTGATGCCTGGCCATCGCCGCCAAGACGCAGCTTAGTGTGGCGCAACTCAGAGGCATCGACCAGAACCGCCGAATTACCGAGCGGGCCGAGATCGGCGGCAGCGGGGCTCGAGGCGGAGCCCGCGGCGGTCGTCGCGGAATGAGTCGGTAGGACTACGAAGACCGCGATTATCGCGACCACGATGACCGCCGCGACCGGCAGCATCTTGCTGGCCTTGAGGTCGTTGATCAGATCCGCGAGGGCGGGAGGCATCTTGCCGTTCATGAGTGCACCTATGGCTGGTTGATTGAGGCTTGTAACGAACTGTCGGTCGCGGCGCCGAGCGCCGGACCGGAGGGCGAAGCGCCCATCGTCAGGCCCTGGTCGCCGGGGGTCAGGAAGGTCGCGACCGTAAAGCTGGCGGTAAGAGTTCCGGAGGTCGGATCGGGCTCGAGGCTGAACCCGTTGACAGTGATCAGACGGCCGTCGACCGAGACCGGCTGGGCGCCCTTGTTCTTCGTCTCGACCAGTCCGTCGAGCCGCCGCAGAAAGTCCGCGACCTCGAAGAAATCGCCGGAGAACTCGAGCGTGTATGGCATCACCGGCAGCCCGGCAGGGCCAATTTGGGCACCGATCGGCAAGCCGGCGGCGGCGGCTTCGCTGGCTGCGACCGGACTGACCGCGGCTGCGGGATCGGGCGCGGCCGGGGCCGTCTCTCCCTCGGCTGGCGCCGTCTCACCCTCGGCGGGCGCCGTCTCTCCCTCGACGGGTGCGGGCGGCACCGGCGGCTCGCCGACATCGCCACCCGAATTCAGGGTGTTGAAGGTGATCTTCGACTTCTTGGCGAGCGTCTGGATCTCGAACAAGAGGCTGGCGGTGTCGGCGTCGCTCGGCGCGGCCTTGCCGAGCGAGACGACCTTGCCGTAGACCTTGGGGAAACCGGTGCGGGCGCTGTCGGCGAACGCGGTCACCTCGACCTGCGCGTCGATCTTCGACTGCAGGTCAGCAACCTGGCTGTCGAGGTCGGCCATCTCGGCCCGCTTTGGCGACACCGCCAAGAACCAAAAGGCGGCCAGCGCGGCAACGATCGGGACGACCAGCAAGACGATTCGATCCGAGCCCTTCATCGCCCCACCCCGCTGATTGCGCCGATCATTCCGGTTGAAACGCCGCTCGAATCGCTCGCGGCGGCGGTCTGGCTACCGTCGGGCGTCGACGGAACCGCCGCCTCGGGAAGGCTCGGCACCGTGGTGGCACCGGCGGCGTCGGGGTTGGCGTCCATCTCGACGGTGATTGCGAAGGTGGAGAGGAAGTCGCGAACCGAGCAGCCCTCTTGGCCAGCGCTCGCGACCTGCTCGGGGCTGTCCGGATCGACCGGTGGTAGCACCGAGGACGAGGTCAGCCCAACCTTGCCGACGCCGTCGATGTCCTCTAGCGCTTCGGTGAACTCGCCGACCCCGATATGCCCCTTGGCACAACCAGCGATCTCAAGGGTCGGGCCGACCGCCGATCCGGCCGCGGCGGCATCGGCCGAAGATTCCCCGACCGCGGTTGCGGTCATCTGGGTTAGCCAGACATCGTTCGGGATCACCAGCGAGAGCTCGCGCAGAACCCGCTCCCAGTCGAAGCGACTCTTCGCCAGGCTGACCACGGTCGCCTCGCGAAGCTCGGCGGTGGCGGCAAACTGAATGTAGGGGGAGAGCGCCTCGGCCCGCGCGGTCGCGGCGGTCAACTCGTCGTTTAGTTGAGTGATCTCGCCCTTGCGCTCGCTCAGGTTGTTCGAGGTCGACACCAGCAGGTAGGCGCCACCGAGCATCACCAGCAGCGCCGCGACCAGGGCGTAGCCGACGATCGACGCGGGGCCAAGACCGGGGCCGGAGGCGGATCCGCCGGCGGCAACGCTCTTGCGCTGGTCGGACGGGATCAGGTTGACCGCGCGCATTAGCGGTCCACCGCCAGTCCGAGTGAGAGGGTGAGCCGGGCTGCCGCCGGGTCCTCGAGGTGCATCAAGGCCTTCGGTCGGCGGACCTCAAAGTGGTGGCCGAGCTCGTCGCGGAGTCGATCGGTCAGGCCGGGTACGGCGCTGCCGGGGCCGCTCGCGACGATCCCCTCGATCGCGACCGCGCCCTCCTGGGCGCCGTAAAACTCCAGCGACAGCCGCAGCTCGTCCGCCAGCTTGGCCACGCCCTCGGTCAAAACCTGCCGGGTTGCGGCGATCTTGTCGGGATCACCTTCGAGCTGCCCGAGCGGGCGCTCGAGGCCGACGTGCATGATCCACTGGCGGGCGTGCTCAAGGGTGAGGCCCGCCCGCTCGGCGAGCGACTGCGCGATCGCTTCGGTCCCGTAGGTCGAGATCCGGGTGAAAAGACAATCCCCGCCGCGGCCGACCGCCAGGTTGGTAACGCTGCCGAGGCCGCAGTAAAGGCGGGCGCCGGCGGCCGTCGCGGCCTCGGCGGAATTGGCCGAAGCTGCCAGCTCGGGCCAAAGGGCGCGGATCATCCCGAAGGCGGAGAGGTCGATCCCGATCGGACGGAGTCCGGCCAACGAGGCCGTCTCGAGGTACTTCGCGATCATGTCACGACGGGCGGCGACGATGATCACGTCCATCTGGCGGGCCCCCCCGGCCCCTTCGGCGTGCCCGACCACCTGGTAATCGAGGACCGCCTGGTCGAGCGGCATCGGGATGTGATCTTGGGCTTGGAAGCGGACCGCGGTGTCGCGCTCGGCCTTCTTCTCAATCAGGGGCATCCGCAGGGTGCGAACAGCAACCCGCTGATTGGCGACGCCGAAGCGAACCGCCTTGGAAAGCTTGTGCACCTCGAACAGGTTCTTCAGCGCCGTGCCGAGTCCAGCCGGGTCGAGGATCTCACCGTCACGGACCAGCCCCGGCTCGAGCGGAACCACCGCCGTCTTCGAGACCGCGACGGAACCGTTGAGATGCGCTTCGGTGGCGGCGACACTGCCCGACTCGATGTCGAGTCCGGTCACAACCGCGTTCTTCTTTTTTGTCAGGGTGAGGGCCATTAGCAGTGATTCCGTGACGGTGTTCCCGTCGCGCTGCACCCCCATCGGCCGTTTGTCTAGGTCGCTTTAGCAGCGATCGGCAGAACTCGGCAGTTGGTCCAACCGGCGGTTCCGCAGGGCGGTCCGGAATCGGCCAGAGATCGACTCCCGGCAAAGGAATTGGGAGGCGACCGGCGGTCCGATCGGCGATCGGGGCTAAGTCGATTGGTCGGGGAAGAACTCGTCGACGTACCACCCGACGAGATCGTCGCCGACCAAGAACCCGAGCAGTCCGCCGCCAGCCAGGTACGGACCGAACGGGATCTTCTGCTTGCGCGCTGCGGCGCCGTGTCGAGCGATCAGGGCGATCCCGACCAGGCCGCCCGCCAACAGTCCCGCCAGGACCGCCGGAGCGACGGCGCGACCGAGGTAGATCGACATCACCGCGATCAGCTTCGCATCCCCCATCCCGAAGCCGCGCGGCAAGAACCAGGCGATCGCCAAGAAGAGGCCGCCGACGATCGCGGCCGCCACCAATCGCTGCTCGATCGCGAGTCCACCGATCGCGATGATCATTACCGCGGCAAGAACCGCCGCGATCAGGACTCCGTTCGGGATGATTCGCGCTTCGAGGTCGGTCAGGGTGATGATCGCCAACATCGTCGCGAAGGCGAGCCCGAGCACAATCTGGGCGGCAGCGTCGGGCTCGTCGTGCCAGACCAACCAGGTGGCGGCGTAGGCGAGCCCGAGGATCAACTCGACCAACGGGTAGCGCGGCGGAATCGGATCGCCACACTTGCGGCAGCGCCCTCGCAACAAAAGCCACGAGAACAGCGGGATGTTGTCGTAGGTCGCGATCTGGGCGCCGCAGGCATCGCAGCGCGATCGCCCGGTCAGAAAGGTCTCGCCGCGCAAGATCCGATGCGCCACGACCCCACAGAAGCTGCCGATCAGGAGGCCGACAAAGGCGAAGACGGCAATCATCGCGAACTCGCTAGCCGTCATCGAGCGACTGGCGGTCGATGTGCCAGGCCGTCTGGACGGGGTCGAGGAAGTGGGGCGGCTGTACGTACTTGAGGCGGTTGTCGTAGGTGTAGTTCTTCGAGTAGCCGTGGACCGGTCCGCTGGCGTTGAACTGTCCGACCGGACCACGGAAGCGCTGCGCCAGGGCGCCGTTGATCGTCAGGGTTCCGAGCGGCGCCCCGCAGTCGAAGTTGTCGTTGATAAAGGAGTGCTGGATCGCCAAGATCGCAGCGTCGATTCGGAGGTTGCTCAGTGCCCCGGCAAGGTTGGTGCTGGTGGAGCGATCGCAGGGGTGGTAGACCCGGACGAAATTGTTCGCGATCAGGCCGAGCATTCCGTCACCGCTGCGGGTCAGGTTGCCCTCGATCAGGACATCATTCTCGGCGGCGATCGTCAGGCGGTCGTCGTAGTTGCCCTTGACGACCGCATCGCCGCAGCCGGTCCCGGCCGAGTAGTTGGGGCCGTAGGGGGTGTAGGTGATGCCGCAGGAGATATTTTTCACGTAGACGACGCCGGATGCGGGGTAGGCCATCGTCACGATCGATCCGTCGTAGCGGGTGACCGTCATGTTGGTCGTGTTGAGGTCGAACTTGGTACGACCGCTGAAGATGTAGCTCGAGGTGGTCTTGTACTGCAGGGTGGTGTTAGTCGGCGGCGGCGTCAAAACCCGCGCGTTGGTATCCAGACCGCTCCCGAAGTTCGGGTTTGCACCGCCACAGAAATCGACCCAGCCGGTCGGCGGGGCCGCCGTCTCGATGTGATCTCCGATCGGGTTCCCGGAACCGTCAACCCGCCCGAACCGCGGGTTGCCGCAGATCACCAGGGTGTCGTTGGAGTGCAGCGGGCCGTTGATCTGCTCGCCACCGATGAAAACAATCGTCAGGCAGAAGACGCCGCCCGAGTTCGGGATCGGCGCGCTCTGGCGACCTTCCTGTCGGGTCCGAGTGCAGTGCGCGTAGGCGTCGGCCGCCCACGGCACCGCGCCGAAGGTGACCGGATCCATCGTTTCGTACTGGGTGAAGTAGATGTAGTCGAGCAGGCCTTCCTTTGAATAGGTAGCGACAACCGCCTCGTCCTGGCCCGCCGAAAAGCCGGTGGAGCGGATCCGGAAGGTGCCGTCGGCGGCAACCCCCTGTTCGATCATCGTTCCGGTCGGATCGGCGGTGCTGCAGGAGGTTTGACCCGCCGCCGGAATCAGCTCGATCGCGTAGGTGGCGCCGGAACCCCCCGGAACCGGGCGACGGTTGGTCGTTGAGCCGACCTGATTGAGGGCGTTGGGTGATGGCACCGAGGTGCACTTCTCCCAGTAGTTCTGGTCCTTGTTGAGCTGGTAGGAGTAGGCGGCGAGACCGGTTAGCGCGGCCTCGTAGGCGCGCTTGTGATCGACATCGGCGCGGGTCGTGTTGATATCGCCGTTCACCGCGGCGACCGCGCTGACGACGATCATGCTCATCAAAAGGCCGCCCATCAGGGTCATCGCCATCGTGTAGCCGTCGCTGGCGCGAAGCCGTCGGCCCGCCCTGGCGGCACGATCTTTGGCCCGGTCCCCGACCCGGCGTTTGGCGCCGACCCTACGTTCGTTCAGGTGCATGGTGCGTTCTCCAATCCGCTTCCGGCCGAGGGTGAAACCCGCAAGAACGCCGAGTCCAAGACCGGGACCGACTCGGCAACCCCCCCGGAGACGACTGGCGAGGTGGTCGATGAAGCCGCGAAGGCGACCTCGACCTTGACCACCTCGTCGGCATCGATGGCGCTGAGCGGAACCGCCAGTGGGATTGTCTGAATGTTGCCGGTGGCGCTGTCGTAGCCGTAATAGCGGAAAACCGGCACGGTCGCGGCGGGCGAGCCGAGCCTCGCGGTCGAGATGCCGTCCTTGACCAGGACGGTCGATGAGGCGGTCGTACCGAAGGTCCAGTTCTCGTCCGAGTCGCCGCCGGTCCACGGGTAGCTGCGCTCGGTCAGGGTGGCGGGGCCAGCGCTGAAGCTGATCCAGTGCAACTCCGGCGTCAGGGTGACCGCGTCGCCGGTCTGGTATAGAAAACCGACCGCGGTGCCGCTGCTGCCGGGCTCGATCGGGGTCGTGCCGGTGGTGATGCAGGTCGAGTGCAGCCGATCGATCACCCGATTCATCGCCAGGCGAGCGCTCTGGTCCGCCTCGACTCGGCTGGTGACCCGGGCGCTGCCGTTGGTTGTGAGCGTGATCAGCGTGAAAACCATCATGATCACCGACGAACCGATCAACATCGAGACCAAAAGCTCGGTCAGGGTGACGCCGTCCTCGCCGCGCAAGCGCGCCGCGCCCCCGCTCCGGCCTTTTACGGGGGCGCTCACGGGCAGCTCCCCGGGCTCGAGACGGCGCCGCCGCCGGTGCCGAGATACAACGACAGCGCGGTGCCGCTAGTCAGGTTCTTGATATCGACGTTGCTGACGCTTTGGCGTCGCGGCGAGCCAGCGGTTAGGCTGTTATCGGCGCAGACGGTGTAGGTGCTCCAGGGCAGGCCCGGCTGGGCGAGGGCACCGGAGGCGTTGGTGGTGCGGCTGCGGACGACGTAGCCGAGCGGCGCCGCAGCTTGAGCGCAGTTTTGATCGTGGATCCGAACCCGGGCGCCGTTGACCAGTGAGCCAGGGTTCGCGGGCCGACCGGAGTAGACCTTCAGGTTGAGAGCTGGCAGTTGAATCGTCGCGGTCGCCGAGCCTCCCTTGGTCGCGCTAACCACCGCGGTCGCCGGGTAGCCGGGGCCGGTCGGGCTCCCCGACGGGTTGGGATCGTCGGCACTACAGGAACCCGCGTATAGGGTGTATGGCGAGCTGAACGGGAACAGCGGCGACGCCGTGATCGACGAGACCTGAGTTCCAATCGTGCCGAAGCTGCGCGGCGCGCTCATCGAGCTGTGGGCCGCGATGATCTGGTCCGATTGGGTCGCAAACAGCACGCCGGCGCCGATTCGGGTCTTGAAGTTCAGGGTGATTGCGCCCGGCGGCGAATACTGGAGGACGATCGAGTTGGTCGCGAAGGCGGTAACGCTGACGGTGCGCGGTCCCGGCGGGGTGCCGTTGGAGTCAACCATTCCGGCGGCGACCAGGCCGGTCGTATCGAGGGTGTAATTGCCGGTCATCAACTTTCCGAACAGGGCGCAGCCGTTGTCATCGGTGCTGCCACTGAAATACTCGGGGCCGTTACCGATCAGATGGACATCCGACACCCCGACTCCGTCCTCGTCGAGCACCCGGACCGCGATCGCACCTCTTGTCGCGTCAGTTGCCGACGGCGGCGGCGTTACGACGCCCTCGATCTCGATCGGCGTCCGACTCCCGAGGGCAGGCCAGGTCACCTGACTGCTGACCCTGACGTAGTCGGCGGAGGCGTTGTCGCAATCGTCGGTTACCGCGGTGTCGGTGACAAAGTGGCCCTTTGAGGTGACCGTATAGGTGTTTCCGTCGATTGGAACCGTCGTAACCTGGCTGAGCCCGTCGAGGGTCTCGACGTTGAGCGCCCGCAGGCGCGCCTGGTCGTCTTGAGCGATCGTCTGTGCCTGGGCGCGAGCACGCTGCTCGGAGGCAGCCTTGGTCGTCACCTGCAAGGTCATGATCACCCCGGTCGCCAACAAGATGATCAAGATCGTCGACATCACGACCTCGACGATCGCAAAGCCAGCTTCGGCGCCGATATCACGGTGCACCGAGCGGAGGGGGGTTTGTTTCAAAACGGCAGTGCGAATCGACATCTGTCCGTCCCCATCGGGGATCGGGTGCCGTAACTTGAGCCGTCCGAGCGGCCGCTGGACGATCGTCTCGGCCGCCTCGAGGCGACGAGAAGGCGGACCAAAGTTCCGAGCGCCGCCACGCAAAAAGGGCGGACCCGAAGGTCCGCCCTTTTTGAAGCGGCCGAGCTTTTGCTCGGGCCCACCTAACGGCTGGGATCAGTCCCAGAAGGCGCTGGAGGGGCAGCCGCCGCGGTTGGTGCCGTTACCGGCGTCAACCGTGCAGGGGTAGGTCACCGTGCCGTCAACAGCACGTTTGATGCTGAACGAGTTCTTGGTGTCCGACGTGCCGGTGACGGTGTAGCCGTCGCCGCTCGCGTCAACCGTGACCGAGAACTTGGCGGGATCGAGAGTCTCCTCGATAACCTTCAGGTTCGCGGCGGTGGCGCCG
This sequence comes from bacterium, assembly GCA_023251975.1. GTDB lineage: Bacteria > Actinomycetota > Thermoleophilia > Solirubrobacterales > 70-9 > JAHEXU01. The sequence goes on along the minus strand of JAHEXU010000007.1, from coordinate 1,264 downwards.
GTGTACTTGCCACCGTTGTCGGTCGAGTAGGTCTCCATGGCGGTGGAGGCCGACTTGGCAGTCGCCTTCGCCTCGGAATCCTGGGCCTTGTCCCTCTGGTTGAAGAAGGACGGGATCGCGATCGCGGCCAACAGGGCCAGGATCAGCATGACGACCAGGAGCTCGACGAGGGTGAAACCCTGCTCGCTCGCGGCCTTTTCACGGAACTTACGCATCTTGCGCTCTCCCTTGATTTGGACTCATGCCAAGGCCGGCGGAACGAAGCCAGACGGGATTAAGATCCCGGTGGTAGCGCGGCCAGCTCGGATTGCACTGTGCATCGCGAGTTCCGTTGCTTTGCGTCCTCGCCTCGCGACGAGTTTGCCTTTTTGCACCGAGACCTTGGCTCATTACGTTTGTCCTATCGGCGCCAGGGGCAACTCCTTTAGCCGAGATAGGGCGTTTCCTGGACGTTTGTCTAGAGCCCTCCCCATAGCCGCCGCTGGGGGTTACCCCCCAGGCAGTGGCCAGGGGAACACAACGGGACCCGCTCATCGGCCCGCCGCCGAGAGCGCCGACGATCGCCGCACGCCAGGCAGAGATCGTCAATCACGGTGCTCTAAGCCTGGCCCCGCCGGAAGTTCCGTAGATGATCGGGCGAGTCAGGAGCGTGGGTGACAAGGGCGCGAGCCCAGTCGATTCAGCGCATCGGCGAGCGTCGTGAGCGCAGTCAGGCGCGTTCGGGGCCGTCTGATAGCGATGGAAATTGTCGCACGGAGCACTAAGGGCTCCCGAAGCCTGGACCCACCCAACCGGCCGAGTGAATCCGCTTTCCAGGCCAAGTCGGGGGTCGATTGGTGAACACCGGCCGGGTGGTGCCCCGGGGGTGGGCGCGAATCGGCTCCCGGCGCCGGGATGGGGGGGCGGATTCGCCGGTCGGTTCGGTGTATCCAGGCTAAGCTCGTCTGCCTCGATGGTTGCCCGCCGCCTGATCGCCCTGCTTGTCGTGCTGCTCGCCTTTTCGGTGGTGCTGGCGGCACTGGCGCCACCGCGCAACGAATCGGTCCCACCAACACCCCAGACCGATCAAACCGAGCCCGGCCACCACGCGAGCGGGCCCGACGGCGGCGACGAGCCCCCGAGCTCGGTTCAGGGCGGCGAGCAGCGCGACCTCGAGGTCCGAACCAAGACTCGACGCGACGGCAAGCTCGTGGCCGTCGAGATCGAGGTATCGCTGCCACCCGCCCAGTCGCACGACAATCAGACCCAATCCGCCCAGGCGCCA
>JAHEXU010000162.1 GCA_023251975.1 bacterium | reverse complement strand
CTGTTGGTGGAGTCGCGTTTGACGAGCCTACGCAGCTCCGCGAGCTCTTCGCCGAGCTCGGCCGAGTGGGCGACCAGGGCGACGACGAGCAGGCGGGCGGGCTCGCCGCCGGCGAGGGCTACCTGCTCGGCGTCCTGATCGTCGAACTGCATGGATGGGAGATTCCGTGCGGATCGCAGGATTCCTGCTTAGGGGGCGGGACCCCCTGAACGCCTACCCGTCCTAGGCGTGTCCTAGGCGGCATCATTGTCGACACCTCATATCAGCGCTCCCGGCCGTCCTCTTCGGTGAGTCTGAACGCAACCGTTTCATCGCGTTGCCGGCGGGTGCCGAGGACCCGCTGATCTCCGCGACGACGCCGGTGGATGCGTCAATCGCGCCCAAGCCGAGATCAACTTCGGTGAGGGTCGAAACACCCCCGGGCTGGGTCCGATACGACCAATGCTCGAACCAAACTGACCAATTTCCATCGTATTTGTCGCGCCTCCCGCGTCACATCAGAGCCGCGGATCGACCGGCTCGCTCTCCATCGCCAGGACGCCAAAGACGCATTCGTGGACGCGGTAAAGGGGCTCGCGCCGGCAGAAGCGCTCGAGCGCCTCGAGTCCCAAGGCGAACTCTCGCTCGGCCATCGAGCGCTTGCGGCCGAGGCTGCGGGAGCGCAGCCGGTCGAGGTTGCCGTCGAGGTCGTATTCGGGGCCATATATGATCCGCAGGTACTCGGGCCCGCGGCATTTAACTCCGGGCTGTGCGAAGCCGCGCTTACCCTTCGCCAAGAACTCTTCCGGTTTTACGACCATCCCCTCGAGTCCCGTCTCCACCAGCTCGGTCCACCATTCGATCGCCTCAGCACGAGCCGACTCATCGGTCAGGTCAAGCCAGCGCCGATCAGTGCGCTTGATCCCGCCATCGGCCTCGCAGAGCCTGTCAATCAGCTCGAGGTGCCAGGTATGCGGCCTGTCTACGTGGGCCCCCGACTCGGAAGCGAGAACGTGGAACGGCGCTACCTTGAGATCCGCCGCCGATTCGATTGACCAAGAGTACGCCGCGTACGCCTTGCGATAGCGGGCGACCGCATCCCGTCGGCGCTCGAGCGAAGATTTGAGTTCGTTCACCTCGAGTCCGCGCATTGCGGCCCGCTCCACAATCGTGGCGGCAGCACCCAGGTCGTGTGCGGCCGCCGCCCCGACCGGGGCATACTGCCGATCGATCAGCGCCTGCGCCTTGATCGACCAAGGCAAGAGTTCGCAGTCGATGACCATCCAGCCGGTTTCGAGCTGATCCCAGACACCGGCGTCCTCGGCTGCGCGAACAAGCCGCTCGACGATCACGCGCTCGGTTTCCTGGTCGTCAAAGAATCCGCGCCCCGTGCGCGTAAACAGGACGCCCTGCCGCCCGTCATCGGCAAACCGCGCAGCGGCGATCGAGGGGTCACGGCAGATCACCGCCACCATCCGGGAGCCCATGTGTTTCTCCTCGCAGACGACTGAGGCGACCCCCTCACTGAGGTAGTAGGAAAATGCCTGATCTGGATGCTCCAGCATGTCGGCCCGCGCACTCGTGGCGCACGGGCTCATCGTCGGCGGCAGATAGACGAGCCAGCGCGGGTCGATGGCAAAGCGGCTCATCACCTCGAGCGCGGCGGCGGAATTGTCCTCGCGAATCGCGACCCGACCCCGCAGCCGCGTCTGAACCCCCCCGGCCAGCACGTCCTTGAGGTCCAGGATGCCTTCACCGCGTTCGGAGGAACCCCGATCGATCGGCGGCTTGACCGGCTCGTAGTGCGTCTTCACTGCGTCGACCGAGACCAGCTCACGCTCGGGATAGCGCAACGCAGTCAACTTCCCGCCGAACACGCAGCCCGTATCGATGTTGATCGTGTTGTTGACCCATTCGGAGGCCACGACCGGCGTGTGCCCATACACGACACTGGCGCGACCGCGATAGTCGCGCGACCAATCGACCCGCTGCGGCAATCCATACTCGTCGGTCTCCCCGGTCGTCTCCGCGTAAAGGGCGAAGTCGCGTACCTTGGGAGAACTGCGGTTTTGCATCCGTTCCGGCATCCCGGCGTGCGCGACGCAGAGCCGTCCGTCATCGAGCACGTAATGGCCGATCAGCCCCCTCAGGAACCTTTGTGCCCGATCCTGGAAAGCGTCGGGCTCGGCGCGGAGCTGCTCCAGCGTCTCCGCCAGGCCATGGGTCTGTTGAACCTTGCGACCCTCGAGGGCCCGGACTAGCTTGTTGTCGTGGTTCCCCGGGACTGCCAGCGCGGCCCCTGACTCGACCAGCGACATCACCAGGCGCAGGACATCCGGGCTCGCCGGCCCCCGGTCGACCAAGTCGCCGAGGAAGATCGCACGGCGGCCCGGAGGAGGGATGACCTGAAATTCCCGACCCTGACGGGTGACTCCATAGCCGAGTTTATTGAGCAGTAGTTGGAGTTCCTCGGCGCACCCGTGGATGTCACCGATGATGTCGAACGGCCCGGCCTCCTCGCGCTTGTCGACCCACAGGCGGGCGCGCTCGATCGTCACCAGGTCGATCTGCGCGCGGGACCTGAGGACGAAGACCTGTCGGAAGCCTTCCCGGCGCAGGGACTTGATCGAGCGCCGCAGGTCCCTGGTCTGGCGACGCACGACATGCTCACCAAGGTCACGATCGGGACGACCGGCGTTGTGCTCGTGGCAGATCTTTGGATCCAGGTCGAAAACGATCGCAATTGGGAGTGCGTGATAACGACGCGCGACCTCGACCAGGGACGCGCGGCCTTTCTGCTGGACGTTGGTGGCGTCGATCACCGCGAGCCGACGCAGTTTGAGCCGCTGCGCGGCGATGAAGTGCACGAGCTCGAAAGCCTCGTCACTGACCGTCTGGTCGTTCTCGTCGTCGGCGATCATGCCTCGCGAGCGATCAGAGGAAATCACCTCCGTCGGAGCGAAATGCTTCGCCGCGAATAGGGACTTGCCCGCCCCCGATGCGCCAACCAGGGCAATCAGCGCGAACTCGGGGATTTCGATCTTAGTCAGCAGCTCGCTATCAGTCATCGGCCTGCTCCGCCAGCTCGAAGACGGCCATCTGGGTGGGCGAGCCGACGTTGGGATCGATGTCGCCGATCGTCAAAAACCGGACACCGTATCGATGACGCCCGGCTACCGGAGTCGCCCAACCCTCGAACTCACTACGTGTCCACTCGAAGCGATGATCGGGATGGCGGAAATCGCCAGCCGGGAGGGTCTCCCACTGGCCGTTGTACTCGGAGTTCGGAGTGCTGATCAACACCATGCGGGGCCGCGCAAATTCGAACACCACCCGCTCAAAAGCAGCAAGCCGGGGCGGATCGAGATGCTCGATCACCTCCAGCGCGCAGATCGCGTCATATCCCGCGAGGCGCTCGTCCCGATAAAGAACGGATCCCTGGATCAACCGGATCCGCTCCCGAACCGTGTCTGGCTTGCGATCGAGCTTCAGCCTAGATTCAGCCTTTCCGAGCACCTGCGAGGAGACATCGACTCCTAGGACCGCGTCGAAGGAACGATTCTTGAGCAGCAGTTCGAGCAGCCGCCCTTCGCCGCAACCGAGATCAACGACACGCTTGACGTTGCTCGCCCGCAAGACCGCCATCGTGGTCCCCATTCGTGCGTCCACCAGCCGAATCGGCTGCTCGATCACGTCCTCCGGCTCGGCGACCACGTCGTCCTCGTCTTCTTCATCGGCGCCGTCCGCGTTGACCAGGCGCTCGAGCGCCTCCCGGCTCAGCTTGCGCTGGTGGCGCAGGGCACGGTGGACGATCAAATTACGCTCGGGGTGCGCATTCAGCCACCCCTCGCCCCTCGCGATGAGCTTGTCGATCTCCCCCTGATCGACCCAGAAATGGATCGCGTCGTCCATCACTGGGATCAGGACGTAGAGATGGGTCAGCAGGTCAGCCAGCCGAATTGTCGCCGAAAGCCGCAGGTCGACAAGTGGGCTGCCCTCGCTCTTTCGATCCGGCTCGAGCGGAATCGACTCGGCGGCCACCTCGTAGCCGAGCGGCTCGAACAAGCGCTTGATCAGCCCCAGCCCACCCCGGCACCGCACCACGGGGATCCTGGCCTCAAGTGGGATGGCGGCGTCCGCGAGCGCTTGGCGAGGCTCGCACCGTCCCTTCATCGCGCTGCTAAAGACCTTTCCGATAGCAACGGCGAGGTGCGAAGAGGCAACGTACGGCCGGTCGTTTACGTACTCGGCAAGCGACCAACCGCCGCCACGGCGTCGCACCAGCCCGACCGAATCGATCTCGACAAGTAGCGCACAGGAGCAGCGATCCTCGGTCGCCTCGGGATAGAACACACGAGCCGTGCCAGCCGACAGGCTGAACTCCTGGACCCGGTCGGGGTGCTTGTGGAGCAGATAGCCAAGGTCGGTGGCAGGCTTGTGGGTGGTCGTCAGTTCAAGCAGCATCGATCTTCGTATCGGCAGCCGTGCAGATCCACGAACGCCACCCGCGGGGGCGCATCGGCGCCCGGATCCTGTCAATCGGCGCTCGCCTCCGCCTCGCCTGTTGGCACCCACAGTAGCGGAGCGAGCCGCTCGAGAACTGACCGCTAAAACGACGAGGCGGTTCAGCTCAGGGCCTGCTCGAGCCGCGACGCGGCGGCGCCCGACCTATCCGAGGTTCCCCTCGCCGGTGCGACCGCCTCCGTTGGTCAGTCAGAAGACCTCGCCCGCGGCGACTTCGATCCGCCCGTCCTCATCGGTCACGCCGCGCTCGTCGTAGGCGTAGTCGCGATCGGCGATGCGGAGCCGCAGCGACAGCAGACCTTCGTGGATGTGGCCGAGGTGACCGACCTCGAGGCCGCAGAAGTCGACGCCAATGTCGGTGCCGTCCTCGTCGGTGGCGCGCGCGAGAGCAACGATAGCGGCCCCGAGGGCGTCATCTGGGATCCCGGCGCGCTCCAGCAGCTCGGCACCGTCGAACCCATCGGCGGCGAAGAGTGCCCCATTTTGGGTGGCACCCCCATGCGCTCTGCCCCACCCGGATCGCCTTGACGAGTGCAGCGAGGTCGATGCCGGATCGGCGTTACCGACTTCAGCTGCGACTCGCTCGGCAATTCGCGTCATGCTGCGCTGCTGGGAGGTGTGGTTGGCCATCGGCAGATGCCCCGCACTCTCCGCGCAAAGCAGCAACAGGACCCGGAATAGGAAGGTCAATGACGCGGCTTCCAGGTCCGCGCGGACCGCATCGTCGGCTACGTCGAGGTCGTTTTCCGTGGCCCAGCGGCCGAGTTCGCGACCAAGGGTTGGGAGCACCTGCCAGCGGAGGGCGCGATCGAGGCGCGCAGCTTGGCACCGTGGTCACCCGCCTCAGAAATCAGCTCGGCGAACTCGCCCTCGGCGAGGTAGGCGGGCGAGAGGAGGCCAAGCAGGGCTCGCCGGTCTGCCTCAATCAGTGCTGCATCGAGCTCAAGAAACCTCGTGGCAAGCCCTCCCTCCTCAGCGGTGGCACGCAAAAGCCGCAGGCGCGACCCCGCGACCATCAGGCCATAGGGGGCAGCGTGGCGCTCGCAACCGGCGAGCAGCGTTCCTTCGGGGAGCTGCCCGCCATCGTCAAGGCGCGCGAACTCGCTCGCCGAGCGTTTCGGGTGGACGAGCGCCACCACCTTGCCGTCGTGGCGGGCGAGCCAGCCACGCTGCGGCAGGCGTTCGAGTTCGTAACCGAGGGCGCAAAGAAGATCGCGCCACTCAGTCCTGCCCTCGTCGGGCGCAAGCTCGGCGAGGGTGGACCAGCGCGAGGATCCGGGGAGGCGGGATGCGAACAGGTGCTCGGTGCCGAGACCACCGACAACGACACCGGCGATCCGCTCGGAGTCGAGCCGATCGATCTCGGCGGCAATGAACCGCTGTGACTCAAGCTCGCCCATTCCGCCCGTCCGTCGAACGAGTTCGGCGAAGCTCTCGACCGCGACCGTGCGGAGCGGTCCGTCCCTATCGGGACCGAGAACTTTGAGTGAACCTCCGTTCTCGCCTGAGGTGCCTTGGGAGGCGATCAGAACCAGGGGGGTGGCGCCGCCACCTTGACGTCGCTTCCAGATCGCGCGGAGCTTGCGCTCATCAGCAGCCCGGGCAAGGCCGAACTCGATGCCGCGAACCAAGCGGCTTCGCACAACATCGCCGCCGTCCCCGCCCGCATCGCGGCTGCCCTCGAGGCCTTCGAGCAAATCGAACAGATCGACCTCATTGGTGGCGGCGAGGCGAACGCGAATCACGAGGCGAGGCTAGCCACCGGAGCGGCGGCGACAAGGAGGCGGAGTTGCCGGCGGCGCCGCCGATTTGTTCGTATCGCAGATCAGCGATAGGATCGCCGGACCGTGACGACCCCCGTAACCCGTGCGGTCGCCAAGCCTGGGGTCTTGATCCGGCAGGCTCGGACTGATCGAGGGCTGACCCAGAGCCAACTGGCTGAGCTGGCTGGAACCACCCAGTCGGCGATCTCGCGACTTGAATCGAACCGGGTTTCGCCGACCATTGAGACGCTCGCGAGGCTGCTCGACGTACTCGGATGTGAACTCGAGATGAATTCCCGCCCGAAGAGGGCGCCAACGATCCTGGAAGCAAACAGCGCCGTCTGGGCGGCGCTCGATGCCGAAAAACGGGCCGCCCTTCGCGCCCAGACCGCCGTGCCGGTCGAGCAGTTGCTGCAGCGAGGGGTCGCGTTGTCGGTCCAGGCGGCGCGACTGCGGAGGGGAATAGTCGATGCACCCCTCGACTAGCCGCTTCCCCGACCCAGACCTCGAGCAACTCTGCGGAACCTTCATCGACTGCGGGGCGCGATTCGTCGTGATCGGAGGCTTTGCCGTTATCGCCAACCGCTACGTGCGCGCCACTGAGGACATCGACCTGATGATCCCGACGGAGAATCAGAACGACGAGCGCTGCCTGCTTGCGCTTGAGCGCCTCGGGTCGATCCGGCTGCGCGACAGTGCCCCGGTCAAGTCGGCGATGCTGCTCGGCCAGGCCCACCTGCGAGCGATCACCGACCACGGGCTGCTGGACCTGATCCGCGAGGGCGACCCGCCGCTCGACTTCGCCACCGTGACCGAGCACGCGATGACCGCCGACCTCGGCTCCGGGGAGTTCCGGATCGCCGGACTGCGCAGCATCGTCGCGATGAAACGGCTCGCCGATCGGCCCCGCGATCGAAACGACCTGGCCGAGCTCGAGTTAGCCAACGGCGAGTTGCCGCGCGACCCGATCCCCGGACTCGACACCTGAACATCAAGCCCGGGTGTGGAGAACCCGCTCCTCATCGGGTCACCCATCGGGGCGGATAGGGTGCGGGAATGATCTACTCCAGCCCGTTCGCCGCGATCGAAATCCCCGACCTCAGTCAGCCTGACCGAGTTCTGCCTCGGCGACGCGACCGCGCCGGGCGAGGGGGCGGCGCTGATCGACGGGCCGAGCGGGCGGATCCTGAGCCGCGACGACCTCGATCGGCAGTCGCGCGGGTTCGCGGTCGAGCAGTTGCTGTAGCGAAGGGTCGCGTTGTCGGTTTCAGGCGGCTCGACTGCGGAGGGGAATAGTCGATACACCCTCGACTAGCCTAGTGCGCTCCCTACGAACGATCCCTACGACCCCAGCGACCATCCCCAGCCCTGGCAGCCCGGGGCGCCCGCGCCTGCTATCCCGGGTGAGTTGGGCGTGAAGAACCGGTAGCCCCGACCCCGCAGATTGCGAGCGTTGCCCGGATAGAGGATGTGGATCCCACCGGCGCCGGTGCATGGTTCGTCCTCGCGTCCGCTCATCAGCTCGGTAATGACCAGCTCGTCGGGGCCACGGCCGTTCAGGTTGGCCGCGCCAACCGCCCAGCCGAACTCGCTGCCGACCTGGGCCCCGTCCCCGGGGAGGTCGTCCTCGAGGATCTGCTGCTGGGCGCTGAG
>JAHEXU010000278.1 GCA_023251975.1 bacterium | reverse complement strand
TACGGCGGCCCGAGCGGGCTCGGCACCGCGGCGAGCCAGTGGTTCACCCCCTACACGCCGGGGATGAAGAACACCGACGAGCCAAGGCAGGGCGGGTTCGGATCAGGGTTCGGCTACGGCGACTTCAACGGCGACGGCTACGACGAACTCGCGATCTGGCAATTCGTCGATGACTTCTACTCGGTGGTCCACATCCTCAACGGGAGCAGTGGTGGCCTGGTGGTGCGCGGAAACCGCCTGCTGATGATCCAGGACCTGACCGGCCACAAGCAGACCGGCTACAGCGAAGGGCTGTTCGGTGGTGTGATGCTGAGCGGGCGGTTCAACGACGACCGCTACCCCGACTTTGCGATCAGCGCCCCAACCTACGCGCGAGCGGATGGGTCGGAGGTCGGCGCGGTGCTGATCGTGCATGGAAGCGCCCGCGGCCTTCGTCCCGGGGGTGTTCGCGTTATCCGCGGCGATCAGCTGCCGGGAGCGGCGGAAGAGAGCCGGTTCGGCGCCGACATCGTACTCGGGCGCTTCGATCGCGATCATCGCCGCGATCTCGCGATCGGCGCACCGGGATACGACCAGAATGGGGAGGACGCGCGAGGCAAGGGTACGGTTCTCGTTCTCTTTGGCAGTCGCGAGGGCGTGCGCACCGCCCATGCCCGGCTGATCAACCAAGCCACCCCCGGGATAGCCGGAAACGGCGCCCAGTTCCGTGACCAGTTTGGCAGTCCGATCGTTGCCGCCCACTTCAACGGCGATCGCTACAGCGACATCGCGGTCGGCGTTAACGACGCGGGCGGTGGGCTCAACGTTCTCTACGGCTCTCGCGATGGCCTTACGACCCAAGGCGATCGCTTCTTCAGTGAACGATCGAAGGGGATGGCGGGCGGGGGCCCCGGCCTCAGTTTCCAGTTCGGGGACCTCGTGGTAGCGGGCGATCTCAACGGCGATGGCTTCGCCGAACTCGCGGCCGGGGTTCCGTTTCGCGATGTCGTCAGCTACTACGACGGCGCCGCGCACGTGATCTACGGCTCGTCGAAGGGCTTGACGTTGGAAGCCGACCAGTTCCTCAGCCAGGCCGATCCTGCCCTCGCCGAGGACGGGGCAAATGGGGCGGACTTCTTCGGTGGCCCGGTATCGATCGCAGATTTCAACGGCGATCGGATCCTCGACCTCGCGATTGGCGAGGCCCAAGATGGCTGTGGCAACGGCGGTGCCGTTCACGTCCTCTACGGCGCCTTGGCGGGCCTCGACACGAGCGGCGATCAGTTTCTCACCCAGGACAGTCCGGGAATCGCGGGGAACGGATCGCAGCCCTGCGATGAGTTCGGCGGTGCCCTCTCGGGTGGCTGATCACGCTGGAGAGGATCCCGCGACCGGATCGGTCGCGGATGGCCTTGGCAAGGCGCGGACGGACTCGGTGGCGATGACGCGATCGGCCGCGAGCTTCTCGACCCCGGGCCTTGCCGTCGCGCTCGCGGACGACACCGCCACGACCTTCAAGGCGACCGCGATCGACCAAGCCAACAACATCTCGGCCTGCTCGGCGGGCTTCACCTACGTCGAGGACTCGACGGCCCCGGCAGCGCCGACCCTCACCGACCCTCACTCCCCGGCCAACGACAACAACCCCAAGGTCAAGGGCACCGTCACGACCGGCGCCCCGACGACGATCAAGCTCTACAAGAATCCCACTTGCGCCGGTGCGAACCCTGAGGCGACCGAGACGGTCGCCAACTTCACCGGCCCGGGGATCACGATCACCGTCGCCGAGGACTCCACGATCGATCTCACCGCGACCGCGCTCGACGCCGCTGGCAACACCTCACCCTGCTCGGCCAAGCTCACCTACATCGAGGACTCAAGCCCCCTCGAGACGACGATGACCTCGGGCCCGGGCGCCCAGACCAACAACCCGAGCCCCAGCTTCGAATTCGCATCCAATCAGCCGGGATCGAGCTTCAAGTGCCGTTTTGACAGCGCCGCCTTCGGCCGCTGCTCGGGTCCCGCCAGCTCCCATGCGCCGCCAACTCCGCTCGCCGACGGCCCCCACACCTTCTACGTCACCGCCACCGACCCCGCCCTAAACGCCGATCCGAGCCCCGCATCACGCGCCTTCAGCGTCGACACCAGCGCCCCGGAGACCGCGATCGATTCCGGCCCCTCGGGGCCGACAAACGACCAAACGCCGAGCTTTAGCTTCTCCTCGACGAGCGCCGCCGCCAGCTTCCAATGTCGCTTCGACGCCGCCGCCTTCGGCCCCTGCTCGGGTCCCGGCGCCTCCCATACGGCCGCAAGCGCCCTCGCCGAGGGCGCCCACAGCTTCGCCGTCCGCGCGCTCAACTCGCTCGGCACCGCCGACCCCAGCCCCGCGACCCGAGCCTTCAACATC
>JAHEXU010000161.1 GCA_023251975.1 bacterium | reverse complement strand
GCCAACAGGACACCACCGGCGACAGCTACGTCGATTTCGATCTCGGAGATTCCGACAAGCCGCTCGGCCCGGAAGGCCTGGTCTGCGCCGACTACCAACATTGCGATCAGACCTTGGTGCGGCCGCGTCTTGACGACCTCCTGAACGCCTTCGGTCCGGCCGAGCGAGCCGGGGTCAAGCTGATGCTGGTCGAGACCGCGAAGGCACTCGATCAGCGCGGCGCCGACCTCAACAAGGCGGCGCTGACCCTGCGCCCGGCAATCGCGGCGACCAACGATGCACTTCTCGAGGTTGACAAACAAAACACCGCGCTTCGCAGCTTGATCGAGAGCGCCGAGAACGTGACCGGGCAGGCAGCCGCAAAGAACCACGAGCTGGGACAGCTGGTCGAGGGGTTGGCGATCACGACCAACACGACCGCCGCCAATGCCGCCGCGCTCGACGCCGACCTTGAGAAGTTGCCGCAGACGACCGCCCAGGCTCGAACCACCCTGGCCGCGCTGACCCGCGCCGCCGAGGCCGGGACGCCGCTGGCTCGCCAGGTCGCCGACGGCGCGCCGGAGTTGCGGGTTGCGCTTGGTGCGCTCCCCGGGTTCATCGACAACGCATCCGGATTTATGGACGACAGTAAGTCGCTGTTGCAGCTCTCGCGCAAGCTCCTTTACGACGCGACCCCGGCCCTGGCGATCGGCAAGAAGCGGATCATCACCGGCGCCTTTGACCTGACCGGCGCAACCGCCGATCTGCTCAACGCGGTGCTCGGCGGCGAGGACGCGTTCCCGGCGCTGTTTGACGACGACTCCTACGGCGAGGGCGGCGGAACCCTCGGAACCCGCGGATTCGGCGCTGTCGCGGTCGAGCCCGGCGATCTCTCTGGCTACCCGGCAAGCCACGCCGACCGCCATTGGCTACGGGTAACCGGGGTCATCAACTGCGAGGTATTCGGCGTTCCGGTAAGACCGAACTGCCTGCTCAACTACCTTGGCCTGCCGCGACCGCTACCGCGCCAAAGCGCCGGTAAGTCGATCGCGCTGTCCGGCGGTGATTCGACGGCCGCAACCGACTCGGGCGCCGCGGCTGGCGGCTCCGGCTCCGGAGGCGGCGGCTCAGCGGGACCAAAGCTCCCTTCACTGCCCGGCGACGGCAGCCACGGCGATTCCGGCCAGGCGCTTGACAACCTCCTCGATTACCTCGGCAGCAATGGCTAGGACGACCTCAAAATTCAACCAGCGTGTCTCGAGGCTGACCAGCAAGCTCGATGACTACAAGCTGCCGCTCGGCGTCTTGGTGCTGTTGGTCGGGGGCTTCCTCTTACTGCTCGGGTTTCAGTCGACCACCGGGCCACCGTTCCAGTCGCGCTACGAGGTCAAGGTTTTGGTCCCCGCGGACGCGCCGCCGATGCGGCGTGGGCAGGAGGTCCGGATCGCCGGTCGCCTCGCTGGCTTGGTCTCGTCGGTCGAGCCCGACAACGAAAACGGCGGCGCGATCGTCACCGCCAACATCACCAAGCCCGAGTTTCGACCGATCGGAAAGGACGCCAGCGTTTTCGTCCGGGTCCACTCGATTGTGTATCGGACGATCTTGGAGATCACCCCGGGCAACACCGACGATCCGCTCGGGTCCGGTGGAACAATCAGTGATGTCGAGTCCGGGGTCGACCTGCTCGAGGTGGTCGATCTGTTCGACAAGAAGACCCGGCGGTCGGTCCGCGACACCGTCGTCAACCTCGGCTTCGGGGTGGCGGGACGGGGTGATGCCCTCAACGCTTCACTGCACGACCTGTTGCCGGTCTCGAAGAACCTGAACAAGCAGGTCGCCGCGATCCTGAAGGAAAAGGGCGCGTTGGGCCGCGTAATCGCTGGCGCGGCAAAGACGACCGACGCCCTGCAGGGGGTCCGCGACGACGATGTTGCCGGCCTGATCGGTTCCGGCGGCGCCGTGCTCGGCGCGGTCGCCGAGCGCAAGGACGATCTCGCCCGGACGGTCCAGCTGCTGCGGCCGTTCGAGGATGAGTTCCTCAGAACGGCCCCGTTGGCCGACCCGGTGTTGGATTCGCTCGCCGACACCGCGGTCGAACTCGAACCGGCGGTGCGCGGCCTCAACGCGGCGCTCCCCGACATCGATCGCCTGCTCACCCTCGGACCGGTCTTGGAGAACGAGACCGCCCGGATCGCCGCCGTCACCCGACCGGTCCTGCGGACCACCCGTCCGTTGGTCCGCGACATCTACCCGACGGTTGCTGCGCTACGGCCGTTGTTGCCGAAGGTGAAGCGGATCGTCAACACGCTGGACCCATATTCCCGCGACATCTCACTGGCCGGCCAGGGCCTTGCCTCGGCGACCAGCGTCCCCTACAACTTCGGCCACGGTACCGGGGTCGGTGCTCCGGCGGGTCGGGTCATCCCGGTCCTGACCTGCCACAACAACCGCCGACCGTTCCCTCGCCCGGGTCAACCACTGACGGATTCAACCGGATGCTGAGCTTGGCCGGACAACGCGTTCTTGGCTTCTGTGTGATCGTCGGCGGGATCATCGCGATCTTCCTTGGGGTGACGAAGCCGAACCCGTTCAAGGAGACGACCACCTACTACGCCGATTTCAACTCCGCGCAGGGGCTCGGCCCGGTCGGTCGCGACATCCGCATCGCCGGAGTCAACTCCGGCACCTTGACCGGCGTTGAGCGGATCGGCGATGACGCCCGGATCACCCTCGAGCTGAACGGTGATGTCGAGTTGCACCGCGACGCTCGCGCCGACATGCGCCCCCACACGCTGTTTGAGGGATCGAGCTTCGTCGACCTACACACCGGCTCGCCGACCGCCCCGGTGCTCGAGCCCGGCGGGACGATCCCGGTTTCCCAGACCACCAACTACGTAACCCTTGACGAGGCGTTGCGGGTGCTGCGCCCCGAGATTCGTGACAGCCTGCGCGACCTCGCCGAGGTCGGCTCGAAGACCCTGAAGGGCGGCGCGATCCGGGGGATCCAGCAGACCCTAAAGAACGGCCCGGAGTTGACGAAGAACCTGCACGGGCCGGTCCGCGACGCTCAAGGAACCCATCGAGTCGAGCTGACCCGGGCGATTGCTGGGATGTCGGAGACGGTTGACGCGGTTGCCGACCGCGAGGACGATCTGATTCCGCTCAACCAGCGCCTCAACCGGACCGCGGCGGCGCTCGCGATTGACGGCGGCGTACCGCTCGATCGTGCCCTCGCCGCGCTGCCGGGGGCGCTCCGCGAGCTCGACGCCGCGGCGCCGAGTCTGACCGCGCTGGTTGATCGTCTCGACACCTTCGGGGTCGCGGTGACCCCGGCGCTGCCGGATCTGGCTGCGGCCCTGCACGAAGGAACCCCGCTGTTGCGGCGTACGATCCCGCTGCTGCGGCGGACCACCCCGCTGATCGAGGACATCGGCAAGGTCGGGAAGCGGGTCGCCGCCGCCTCGCCGGCGATTGCCTCGCTGGTCGCCGATATCGGCCCGGTCGCCGACACCCTTGGCGGCTCGGTCCTGCCGACCCTGCTCTCGCCGTCGCGCGAAGGGGCGCCGACCTACGAGCAGCTGCTCGCCACCTTCACCGCCGCCGACGCGGTGTTCCGGCCCTACCAGACCGATAACGGCAGTACCCCGCAGAACCCGTTGGGCGAGGGGCATCTGTGGCAGATCGGGACCTACGGCGACTCCGGCACCGCGCTCGGCATCCCCTCGCCCGCCCGCTGCGCCTCAATCGCCGCGGTCGACGCCGAAGCGGCGAAGCAACTGAAGGCGGCGGGGTACGGTTGCTGATGGCCACCGGCGCAAAAAAGGAAGGTCCGTTGCCGCTCCGCTTCCTGTCGGGACTGCGCAACTTCATCGATCCGCGGCTCAAGGCGGGCCGGGTCCCATTTACCCGCACCGTCTTGATCTTGCAGTTGGTGGCGGCGCTGATCTTCGTCGGCTACACGCTGGTCAAGAAGCAGATCCAGGTGCCGCTGCTCAGCCCCGATCCCTATTACGTCGAGGTGGTTCTGCCCGACGCGGCCGGCCTTGATCCCTCCAAGGAGCCCGCCGCCGGGGTCGCCGGGGCGCAGGCGGGCCGAGTTGTCGAGGTTCACCAGGAAGAGGGCCAGGCGATCGCGACGCTGCGCCTCAATCCTGACCTGGAAGGGAAGATTTTCGCCGACGCGACCGCCTCGTTGCGGCCGATCAACGTCCTGCAGGTGTTGATCGTCAACATCCATCCGGGCAACCCGGCCAGCGGCCCCCTGCCCGAAGGCGCGCGGATCGAAGCCGACCACACCGATGCATTCGTCCACATCGACCAGCTCACCTCGATCCTCGACGCCGACACCCAGGCGCAGGTTCAGATCCTGATCTCCGAGGCCGCGACGGCGCTGCGCGGGCGCGAGCCGGAGCTGCGCCAGATCCTCGACAAGGTCGGCGAGGTGTCGAGCAACGCTCGACCACTGGCCCGGGCGCTCGATCATCGCCGCGATCTGATCCGCCGGCTGGTCGACCACCTCGACGTGATCTTCACCACCCTTGCGAAGCGCCGCAGCCAGGTCGCCGAAGCGATTGATGCGGGCAGCCAGACCCTGGCGGTGACGGCGGGGCGCGAGGTTGAGTTGGCCGACGCCACCCGCCAACTTGCCCCGGTTTTGATCGAGGCGCAGCGTTCGCTCTCGGCGGCCCGTCAATTCAGCGATCCGCTGGTCAGCGCGCTCGATCAGATCAACCCGGTCGCGCCCAGCCTGCAGCCAGCCGCCGCCAAGATTCGCGCCCTGATTCCGCGGGCCGACAGCTTCCTGACCGCCGCCGAGCGGCTGGTCGATGTCGGTGCTCGACCGGTCCATCAGTTCCAGGAGGGCACCAAGGGCCTCGAACACCGGGTTAATCGCGATCTGCGGCCGGCGATCCGCAACTTCAGCAAGACGATCGACGCGCTCGACAAGTACAAGGGTGGGATCGCCCAGACCGCCGATCTGTGGAGTTCGGCGTTCTCGCTAAACGCCAACGGTGGCCCCTACAGCCAGGTTTACTTCGGCGCAACCGAGGTCCTGCCGGAGGGCCTCGGGTTCCCGGCGCGAGCCAAGCTGACGCGAGCCGACGGCACCCCGGGCCCGGTCGCGGTCGCCTTGGCCGAAGCGCTTGAGAAGACCTGCCGCGAGACCAATCCGCTCGCTTGCGAGCTTCGCTTCGGGATTCCCGAGCTTCCTGCCGAACCGCTAACAAGCCCCCTCGGAGCCGGCTGATGGACCATCGAATTCCCAAGATCGGGACCGCGATCAGCATCATCTTGGCGATTGGCGCCATGATCACGTTCCTGTTTTTGAACAAGAAGTTCGAAGGCCCCGATCCGGTCGCCTTCCTCAGCGATCCGTACGAGTTGACCGCACGGTTCGAGAACACGAAGACTCTGCCGACCAAGCAGCCGGTCCTTTTCAAGGGCGTTTCGGTCGGGGGGGTGAACGCGGTCGACTACGACCCCGAAGCCCAAGAGGGGGTCGTTACCTTCACGATCAACGGCGACTTCGGACCGGTCTACAGCGATGCCCAGATTCAAATCGGCGAACGCAGTCTGCTTGGCGATGCCTACCTCAACCTGGTCGCGCGCGGCACCGAGGCCGCGGGGAAGCTCGAGCCTGGTGAAGAGGTGACCGGGGTCTTGCCGCACGTCAACTTTGACGAGGCACTCGATTTCCTTGATGAGGAGGGTCGCGCCCGGGTCCACAACCTAGTCGCCACAATCGCCGAAGGGGCGGCACCGCGCGGCAACGGCGAGCGGCTCAACTCGACGGTCGGCGGCCTCACCCGCACCGTCACCGAACTGCGAACCTTGACCAATGAGCTGCGCGGCCAGGAGTCAGACCTGTCGGCATTGGTCTCCGATTCGGCCACCGTCGTTGACGAACTCGGCAGCCGCGAGCAGGCGGTGCGCACGATCGTCGCTTCGGGCCGGGCCACTCTCGACGCGCTCGCTTCGAACACCGATTCGTTGCAACTCGCGCTCGAGGAGCTGCCGCGACTTTTGGAGTCGGGGCGCCTCACCCTGGCCGACAGTCGCCCGCTCTTGATCGAGGCTCGTCCGGTGGTCGAGAAGCTCGGCAGGATCGCCCCGCGGCTCACTCCGGCTTTCGACGAGGGGGCGCCGTTCGCGATTGGTCCGATTTCATCGGATTTGGTCGACATCATCGAGGGTCTGCCAGCGCAGCGTCGCGCCTCGGAGCGCTATGAACCGCAGATCACCCGGCTCAACCGGATCGCCCTGCCGCTGATCCAGGGCGCGGGTCCGGCCTCGCTGAACAGCGTTCCGATCGCTGGCTACCTGGCGCCGCGAGCGAAGAGCTTCGCCGCCTTCTTCGCCAACGGCTCGAGCGTGATCGCGCACGGCGACTCGATCGGAACCTACGCGCGCTTCGGCTTGAACCTCGATTCCGGTCTCACCGCCGATGCCCCGGTCGACGGGCAATGCGACCTCGCAACCGGCGCTCCGACCGTCGCTGGTTCCGGCTTCTGCTACAACGCCTACCCGAAGCCGGGCGACTCTCGCGACAATCGGCCGTTTGACGGCAGCTACCCGAGGCTGCGGCCCTTCAAGCCGGCTAACCCAAACTCGCTTCGCCCCTGAAGGCGTCGTCGCACCCGCTGCTCGCCAGGGCTCCAAAAATCCCTACCATGCGCGGATGAGCGCCGCTGGCAGATACGAGATGATCACGGTCGAATCCGGCGATGGAATCGGGCGCCTCACCCTCAACCAGCCCGACACCCTGAACGCCTGGGGCCGACCGATGGGCCGGGAAATCCTCGACGCGCTGGCCGAGCTTGGCGGCGATCGCGAGGTTCGGGTGGTCGTCTTGGCAGGAGCGGGTCGCGCCTTTTGCTCCGGGGCCGACCTGAAGGGCGGCTTCGAGCTGCGCGAGGACGGGACGCCGGACGTATTGACGGCGCTGACCACCCTCTACAACCCGGCGATCATTGCGGTCCGTGAGATGCCGAAGCCGGTGATCGCGGCGGTTCGCGGTGGTGCGGTCGGGGTCGGTTGCTCGCTGGCCCTGGCTTCGGACTTTGTGATCGCGTCCGAGTCGGCTTATTTTCTCTTGGCCTTTGTCAACATCGGGCTGGTCCCCGACGGTGGCGCCTCGGCCTTCGTCCCGAGCCGCGCCGGGGCTGCCCGGGCGACCGAGATGGCGATGCTGGGGGAGAAGGTCGACTCCGCCCGGGCGTTGGGGTGGGGGCTTTGCAACCGGGTGGTTGGCGAAGATGATCTGGTCGGCGAGGTTGATCGCTTCGCGGCCCGGCTCGCGGTCGGCCCGACCCGCAGTTACGCCAACACCAAGCGGATGCTGAACGCCCATCTCTATCCAAACCTGCCCGCGCAGCTCGCGCTCGAGGCTGAGCTGCAACAGGAGCAGGCCGGGACCGAGGACTTCATGGCTGGTGCAATGGCATTCGCGACCAAGTCAACGCCCGAGTTCAAGGGCCGCTGAACCGGACTGAGATGGCCGAGCACGCGCCGCCAACCGGACGCTACGTCCGCCTCGCCAAGGTCGGCCGGGCCGCCGCCTCGACCGCGGTCAAACAGGCCGGGACCAAGGCCGCCAACGTTGCCCGCTCCGAGGAGAAGGCCCAGGCGGCGCTGGAGAAGCGCAACTACGAGATCGCCGACCAGATCGTCACCGTGCTCGGCGGGATGAAAGGGGCGGCGATGAAGGTTGGGCAGGTCCTTTCTTTCATGGATGTCGGCCTGGTTCCCGAGGAGCATCGCGAGGAGTTCCAAGCGAAGCTGGCGAAGCTCCGCGACTCCGCCCCGACCGTTCCGTTTGCTCAGATGAGCAAGGTGATCGAAGCGGAGCTTGGCGGCAAGATCAACTCGATCTTCGACGAGTTCGACTCCGAGCCGATCGCGGCCGCATCGATCGGCCAGGTCTACAAGGCGGTCTTCGAGGGCCAGTCAGTGGCCGTCAAGGTCCAGTA
>JAHEXU010000160.1 GCA_023251975.1 bacterium | reverse complement strand
TGTCACCGAACCGGAGGGTCCTCCGGTTCGGTGACATCGACCCGCTCGCGGCGACACCCTGATCGCCACCCCGTTGTCTATCACGGCGGATCGCGGCGCGACTTACACCCGCCGCCGTCAGTAGCTCAGATGTCCCCTCGACGCTGCGCTGACGGGCCGATCGCTCGGCGAGACGGATCATCGCGGCGATCCCGCCGCGGCCGGCGCTGCCGTGTCCGACGACAACGACGCCGCGGAGCCCGAGCAAAATCGCGCCACCGGTCGTGTCGGGATCAACCTCGCGGCGAAGCCCCCCCAGCGCTGGCTTCAAGAGAGCTCCGCCGAGCGCCGAGAAGGGGTTCGAGCGGGCGGCGCGGCGAATCGCGGCGCTGAGCGCAGCAGCCGTCCCCTCGATCGTCTTCAGGGTGATGTTGCCGGTGAAACCGTCGCACACGACCACATCTGCGACGCCGCCAAACAGATCGCGCCCCTCGACGTTGCCGACGAAGTCAAGTAGCGTCGCGGGCGCCAGGGCGGTGTGGGCCTCGACGACCTCGGGGGTGCCCTTCTTTGCCTCGCTGCCGTTGCAAAGCAGCGCCACCCGGGGGTTGGGATTGCCGAGCACGGCGGCGTAGAAGGCGGCGCCCATATAGGCAAACTGGATCAGATGCTGGGCACGCAGCTCGGTGTTGGCGCCGACATCGAGCATCAAGACCGGGCGCTTGGCGCCGGGAACCGGTAGCTGGACGGCGAGGGCGGGGCGCTTTACCGAGGGCATGCGGCCGACCGCGCCAAGCGCCGCGGCCAGGGTGGCGCCGGTCGAGCCGGGGCTGGCGAGGGCGATCGAGCGAGCTGCCGCGAGGTCGGCGGCGGCGCGAACGATCGAGGCATCCGGCTGAGCACGGACCGCCGCGATCGGATCGGCCTCGTTGTCGATGCGATCAACGCAGTCGATCAGCTCAACCGCGTCGAGATCATCGAAGGCACCGCGGTAATCACGAGCTGGTCCAAAAAGGCGGATCGCGACACCCTCGGCGGCGACCTCGCGGACCCCGGCGATTACCTGCTCCGGCGCCGCCTCGGCGCCGAGCGCGTCGAAGGCAATCGGACCGGCCAGGGTGGCCGCATCACGATCGGTCACGGCTCTCCGTCGCCGCGGCTACGGGGCGAGGGGACCGCCGACCGCCTCGGCTGGATCGACGACCTCCAAGATCTCGCGGCCCGCGTAGGTGCCACAGGTCGGGCAGACGCGGTGCTGGCGATGAACATCGTGGCAGCGCTTGCAGTCGATCAGCGTCGGCGGCGTGACCGCGTCGTGGGCACGACGAGTGTTGCGGCGCTGCTTTGAGGTTCGTTTCTTCGGGACGGCCATAGCGGCGTGCAATGGTAGCGACGGCGCGATCACGGCGAGCGGCGGGTCGACCAAGCCGCCGCGACCCCCTGCGCCTGCCGATCGGTGCGACCAACCAGCGACACCGAGCCGTCCGGCAACCCGCCGGCTCGAAGTGGTCCCTCGGCGCTGGACTCCAGCCGACTCGGGGCTGGCGTCGCCTGGGCGAGATCGGCCGCGCTGCCAGCCCGGCAACGCCTGTTTCATATCAGGACGCCGGAAGCGCGCCCGCGGGCATCTGGATCCAAGTCGCAGCCATCGCGAGCTCGCGCTGGACCCGTTTTGACGCCGCCCTGTCCAGCCGATCGAACCCGGTGACCAGGCGCCGCCCGAGCGCGTCGATCCGAGCGCTGCGTCACGCGTGGGCGGCCAACCGCCCCAGCGCGAGGTTGAACAAACCCTGATCGGCCGGCAGCTCGCCGTCGATCCGCTGGGCGGTGTACTCGTCGTCGCAGATGAAAATCGCGGCGGCCCCTCCCGGTTCAATCTCAAGCTCGAGATCAACCGGACCGACACTCCACTCAACCTGGACGCCGCCACTGGGCACCGCCAGCAGGCGGGGCAACGGAAGCGTCAGGGTCAGCGCCCGCTCGGCGATCATCTGGCCAACACGGAGCGCCCGACGATCGATTGCGCGTGCACCGTAGCTGTCCCATCCGTCCGCCAATCCACCGAGTTCGGCGATTCGTGCCGCGAACTCTTCCCGTGCCGTGCCCGCCAATCCGAATCTCAACGGCGCCGAGGTTCGTTCGGGGGCAAGCTCTTCCGGCCGCGGGGCTGCGATCGTCATCGGTGGCGCCCCCAGATTCCATCCATTTCCTCAGTCCTCACCGCGGTAACGCAAATCCTTCCACAATGTCCTGGTGGCATTCTGCGAGGAAAAGCCACCGGCCGTCGCTGCTCTTTCTGGCTGGCACTCCTCAAGGCTCGCACCCCGGCGGACTCCCTCGGGCTCAGCCTTCCTCGAAGCCGCTTTGTTCGAACTTCAGGGTCGTGGCGTTCTCTGAGACGGTCCGGAGCTCCGATTCGTCGAAGCCGGCGGCGCTGGTCGCCTCAATTTCAACCGTTACCCGTAGCTCGACCCCCGCGACCGCGCCGAGCGGGGCCAGAACCTCCTCGGCGAGCTTCTTGAAATCGGAGGCGTAGCGATCGGGCCGTAGCTGCTTACTCCCAAAGTACCGGGTCTTTTCGGCCGGTTGGGGCAGCGGCGCTAGGCCCGCTCGAGCCACGGGGTCCCCGAAGCTCGCGGCTCCGGCGGCGTCCACCGATCCGCCCGCGCCCGTGCCGCCAGCGCCCTCTCCCACCACGGCCAGCTCGGCCAAGCGCTGCGCCTGGGCCAGCTCCGGCCTCACGATCAGGGTCGTATCGGTCAGGTTGACAGTGCTCAAATCGTCGCTCGGCAAGACCAGACCGTGGTAGCGGCCGGCCACCTCGTCATAGCCCTCAGCAAGCGCAAACCCATCCTGCTCCCAAAGCAACGGCGCTTCGACCAGCCCGGCCTCCAATACCGCTCGATCGCGCAGCCGCGGCATGTAGGGGTACTCCGAGTAGGCTCGCCACAACTCGCCAATCGTCAGGTGCCCGCCGCTCCATAGCTTCGCGACCCGCTGGTTGAGCTGCAGACGAATCGCGGCCGCGGCATGGCGCGAAGCCAGCCTGCCGTCGTTGCCAAGTCGGCGACCAACCCGCTCGGCCAGCGCGCTCGACTGCCCCTCGATCTTGATCGCGTCGATCCCGATCGGCTGTCCCTGTGGAACCAGCGCCCACTGATAAGCGCCGAGCAGACGAGCGTCGGCCGTCTCGGATGCCTTTGTCTGGCGCTCCTTCGCCTGGTTTTTTTGGCTCGCTGTCAGGTCGAGGTCGTCCTCCCGCGCCAAGATCTCGCTCCACCCCAGGTACTCACGCACCGAGCGCTCCAGCTCCTCGAGCCGATCGTGGTCAGCGGCGAGGTAGACGAGCATGTTGCGGTAGGTGCGATTGGCGGCGCCGCGATGTTCGGTTGCTTGCAGCGCGAATCGAGCCGCCTCGGAATCGCCCGCCCCCCGCCGGTGTGAGACCTTTGGCGGCAAGATCACGAGCCGGGCTTCCGCGAGGTCGGGGATGTCGGCGCCGTCGGAGGGGCAGACGTGGACGCCGGCAAACTCACCCCGAATCGACGCCTGCCCTCGCAGCCGATCCGCGATCGCGGCGTGAACCTCCGCCGAGTGCATCCGCGCCGCGAGGTCCTTCGCCCGGCGCGAGATATTCGCCTGCAGGTCATACCAGTAGCGGCCACCGGCCGAATAGAAGTAGGTGGCGCGATCCGCGAGTGCGGCAAGCGCCGAATGGAAGTTGCCGGGTGTATCGCCGGGGACTGCGGTGCCCAGGAAGACCCGCTGGGTTTCGAGCCCCTTGTGCGCCGAGCCAATCGTCGGCGCGGCGCCAAAGAACACCGTCCGGGCCAGCCGTTGAGTAACCGCGCGTTGCCCAAACAATGGCTTGCCCTCGTCGATCTTGCGGGGCTCGCCGTTGGGACCGTCGACATCGGCGTCGATCACCGCCTTCCACGAGTCCTGCAGGTACTGGGTCAGCTCCGCGTTGACCCGCGCCGTCCCGATCGGTACCGAGGCGGGCATGATCAGCGGCGCTTGGTCTCCGCCGAGCCACAGGGCGTGGATCACCTCGTTCATCAGCCGCAGCACCCCGCGGGTCCGCTGGAAGCGCTCCAGGCTCGACCAGTCTTCATACAGCCGGTCAAACAACTCCGGGTGGATCGGATAGGTCTGCTTGATCCGATCCTCATAGCCGCCGCCACGACTGTCGGGGGGGAAGTCGTCGCTGTGGCGGTGGTAGAGCTCGACAAACGCCCGTGCGGTCGCGTTGATCGCAGCCAGTGCTTCGGGGTCAGGGGTTGTGAAGAGGCGCTGGCGGACGATGTGGTAGGCCTCGTTTGCCGAGGCGGGCCGCCACTGGTCGGCGACCCGGCGAACCACATTTTGCAGCCGCTTCAACGCCTCCAGCCCGTGGGCGCCGCCGACCTCCTCGGCGCTACCCGCGGCGGGCTTCGAATCGTCACCACTTTCAGAGGCAGGGATCGAGATCGCGAGCAGCACCCCGGGGGTGCCCTTGACCGCCTCGGTCAGCGCCTGGGCGAAGGTGAACTGATCGTCGAAGGTGCCCGCGGCGAGGTCGTCACGGCCGACCAGGCTGCGGGCGTAGGCGACCCACTCGTCGATCAGGATGACCGCCGGTGCATTCGCTGCCAGCAGCTCGTGCAGGGCCTCCCCCGGTGGGGTCCGATCGGCGTCGGCCTGGGCGACGATCTCGAAGGCTTCAGGGCCGCCGAGCTGCCAAGCAAGCTCACCCCAGATCGTCTTCACCTCGGTCCCGTCCGGCTTGGTCGAGCCTGATGGCGAGAGGTGGTTACCGACCAGCGCAACCCGGCGGACATCGCCAAGATCGTCAAACGAGGTCTCGGCGAGCAGATCCTGGAGTTCTTGCGGGTACTCACCCAGCGCAGTCGACGAGGCAAGGTGCCACAGCGCCAGCATCGAATGGGTCTTGCCACCGCCGAAGTTCGTCTGCAGGTTGATCACCGGCGAGGCGTTGGCATCGGCGCCAAGGCGCCTGACGGCGCGGCCGATCAGGTCGCGAAGCCCTTCGGTCAGGTAGGTCCGAGCAAAGAACTGGACCGGCTCGGCGTAGTCCTCGGAGGCCTCCGAGCCAGCGGCGACCTTGTAGAGATCGGCAGCGAACTCGGCCGCCTGAAAGTTGCCGGTCGCGACATCAGAATGCGGCGGCAGAACCTCGCGCCACGGCCTCAGACCGGCTGAATGTGGGGTCACTGCCGCAGCCTGCAACACCTTGCGGTCGTCCTTGTCGGCGGTCAGTCGGCGGAGCCCGAGCCGGATCGCCTTCACCTCATCGGCAACTTCGCCCGCTCCGATCGCGCTCAAAAGCCGCTCGGCGGTATCGAGGCAGCGATAGGCGTCGTCGTCGCTGAAGGAGCTGTTGTGTGCCCAGCGGTCACGCGCCTCGCGGAGTTCCTTCGCGTATCCACCGCCGACCCGCCCGATCGCGTCGTCGAACGGATACCAGCCCGGCTTGACGGCGTTCGGGATGTTCTCGGTCAGCATCCGCAGCTGGACCTGGGGGTCGCGCCGCCCGTAGCTGCGAGACCCGCTGTCAATCCCCTTCCGCTGGTCCTTCAGCGCAACCAGCGCCACCCGCGCCGCTCCGTCGTCCAACTCAGCGGCGACCGAGCGCTGGATGAACTCATCCAAGGCAGGCGCCATCAGCTCAAGGGTCTTTCCGATCCGATCACGGTTCGAAGTTGCCATCGCTCAGGGTGCCTCCTTCGGGTGTCGATGTACCCTGCGATACAGATCCGATAGGATGCTATCCACTCCCCCTTCCGCCACGGCGGCTGGGATGCGGGGCCGCCGAGAGGCGGCCCTCGCGCGTTCTGGGCCTACCAACCGCTTGGTTTGACGAATTTTCCGCGCCCGTCCACAACTTCCGACGGGAACTGGCTCGCGGCCAGAACGCCCGACCGAATCGGCTTGTAGAAGGAACCCGATGGAAGTTCCGCCGGCGAGAGCGCACGACTTCGCATCTTGCCGGGATTCAGAACCCCTACCGGGATCGACAGCACCTGTCGAACCTGTTCGATCGGCGCCTTGAGGTCGCCGTCGTTCGACACCACCACGGCCAACTCGTAACGAGCCTCGTACCCATCGACGAGTAGCCGTGTCGCGAGATTGACATCCGACCCCTTCTCCTCGGTCTTCCAAACCTCCACCGCCCCGCTTCCGCGCTTGGGCGGGGTCACCAGCATCGCCCGAATCTTCGTGGTCAGGAAGTGGCCGTAATGGATCTCTAGATCGGGAAGCGTTTCCAGCGCCCGCAGGTAGGTCTTCTGGCGAGCCGGTGCGTCGGGATCCGACGGCCGTCCCTGGACAAGCGCGGTGAAGTACCTGAGTCCCACGATCTGATCCCGAGGGAGCATCTTCTGCGCCAACTCGTGCAGGTTCAGCCAGCGGTGGGCGGTCCCTTTGAGGCATCCGTAGTAGAGGTTGAAACCATCGATATAGACGATCGTCTTCACTGCGAGCAAGGCTACCCGGAGGGTCGGCGAGACCTTGGCGGCGCCTCGTAATCAGTGGCTTCGAGTTCAGCACCGTCAGTGCCTCCTGGTCGGTCGCGGGGCACGGGCTAAACGGCGTGCCCCCGAGTGTCTTCGTCGCGAAGTACTCGGCAAGCTCATACAGCGAGGCCTTGACAACCATCTCAACCCTCCTCGAAGTCGAATGCACTCTGCTCGACGGTGGTTGGCGCGATCGCCCGTGAAGCGTGGACGATTTCTGGCCACGAGGTTGCGATCGTATTGAAGGCAACAGCGTCCTTCGACCAGCCGTTCTTCTCGGCAATCGAGAAGAGCAGGAAGGCGAGCTCCTTGATCAGTTCGCCGTCAATCGCGCCGTCAGGGCGGTCGAGTGCGTCGGCCAACAGCGGGCCAGCCTGGGGCAACCCGCCCCGATCGAGCGCGGCGATCAGGTTGTGCAGGACCTCCCAGGCACCGATCCGGTCGTCGGAGGCGGGGTCGTAATCGTCGGGCATCGCTGAGGGAGCGAGCAGCGTCACCTTGCCGGCGAGGCTGGTCAGGATGCCGTCGCGGTCCAGCGCCTCGACTGAGGTATTGCGGGCCCGCGCCAGGTTGTCGGCATCGCCGAACTGGCCGGTGCCGTAGGCGTGCTGGCGATACCAGGCGACCGCAAACCGGGTCGCCGAGTCGAAGTCGCCTTCCTGCTCGTTCAGCACCTGATCGAGGATCTCGTTGATCCGCGCCAGCGCCGAGCGGACCGTCATCGCCGAACCGTCGTTCTCGATCACCTTCGAGTAGCGCGAGAACACCGCCATCCCAGGGCCAATCGCCGCCTGGGGCAGATCGACCGGCGCGATCGCACCCTGCTGGAGCTTTCGAAGCGCATCGGGGAGTTCGTCCTGGAGGGCCGCGATCAGGCCGCGTCGGTCGGTGGTGGGCGCGTCGTCCGGGCGAGGCCGGAGCGCGAGGACGATCGAGGAGGCGAGGGCGTTGGTGCCCTGGCTCGCGATTCGGTTGCTGGACTCGCTGCGCACCGGCCAGGTGGCAGTAATCACCCAGCCGGTCTGGATCATCCCGTCGAGCAAGGTCTCCCACCCGGTGGATGCGAGGCCGTCCGAACTGACCTCGGATTGCTTGAACGCGTAATAGACAGTAATCGGACAATCCTCCAACGCGGACCCGCGCGCCGCCGCGAAGACTCGACGGAACCCGTCTTCGAAAAACCCCTTGGCTCCCTCTGGTCCGTGATGCCGGTATGGGTTGGCGACGAGTTCCTCTGCCTTGGGGACGAGGATCGTCTCCAATAAGCCTGAATGAACTTCGCGCAGCGATCGGCGAAGCCAGACGTAGAAGAAGTCCGAGAGATCGGAGTATCCGATGTTGTCGTAATAGGGGGGGTCGGTTGAAATAACCTGAATCCACCGAACGGCCGATCCGACGAGGGAAATTCACCCGAATCCCGGCGCAATTCACCGGAATCCCGACTTTGACCCCGTCCCTCATCCTCAATTGACGGATCCGGGCGGCA
>JAHEXU010000277.1 GCA_023251975.1 bacterium | reverse complement strand
CGGTTGGGTCAGGGCGGTAGCTGACGCTCGTGCCGGGGTCCTCAGGGAAATCGGAGGCCCGGGTCCAGGCGGTCAGCTGGTCGCGTGAGTTGTAGGAGTAGGTGCCGCGCTCGTCGGCGGTTCGGTTGGCGTTTTGGTCGTAGGTGTAGTGGATGTTCTTTTGCTCGGTCCCATCCGAGGCGATCCGGGTCATCTGCGAGATCTCGCCCGGACCCTTATAGAAGCGCCGCTCGACGGTGCCGTTGGGCTTGACGCGGCGGCGTAGCTGACCCGAGGGCCACCACCGCGAACTCGTCTCGAAGCTCTCGTCTGCGCGCTCGACGGTCGCCGAGCGCTCGCGCTCGGCGGCGTTGTAGGTGTAGCGGCTGATCTGGCCGCCGAGGTATTTGCCCCCCTCAGAGAGGCGGCCGTTGGCCTTCAGGGTCTCGACGTTGCCGGAGCGGTCATAGGCATAGGCGGTGTCGATCCCGTCCTCGCCCCAGCCCTCGGCTTGGTCGACCCGCTTGACCCGGCCCGCGTTGTCGTGGCTGATCTCGGTTACGAGCGGGCCGCCCGAGCCGGGGTAGGTGTCGGTCAGGGTGGTGAGCCGGCCGCGTGGGTCATAGGCATAGGTAGAGGAACGGATCGTCTTGGCATCGCCGGTTCCCTTCTGGCCGCTGCGGGTGGCGAGGGCGCCGGAGGGGTAGTAGGTGCGGCTGATCTTTCGCTTCGAGGCGGTCTCCCAGCGGGTCTGATAGCCGCGGCGGTCGTAGTTGAACGACAGCGCCCGCTGGTCGTCGGGAATCTCGCTGTGGAGGGGCTCGTTCGGATCGAGGCGGGCGGGTTGTGAGATTGCCCGAACCCAGCCGGGGTCGAAGTAGCTCAGGTAGGTGCGCTCGAGGTGGCCGGGGCTCTGGCCGGGGCCGGCGCCCGGAGCGAGGTCGTAGGGGTGGGGGGAGTCGATCGCGGTGATGTAGCCGCGGCGATCGCGGTGCAGATCGCTGACGTAGCCGCGGCGGTCGGTGCGGTCGCGCTTACCCCAGGCCAGATAGGTCTGGCTTGGCAGGTCGTCGGGCGTGTAGGTGTGGACCTCGGCCTCGTAGGTGGCGCCGCGTAGCTGCGTCTCGGCTCGCTTGGCGAGCTTGGGGGAGCCGGTGGAGGGCTTGTCGGCGATCGCGGTGTCGATCAGAGCCGGATCGTAGCGGTGCTCGGGGAGGGCGAGTCGCCCATCGCCGGGCACGGCGGTGCGGCGCAGGGCGCGACCGGAGACGGTTCGGACCAGGTTGCCGCTTTGGTCGTATTCGGTTACCTGGCGGTGGTGGAGCTCGCCGTCTGTGGTCGCGACCTGGGTTACCCACGGGGTATCGCGGCCGTCGTAGCGGACCTTGGTGAGGAAGCGAACGTTGCCCTCACCGCCGCTGTCGGTTTGGGCGCCGGGTGCGTCGGTCAGGGTGAGATTCCCGTTCGGGTCGTAGCGAAAGCGGGTCGTGATGCCCTGCGGCGCTGTGATCCGATCGAGCTGACCGGCGCTGTCGTAGTGGGAGGTGGTCGCGAACTTTGCAACCTCGGAGACGAGCTGGCCGCCCGGCCGACGGGCCAAGGCGCTGTCCAGACCTCGCTTCAAAAGGCGCCGCGGGGCGCGGGGTGAGATCGAGACGGTGCGGTGGCCCTCAGCGTCGTAGCCGTAGTAGGTGGACTCGCGCTCGGGGTTGGTGGCCTGGGTCAGGCGGTCGAGCGAGTCGTAGGCGTAGCGGCTGGCGCGCGAGTTCTCGCTGCCGGGCCCGGGCGCGATCTCACGGCGCAGGTTGCCGTTGGGATCGAGCTCGTAGCGGGTCCGCAGCCGCCTCGCCGTGTTGGCGTGCGGCGGGGTGCGCATCTCGATCAAGCGATCGAAGCCGTCATAGCGGTAACGGGTCGAGTTGCCGAGCGGATCGAACGCTTCGCTCAGGTTGCCGTTTTGGTCGTATTCGAACGAGCTGGTGATGAACCGGTCCGCCCCTCGTTGCAGCGGCTGGGTCAGCTTTGAGACCCGCCCGAGCGGGTCGCGCTCGACCTGGCTCATGCCTCGCCCGGTCCCCTTCACCGAGCTGAGGCGCATCTCGTTGTCGTAGCGGAACTTCGTCTTGCCGGCGAGCCCCATCAGGCCGGGTAGCTGGCCGCGGGCGAGGGCTCCGAAGTCACCCTGGCCCTCACCGGCGGGCACCATCGGGCCGGTGTCGGAGCGCCCGGCGTTTGCTGAGCCGCCGAGCTCGGTGACGGTACCCGAGGCCGGATCGAGCGACCACCACGAGGGACGGTCGGTGTAGAGCGCCAGCCGGCTTGACCACGGCGGCGCCACCTATCGTGACGACGCAGCGGCCAACAAAAAGCCCGGCCAATGGCCGGGCTTTTCAAACGCCAATCGCGCCAATCCGCGACA
>JAHEXU010000276.1 GCA_023251975.1 bacterium | reverse complement strand
CAAGTCGGGGGTCGATTGGTGAACACCCGCGGGGTGGTGCCCCGGGGGTGGGCGCGAATCGGCTCCCGGCGCCGGGATGGGGGGCGGATTCGCCGGTCGGTTCGGTGTATCCAGGCTTAGCTTTGTGCCGCGATCGTGATCGCGACCTCGACCTCGACCTCGGTCAGGATGGCAGCATTGAAGTCGGCGACATCGAACCGGGCGACGGTCGCGAGTCCACCGGCGTGGAGGGCGCTGCGGAGGGCCGGGCCGTCGGCGAGCCGCCGCACTGCCGCCGCGAGTCGGGCGGGGTCCGCCCGGTCGGAAGGTTTGTCCGCATAAACCAACGCGTTATCCCCATCGCGCAGGTACTCGCGGCCACCGCCGGTCGCGGCCGCGATCACCGGGGTCCCCGATGCCATCGCCTCAAGCGGCACCAGTCCCCACGGCTCCTCCCACTGGACCGGGAACAGCAGCGCATCGGCGGCGGCGATCGCGGCGCCAACCCGGTCGCGCCCGCAGTGCGAAAACTCGACCCGATCGCCAAGTCGGCGCGACGCGATCAGCCGATCAAGCTCGGCGCGATAGGCTGGCTGGGCCGGGCCGAGGATTTGCAGCGATGTCGTCTCGGGCAACAGGCCCAGCGCCGCGATCGCGATCTCGACGCCCTTGCGCGCCTCGACCCGACCGACGCAGATCAAGCGTCCTCCCCAGTTCGGACGCGGTGGTCGGGCCTCAAACAGGCCGGGATCGACGCCCCGATAACGGACCGGCGACCCCGCAACCTCAAGTCCGGCGGCGACGGCATGCTCGCGCAGCGCAGCGCTCATGAAGACCAAGCGGGCGATCCCGGCGAGGTCAACCCGACGGGCCGGGCCGATCCCGGGTGCGAGCGCAGCCAAGCGGCCAAATCGCCGCCAGCCGCGCTGCCAGCCGTCGACGCGGGGGGCGTAGACCAACCAATCGTCGAGCAGAACAGCGACCGCCGGGCGCCCGGACCGGCGCACCTGCTCGAGCAGCGAAAGCGACATTCCGCCAAACGACCAGTGGATCACCGCGTCGGGATTGAAGTCGCGAAGCGCGGCGGCCAGGATGCGGCGATTGTGCAACTCGATCGCAAGTCGTGCCGCCGCTGAGTAGCGCGGAAACTCGTGATCGCGCCAGTACCAGCGCAGGGTTCGAGCAATCTCAGGGTCCTCGGCAATCGTCGGGTCGAGCGCCTCCTCGCGGTGCGTCGAGGTCAAGATCCGGACCCGATGTCCCGCCGATCGAGCCTGCTGAACCGCCGAATGCCAGATCAACTCGGCGCCGCCGAGGTGGTGTGGCGGGAACATGTTGCCGATCTGGAGAAGGCGCATCGCCCCGATTGTCGCTGACCGCCGACCCCTGTAGATTCGCCGCCGTGGCCCAATCCGAACCAACCACACCGGCCCAGATGAGCCACCGCATGCGCAGCTTCTGGAACGCACGTGCCCGCGAGAACGCGCTCTACTTCATCAACAACAGCCTCGACTACCGCGGGACCGACCGCGAAGCGTTCTGGCGAAGCGGTGAAACCGAGCTCGAAACAATCCTGGCGGCGCTCGACAGCACGATCGCTGCGACCGCTACGGTGCTCGAGGTCGGCTGCGGGATCGGTCGGATGACCCGCGCCCTGGCGGAACGTGGCGCGACCGTGATCGGCCTCGACATCTCGACCGAAATGCTGCGGATGGCGGCCGAGCAAAACCCGCAGCTCGACAACGTCGAGTGGCTGCTCGGCGACGGGTCGAGCCTGGCCGCGGTCGAGGACGAAACGATCGATGTCGTCTTCTCGCACGTCGTCTTGCAGCACATTCCCGACCCGGTGATCGTGCTCGCCTACATCACCGAGATGGGACGGGTCTTGCGGACGGGCGGCTGGGCGCTGGTTGGGGTCTCGACCGACCCAGCCGTCCACGATCGCTCGATCAGGCTGCGCGATCGAGCCCGAGCAGTGCTGCGACGCGGGCCGAGCGGTCAGGATGACCCGGCCTGGCGCGGCTGCGCGGTCTCGATCGAGGCGGTCGAGGAGGCGGCACGGCGCGGCGGCATGGTGGTGGCTCGCTCGATCGGCGAGGGCAGCCAGTTCTGCTTTGCGCGGTGCGAGAAGACGGTGACAATGGTGTCGGCGTGAGCGGCGCGAGGGCGGACGAAGCCGCCCGGCAGGCGCCCGCGGTCAACCCGGACCGGTGGATCCCGAACCCGGCGGGCCACCGCGGGAGCAGTGTCGCCGACATCGCCCCGGTGGCCGCTTCGCGCCCGATCGAAACACGATGGGCTTCGCGCCCACCCGCCCGATCCCGCCTCCGGGCGCCCGCAACCTGGTCATCGTCATCCTCGACAGCCTCCGCTACGACTCCTGGACCGCCGCCGCCCCGCCCAACCTGGCCACCCTCGGCC
>JAHEXU010000159.1 GCA_023251975.1 bacterium | reverse complement strand
TGCGAGGCGGCTTCGCCACCTTTTGCGCGGTCGTCCGCTTCAGCGTCCGACGCTCTTTTGGGGAAAGTTGAACATGCGGCGCGGCGGCCGGCTCGTCAGTTGTTGTTTCGTCGCTCATCTTGTTTCTTCAGGTCTTGCTTAGCTGCGCAGTACGCGCCCGAGGTCAATGCCGCGCTGTTTGGCGACGGTCAGAAGTCGCGCCACGTCGCGTCGCACACCGTTCAGCCGCGACGTGTTCTCGAGTTCACCGGTGGCGTGCTTGAGACGCAGGTTGAAGTGCTCAGACCGAGCCTCCTTGAGCCGATCGACGACATCCTGATCGTCGAGCCCGTTGACCTCTGAGCCGTTCATCCCAGCTCGTCCTTGCTGACGATCCTGGCCTTGATCGGGAGCTTTTGCGCCGCCAGCCACATCGCTTCGCGGGCCAACTCCTCGGGGACGCCGGCCAGCTCGAACATGACCCGGCCCGGCTTCACGACCGCGACCCAGCCCTCCGGGTTGCCCTTACCCGAGCCCATCCGCGTCTCGGCGGGCTTCTTCGTGAAGGGCTTGTCGGGGAAAATATTGATCCAGACCTTGCCGCCACGCTTGATCTTGCGGGTCATCGCGACCCGGGCGGCCTCGATTTGGCGATTCGTCACCCAGCCGCGTTCAATCGCCTTGAGTCCGTACTCGCCGAACTCGACGTTGGTGCCGCCCTTCGCGTAGCCGCGCATCTTGCCTCGGTGTTGCTTGCGGTGCTTGACCCGCTTCGGCATCAGCATCAGGAAGAACTCCGATCGCCACCGGAGGAGCCGTCCGAACGGGGACGACGATTTTGCATGCGACCGCTCCGGCGCGGCATCAGCGTCTCCTCGGGCTCGGCGTTGTGGTAGCCCTCAGGCATTACCTCGCCCTTGTTGATCCAGCACTTGACGCCGATCCGTCCGGTCGTCGTCCGCGCCTCGACAAAGCCGTAGTCGATGTCGGCGCGCAGGGTGTGAAGCGGGACCCGGCCGTCCGAATAATGCTGGGTCCGCGCCATCTCGGCGCCACCGAGGCGGCCCGAGATCTGGACCTTGACGCCCTTCGCGCCGGAGCGCATCGCGGAGGTCAGCGCCCGCTTCATCGCGCGCCGGAAGGCAACCCGGTTTTGCAACTGCTCGGCGATCGACTGGGCGACCAGCTTGGCGTCAAGCTCGGGGCGCTTGATCTCGCGGATGTTGACCCGAACCGGCTTGCCGGTCAGCTTGTGCAGGTCCTTGCGGAGCGCGTCGACCTCGGAGCCGGACTTGCCGATCACGACGCCGGGACGAGCGGTGTGGATATCGACGGTGACCTCGCCGCGCTGCTTGCGAATCTCGATGTCAGAAAGGCTGGCGTGGGCGAGCTTGCGCTCGATGTGATCGCGGATCTCGAGGTCCTCGATCAGGTAGTCGGCGAAGTTACGCTCGTTGAACCAGTTCGACTTCCAGTCATGGATGTAGCCGACCCGGAAGCCTTCGGGATGAATCTTCTGGCCCATTAGCGGGGCACCTCCGGGGTCAGGTGGATCGTGATGTGGCAGGTCTTCTTCTCGATCCGAGTGGCGCGGCCGCGAGCGCGGGGACGCCACCGCTTTAAGGTCGGGCCCTCGTCGACGAAGATTCGCTCGATCACCAGGCTGTCGCCGTCGAGATTGTTGTTGTTTTCGGCGTTGGCGATCGCGGACGAGAGCAACTTGTAAATGTCGACCGAAGCGCCGCGGGGCGAGAAGCGCAGGAGGTCAAGCGCGGCCGGGGCCCGCATCCCGCGAACCTGATCGGCGACGACCCGCATCTTGCGCGGCGCGACCCGGACAAAGCGGGCGCTGGCCCGGACGATCGGAGCCTCGAGAGGCGCGGTCTCGGTTGTCGTAGCAGCGGCCATTACCGATCAGCCCTTCTTGGCGCCGTGTCCGCGGTAGGTTCGGGTCGGCGCAAACTCGCCGAGCTTGTGGCCGACCATCGACTCCGAGACGAAGACCGGCACATGCTTGCGACCGTCGTGGACCGCGATCGTATGTCCGACCATCTCGGGAAAAATCGTCGAGGTACGCGACCAGGTCTTGAGCATCTGCTTGGCGCCCGAATCATTCATCGCGTGAATCCGCACGAGCAAGCGCTCCTCGCAAAACCAGCCTTTTTTCGCTGAACGTCCCATGAAACTTCCTTACCGCTTACCGCGACCGCCGCGCGATCAGCGCTTCTTCTTTCCGCGTCGGCGCCCGCGCACAATCAGCGCGTCCGACTTCTTGCCCTTCTTGCGAGTCCTGTAGCCGAGCGTCGGCTTGCCCCAAGGGGTCTTGGGGTGTCCACCCGGGGTCTTGTGAGCCTCGCCGCCGCCGTGCGGGTGGTCGACCGGGTTCATCGCGATCCCGCGTGATTGCGGTCGCCGACCCTTGTGCCGTGACCGACCCGC
Organism: bacterium; assembly: GCA_023251975.1. Lineage (GTDB taxonomy): Bacteria > Actinomycetota > Thermoleophilia > Solirubrobacterales > 70-9 > JAHEXU01. The sequence goes on along the minus strand of JAHEXU010000159.1, from coordinate 5,598 downwards.
CTTACCGAGCTTGACGTTTTGGTGCTCCGCGTTCGACAAGGTCCCGACGGTGGCGCGACATTCGGCCCGAACCATCCGCATCTCTGAGCTTGGCAGCCGCAGGGTCGCCATGCTTCCATCCTTGGCGACAATTTGGATCGCGGTTCCGGCGGCACGACCGATCCGACCACCCTGACCCGGCTGCAATTCGACGTTGTGGACGACGGTGCCGGTCGGGATGTTGGCCAGCGGCAGGCAGTTCCCAGGCTGGATATCAGCCTTCGGACCCGACTCGAGCATCGCCCCAACCCCAACTCCGTTCGGCGCCAGGATGTAGGCCTTAGCGCCATCGGCGTAATGAAGCAGCGCGATGTAGGTGGTCCGATTGGGGTCGTACTCGATCGAGGCGACCTTGGCCGGAATCCCGTCCTTGATGCGCTTGAAATCGATCTCGCGGTAGCGCCGCTTGGCGCCGCCGCCGCGGTGGCGCGCGGTGACGCGCCCGTAGGAGTTGCGGCCGCCGCTCGACTTCTTGCCGCGGGTCAGCGACTTCTCGGGCCGGGTCGCAGTGATCTCGTCGCGCTCCTGATACATCGCAAAGCGACGCCCCGGGCTGGTCGGTTTTGACTTTCGAATCGCCATCGATCGTTATCCCTCTGACGCCGCGCCTTCAAACAGCTCGATCGTGTCGCCCGCGGCCAGCTCGACCACGGCCTTCTTCCAAGCCCGGGTCTTGCCGATGTGGGCGCCGCGCCGCTTTGGCTTCGAACGGACGTTGGCGGTCCACACCGCAACCACCTTGACGCCGAAGATCTCGCTGACCGCCTGGGCAATCTGCGTCTTGTGCGCCCGATCGTTGACCCGGAAGGTGAACTTGTTGTGCCCCATCAGGGCATAGGCCTTTTCGGAGATCACCGGGGCGATCACGACCTGACGCGGATCCATCAGGTCTCACCACCAGCGGCTTCGGGCTCCGCCGCGGCGCGACGGGCGCCACGACCAACCTCGGCGCTGCCGCGTCCGACCAAGACCTCGATCGCCTGCTCGGAGAGGAGCAACGAGGCGGCGCCGATCAGATCGGCGACCGCGACCGCGGCGGCGGGCAGGACCCGCACCTTGGGAAGGTTGCGGAAGCTCTTGGCGGCGGCGATTTGGTCCGATCCGAGGATCACCAGCGCGGTTCCTTTGCCCCCCCACTCGGCCAGCAGCGCAGCGGCCTGCTTGGTCGAGGGAGCCTCGAAGCCCGAGCCGTCAAAAATCGCGATCGATTCGCGGGCGCCGTGGACCGACAGTGCTGAGGCAAAGGCGCGACGTTGCAGCTTGCGGTTGACCTTGACGGTGTAGCGGCGCGGCTTCGGGCCGAAGGCGACACCACCGCCGCGGCGGTGCGGGACCGAATGGGCGCCAATCCGCGCCCGACCGGTGCCCTTTTGGCGCCATGCCTTGGCGCCGGTCATCGCTACCTCGCCCCTGGTCAGGGTCGAGGCGGTGCCACGTCGGCGCGCCGCCAGATCGGCCCGCGCGACCTCGTGGATCGCCGACTCGTGAAACGGCTCTGCGAAAACCACGGCGGGCAAGGTCGGCGCCGAGGCGCCGCCGAGCGCGGTCACTTTGACCCCAGCCGCCATCAGGCCTCGCTCCTAACCTCGACGGTGCCGTTCTTGGCGCCGGGGATCGAGCCCTTCAGCAGCAGCAGGTTACGGTCGGTGTCGACCTCGACAACTTCGAGGCCGCGCTGGGTGATCCGCTTGTTGCCCATCTGGCCGGGCATCCGTTTGCCGGGGAAGACTCGGGCCGGCCAAGCGCTGGCGCCGATCGAGCCCGGAGCGCGAACGTTGTGCGAGCCGTGCGAAACCGGCCCTCGGGAGAAGTTGTGGCGCTTCACGGTTCCCTGGAAGCCCTTGCCGATCGAGGTGCCCGCGACCTTCACCTTGTCGCCGGGAGCGAAGCCCTCGACGGTCACGGTATTGCCGATTTCGTGACTGCCCTCGGGGTCGCGAAACTCGATCACAGTCCGACTCGGCGGCGCCCCGGCCTTGCTCAGGTGACCGAGCTCGCCGCCGCTCAGCTTGCCCTCCTTGACGGCGCCGAAGGCGAGCTGGACCGCGGCGTAGCCGTCGCGCTCGTGGTCGCGAACCGCGGTGACCGTGCACGGTCCCGCCTCGATCACCGTGACCGGAACGACGGTTCCGTCGTCATTGAAGATCTGGGTCATCCCCAGCTTCTTTCCGATGATCTGCGCCACAACGATTCCTCGACCTGCCTAGAGACGAATCTCGACATCGACGCCAGCCGGAATCGTGTCGATCCGCTGCAATTCGTCGACGGTCTTTGCATTTGGCTGATGGATGTCGATAAGCCGCTTGTGGGTCCGGATCTCGAAGTGCTCTCGCGAGTCCTTGTCCTTGAACGGCGATCGAATCACGCAATAGACGTTCTTCGAGGTCGGCAACGGAACCGGTCCGGAGACCGATGCGCCGGTTCGCGTCGCCGTCTCGACGATCTCGCGCGCGGCGCGATCGATCGCGTTGTGGTCGTACGCCTTGAGGCGGATTCGGATTTTTCCTGTGGTCAATGAGGCCACTTTGGTTCCTGCTTTTGCGTTTCTCTTGGTCGGTCTTCTTGATACTGGGCGCCGAATACGTCCCGGCTTCGGGATGCCAAGCCGCCGAATCCCTGGCGACTGAGAGGCGGGGCTGGTTGCCCGGTCGTATCTTGCTGTGGCGTTCTCGTCGCTCGGGACGAGGGTGCGGGCAGTCTCGGGGGTGAGTCTGCCCGCGGGTGGTCGCTACTCGATGATCTCGGTAACGACCCCCGATCCGACGGTCCGGCCACCCTCGCGGATGGCGAATCGCAGGCCCGGGTCCATGGCGATCGGCTGAATCAGCTCGATCCTCATCTCGACGTTGTCACCCGGCATCACCATCTCGACCCCTTCGGGCAGGTTGGAGACGCCGGTCACGTCGGTCGTCCGGAAGTAGAACTGCGGACGGTAGCCCGAGAAGAAGGGCGTGTGACGCCCGCCTTCTTCCTTCTTTAGGCAGTACACCTCGGACTTGAACTTGGTGTGCGGAGTGATCGAACCCGGCTTGCAAAGGACCTGCCCGCGCTCCACCCCCTCGCGCTTGATCCCGCGGAGCAGGCAGCCGGCGTTGTCGCCCGCCTGACCTCGATCGAGGGTCTTGTGGAACATCTCGACGCCGGTTACAACCGTCTTGCCGGTGTCGCGAATTCCGACAACCTCGACCTCGTCGCTGACGTTGATCACCCCGGTCTCGATTCGGCCGGTCACAACGGTGCCGCGCCCGGGGACGGTCATGACATCTTCGATCGGCATCAGGAAGGGCTTGTCGAGGTCGCGGACCGGCTCCGGGAAGTAGGAGTCGAGCGCCGCCGCCAGATCGAGGATCGACTGGACCGCGTCGGCGTCACCCTCAAGCGCCTTCAGCGCCGAACCGTGCACGAACGGGGTGTCCTCGCCGGGGAAGTCGTACTCGCTGAGCAGCTCGCGGACCTCTTCCTCGACCAGTTCGACCAGTTCCTCGTCATCGACCATGTCGATCTTGTTGAGGAAGACAACGATGTGGGGGACGTTAACCTGGCGGGCCAGTAGGACGTGCTCCTTGGTCTGCGGCATCGGTCCATCAACCGCCGAAACAACCAGGATCGCGCCGTCCATCTGCGCCGCGCCGGTGATCATGTTCTTGACGTAGTCAGCGTGCCCGGGGCAGTCGACGTGAGCGTAGTGACGGTTCTCGGTCTGGTACTCGACGTGCGAGGTCGAGATCGTGATCCCGCGCTCCTTTTCCTCCGGAGCGTTGTCGATCTCCTCGAAGCTCTTCGCCTCGCCGCCCAGCGACTCGGCCAGAACCTTTGTGATCGCCGCGGTAAGGGTCGTCTTGCCGTGGTCGATATGACCGATCGTGCCGACGTTGACGTGCGGCTTATCGCGCTCGAACTTCTCCTTCGCCATCGTTTTCCTGTCGCTCCTTTGGGGGTTTCTTTCAGTCTTGGTGCGCTTGTTGGTGCAGTCTTGGGGAACCGCCTGCGGGGTAGGACCCGCTTACGGCCAACCCGCGAAGAATAAGCATTCTTGCCGGGTTGATGTCCTGCGGTCGGGGGCTTCTACGATTTTGGACCCCCGCCGGCCTTGGCGGCAACGATCTCTTCGGCGATGTTGGCTGGGACTTCCTCGTAGCCGTCGAACTGCATCGAGTAGCTGGCTCGACCCTGGGTGGCCGACCGCAGGTCTCCGACGTAGCCGAACATCTCGCCGAGCGGTACCCGGGCGTTGACCGCGAGCGCGCCGCCCCGCGTTTCCTGGCCCTGAACCTTGCCGCGGCGCCGCGACAAATCTCCGATCACATCGCCGAGGAACTCGTCGGGAGTGACCACCTCAACCGCCATGATCGGCTCCAAGAGGACCGGCTTGGCGCGCTTGGCAGCGGCCTGGAAGGCCATCGACCCGGCGATCTTGAAGGCCATCTCCGAAGAGTCGACATCGTGGTAGGAGCCATCGGTCAGGGTCGCCTTGACATCGACCATCGGGTAGCCGGCCTTGACGCCGGTTCCGAGCGCCTCCGCGATCCCCTTCCCGACCGACGGGATGTACTCGCTCGGCACCACGCCACCCTTGATCTTCGACACGAACTCAAAGCCCTTGCCGGGGTTCGGCTCGAGGTTGATCACGACGTGGCCGTACTGGCCCGAGCCGCCGGTCTGGCGGATAAACTTGCCCTCAACCTTGGTCGCGACCTCGCGAATCGTCTCGCGATATGCAACCTGCGGCCGACCGACGTTCGCCTCGACGTTGAATTCGCGCATCATCCGATCGACCAGGACTTCGAGGTGGAGTTCGCCCATCCCGTGGATCAGGGTCTGGCCGGTCTCCTCGTCGGACTCGATTCGGAAGGTCGGGTCCTCCTCGGAAAGGCGGCCCAACGCCGTCGCCAGCTTCTCCTGGTCGGACTTCGTCTTCGGTTCGATCGCAACCGCGATCACCGGCTCGGGGAAGATGATCTGTTCGAGCACGATCGGGTTGTCGGGTGCGCTCAGGGTGTCGCCGGTCGAGGTCTGCTTGAGCCCGACCCCGGCGAGGATGTCCCCGGCGAAGCACTCGCCGATCTCCTCGCGCGAGTTGGCGTGCATCATCAGCAGTCGCCCGATCCGCTCGGTTTTGCCCGAGGTGGCGTTGAGAACTCGGCCGCCCGATTCGAGGTGGCCGGAGTAGACCCGGAAGTAGGTGAGCTTGCCGACGAATGGATCGGACATGACCTTGAAGGCGAGCGCGGAGAACGGCGCCTCATCGGCGGCCGCGCGGCTCGCCGGACGACCCTCTTTTTGGCCGCGAATCGGCTCGATCCCTTCGACCGCTGGCACCTCAAGCGGCGACGGCAGCAGCTCGACGACCGCGTCGAGCAGCGGCTGCACGCCCTTGTTCTTGAAGGCCGAGCCGCACAAAACCGGGGTTGCCTTGAGTTCCAAGGTGGCGCGGTGCAGCGACTTGGCGATCCGCTCGTGCGGAATCTCCTGGTCGTCGAGATACATCTCCATCAGCTCGTCGTCGTAGTCGGCGCAGGCCTCGATCAGGTTGGTCCTCGCTTCGTGGGCGGCGTCAAC
>JAHEXU010000158.1 GCA_023251975.1 bacterium | reverse complement strand
CGGCCTCGCACTCCGGCGGCGAGACCAATCAGACCGAGGCAAGCGGCATCGACGAACTTGAACCGCTCTCACCCGCGCTCGCCGCGTGAGTGGAGCGAACTTGCGGCGGGCAGCACTAAGGGTCCCCGCGGTCAGCTGCGAGCCCTGGCCCGTCGTCTGGAGCGTCGCGGATGTGGCACCGCCGCAGGCCCGAGTCGGCGGCCTTGCCGACAACGACCGCATCGTCCTCCCCTCGGTGCTCGACCGCCGCAGCGCCGCCGCCGCCGCCGCCGTCGACACCCTTACCCCAAACCGCGCTCTGCTCCGCGTATCGGACGCTTCTACCCGGTCGGGCGCTGAAGGCCGAGCAACTCGGCTCGGTTTCGCTCGAGATCGGCGTAGCCCATGTCCTCGATCTCTGCGACATCGAGGGCCAGCGGCTCGGAGTTGCCACGCCGCACGACCCCGATCCCGTAATCGGTGTCGAGCACCGAGGTCTCCAGGTCGGGTCGGGTAGCCCGCAGGTGCACGACCGCCTTCCAGACATCGCCACACCACAAGTCACTTCCCGCGGCGGCCGCGACGTGCGGATCGGCGAGCCCGCTGGCCTCGTCGGGCGGGTTGCAGTCATGCATCATCACGACGCCGCCCTCGGCGAGGTGGAGCAGCGAGTTCTCAACGTCACACAGCGCCTGCGCGTAGGTGTGGTAGCCGTCGACGAAACAGACCTCGAAGGCCGCCGACGGGTCCAAGGAGGCGAAGTAAGCGTCGCTCGTCGCGCGCACGATGCTCGACCGCAGCGACGAGAGCGGATGGAACAATCGCTTTCGTGCCGACAATCCGCGGGGGTCGACGCCGACTCTGCGCCGCGCGTAGACATGGAAGAAGACGGCACCGACCCCGAGGCCGATCTCGAGGTATCGGGGACCGTCGAACCGGTCGAGTTCACGCTGGATCAACCCCACCCGCGGCGGCGGAGGCGGCCCCCCTGGTCGTCTCATCGCAGCCCAGTGTAGTGCCGGGGACCGACCGATCCGGGCGCACCCGCGCCCTGGCGAACGTCGGCGGGGCTGCGCATGGGCTGGCCCCGGGTCAAGACTGCTGCGTTCGGGCGGTATTTCCGCCTCAATGCGGCAGTCTTCACTGCCGACCGGCCGGTGACGGGCTGCCCTTGAACGCGAATCGAGCTGATCAGGGCGCCGTCGAACCCGACCTGGGCGGTGAAGTGACCGGCCGGTGATGCGGCCTCGGAGTCGTTGAAGATCGAAAAGGTCACCTCGACGCCGTCGTCCTGGGAGCGGGCGCGCTCGACCTCGACGAGCTTTGCGCCGAGCTCGTCGGTCACCTGCTCGAGCCAGGCCAGCGGCCGCGCCCCCGGCAACGCCGGCCGCCAGCCAGCCCGGCTCAATCGACCAGATCTAGGCTAAGGTGCCATCGCATCGGGGTCGAGAACCCGGGGTCAAGCGGAGGAGAGACCATGTCGAAGCAAACGGACGCGATCAGGCTGGGGGCGCAGCCCCTTCTCGAGCCCGGCGAGGAGATCCTGGCGACCGTTATCGCCTCACCCCGCGGAAGCGGCACCGCGGCGGTTGGCGGCGGCCCGGTGGTCGGCGAGATAGGCGCCCGGATCAGCGGCAAGAATGTTGGCGCCGCCGACGAAGCAGGCCTGATCGTGCGGCGCAACGCCGGTCTCGTGCTGACGGCGTCGCGGCTGCTTACGTTCGAACTCGCGATCTCGTTCACGGGCTCGGTCAAGGCGGTCAAGGGCGTGCTCAGCGCGATCCCGAGAGAGAGGGTCGAATCGATCACCAGCAAATGGAACGTGCTGAGCGTGAAGACCGGCTCGGGAGAGTTCAAACTCGAGGCGAAGCCGGGCCCGGCGAAAGACTTCGCCGCCGCCTTCGCGGGCGCCGGGGCCGCTCCGACGGCGCAAGAATAATCTCGCTCGAGGTAATCAACAACCGAGCTGACCCTGTGCCGTACCGGCCCGCGGTCGGCTGGCGTCCACCGACCCGCTGATCTTCAACCTCGTGATCGCCAACCACGACGGCTAATCGGAAGATTCCTCGCTCCCGCTGGAGTGCCCTGATGGGCAGTACCTGGCGCCGCTCTACGACCTGATCGCCCCAGCCTGGACTCGGCCTGAAGCGCCGACGCGACCCGGTCGCCGAACCTCCTGGTTGACAACCCGGCCGCCCGCGGGTTCGAGGATCCCGCCCGCGCGCTTCGCCGACACGCCCGGCCGGACACCCGCCAAGCCGCGGGGCGCTTGGTCAGAACGGCGGAACCGCTGCGGTCTGTGCTAACCAGGGTCAATGCTGCTCGGGGTAGATGTCGGCGGAACCTTCACCGACGCCGTTGTGCTCGGCCCCGGGACGCTTGCGACCGCGAAGACGCCGACCACCCCGGCTGATCCGCTGCCGGGAGTGTTGGCGGCGATCGAAACGGCGCTTCTACGAGCTGAGCTCAGCCCCGTCGATGTGAGCCGGTTCGCCCACGGCATGACCGTCGGAACGAACGCACTTTTGACGGAAGCCGGTGCCAGGACCGCCTTGATCACGACCGCCGGGTTCGGTGACCTACTCGAGATCGGTCGCCAGGCCCGACCGAGCCTTTACCGGATTCGCGAGCCACTGCCACGGTCGCCGGTGGCACCGAATCTGCGCTTCGAAGTCGACGAGCGGGTCGGACCCGACGGGGTCGTCCGGGGACTCGAGCCGGCCGAGATCGAGCGTGTCTGCGGCGAGATCCTCGACGCGACCCCAGCGGTCGAATCGATCGCAATTTGCCTCCTTTTCTCCTACCTGCATCCGGCCCACGAGCAAGCCCTCGCGGCGGCGCTAGGAGGTTGCGCGCCGCAGATCCACGTCTCCTGCTCGCACCAGGTCCTGCCGGTGTTTCGCGAGTACGAGCGCTGCTCGACCACCGTGATCGACGCCTACCTAACGCCGCTGCTCAGCGACTATCTGAACGAGCTGTGTCGAGAAGCCGCCGCGATCGGACTGCCCGAGCCGATGATCATGCAGTCATCGGGCGGTCTGGTGAGCGCAAAAGAGGCGGTCGGGAGCGGCGCCTGGAGCGTCCTTTCTGGCCCGGCCGGTGGCGCTGTCGGCGCGAGCTTGGCGGCGCGTCGAGCCGGGCACGAGCGGGCGATCGGGTTTGACATGGGCGGCACCTCGTGCGATCTGTGCACGCTCGACGCTGACGGGGTGAGTCGCTGCTCGGGCCGAAAGATCGCCGGGCGAGTGATCGCCCTACCGATGGCCGAGATTCACACCGTCGGCGCTGGCGGCGGCTCGATCGCGCACGCCGAGGCGGGCGGTATTTTGGCGATCGGACCGCGGTCGGCCGGGGCGATGCCGGGCCCGGCTTGCTACCGCCGCGGCGGTCGCGAGCCGACTGTCAGCGACGCCAACCTGCTGTGCGGATACCTACCGCCCGAACGGGACATTTCGGGAGTCCGCCTCGACCCCGACGCCGCCGAAACCGCGATCGCTGGCCTTGCCGCCGAACTCGGTCTGACAACGATCGGCTGCGCCGAGGGGATCGTCGAAATCGCCAACCAGCGAATCCTGGCGGCGCTGCGAGTTGTCTCGATCGAACGCGGTCTCGACCCGCGCGATCACGCCCTTCTCAGCTTTGGCGGTGCCGGTGGCCTTCATGCCTGCGCGCTGGCCGACCGACTCGGGATCGAGCTGGTGCTTTGCCCGAGCGCAGGCGGCGTCCTGTCGGCGCTCGGGATGTGCGCCGCCGAGCAGCGCGCCGAGATCGCCGCGACGGTGATGCTGCGTGGCCAAGCAATCACCCGTAAAGCAATCGACGCCGCGATCGGAGTGCTCCGCGATCGCCTCCGGAAGCGACTGCCGCAGGTGGTGGCGGCGGCGGCTCAAGAGCGAATCGGATACGAACTGCGCTACACCGGGCAATCGTTTGAGCTGGCGGTCGAAGACGACGCAGAGCTCGAACCCGGCAGGCTGCTCGAGCGCTTCGCCGCAGAGCACGAGCGCCGCTACGGCTATTGCGACCCGACCGGCACCGTCGAGTTGGTCAACCTCCGACTCAGCCTGATCGGCGAGCCTCCGGCCACCCCAACCCCACCGGCACGACCAGCACGATCGCGCGCGATCCAGCCGACGCGTCGACCGGCGCGGTTCGACGGCGCTTGGGTCGAGACCGCGATCCACCGCGATCTGCCGCCGCGGGACGCGCTGATCGCGGGTCCCGCAATCTTTGAGATGCCGGACGCGACGATCGTCGTCCCCCCGGGTAGGACCGCCCGGGCCGACCTTGACGGGACCCTGCACCTGGAGCGAGCGGCCTGATGGGCGGCCTCGACCCAATCGGGCTGCAGGTAATGCTGGGAGCGCTCGCCTCGATCTGCGAGGAGATGGGAGCGGTCCTGATCCGTTCGGCCCACTCGGCCAACATCAAAGAACGCCGCGACTGCTCAACCGCCCTGTTCGATGCCACCGGCGAGATGGTGAGCCAGGCCGAGCACATCCCGGTCCACCTCGGATCAATGCCGGAGGCGGTGGCGGCGATCGTCGCTCACGAGCAGATCCCGGGCCGTAGTTGGATCGGCAACGATCCGTTCGCAGGGGGCACCCACCTGCCTGATGTCACGGTTATCACGCCGGTGTTCGGGGCCAACGGGCTGCTTGGGTTTGTCGCGGCGCGCGCCCATCACGCCGACATCGGCGGCCCGACCGCGGGCGGAATGCCCGCCAACTCTCGCTCACTCACCGATGAGGGCGTTGTGATCGCGCCGCAGCCGATCGGGCCAAAGACCCTCGACGAACTCGCCGCCGCGATGCGAAACCCGCTGGAGCGCCTGGCCGATTTTCGAGCCCAGGCGGCGGCGAATCGGATCGGGGTGATCCGGCTGGAAGAGCTTGCTGATCGGCTCGGCAGCGAGGCGGTGGCGGCGGCGATGAGTTCGGTGCTCGACTACGCCGAGCGACGCTGCCGGGGTCGACTCGACGCGCTGAAGCAATTTCGAAGCAGTGCCGTCGATTACCTGGAGGCGGCTGATGGCAGCGACGTCGAACTGCGGGTCGCGGCCGAACTGAACCACGACACGCTGCGGTTCGACTTCTCCGGGAGCGCCCCACAGCTAGACGGCAACCTGAACTGCCCGCTCACCGTCACCCGCTCGGCGACACTGTTCGCGGTCCGCGCCTTGCTCGATCCTGACGCCCCACCGTCGGCGGGCGGGCATCGACCGATCGAGGTCAGCGCCCCGTCCGGCTCGATCCTCAACGCCCGACCGGGGGCCGCGGTCGCGGCAGGCAACGTCGAGACATCAAGCCGAGTCGCCGACCTGGTGATCGAAGCGCTCGCCGCGGCCATCCCGGCACCGGCCCAGGGACAGGGGACGATGAACAACCTGACCCTGACTTGCGAGCAACCCGGGAGCGCCTTCACCTACTACGAAACCCTCGGCGGCGGCCAGGGCGGAGCGGCCGACGGGCCGGGGCCGAGCGCGATTCACGTCGCCATGTCGAACACCCTCAACACCCCGATCGAGGCGCTCGAGCTGGAGTTCCCGCTGCGAGTGCGCGAGCTAGCGCTGCGCCGGGGCAGCGGCGGCGCCGGGGCGATGGTGGGCGGCGAGGGGATGGTCCGCGAGATCGAAGCGCTGGCGCCGATCGAGTTCAATCTGATCACCGAGCGCCGTCGCCGTGCCCCGCGCGGTCGTTTCGGCGGTGGGAACGGAGCGACCGGGCGCAACCTAAAAAACGGAATCGAGCTGCCGGCAAAATGCGCCGGGAAGCTCGAACCGGGCGATCGGCTGCGGATCGAAACCCCTGGCGGCGGCGGTTACGGCGAGCCGCCCGTTGGACGAAAGGCCGATGGCGATTAGTGCGAATCGATACAAAGTTGGCAGGGGCGCCTCGGTCGCGTACAATCGCCTGCGACTGAGAGGGCTAACCGCTGGAGCGTCGAACTCGTCGTTATCCAACGGACAGTTGAAAGTCGGCGGCAGATCCGCCCGACTGTGCCTGCGGCAGTCCTGTTTCCCTGTTTCCCTGTTTTGCAAACTCCCTGACCAGACTGAGTAACCAATGCCGATCGCTTTTAAGGAATGGGCCCTGACGGTCCGCGCGCTCGCCGAAGGCGAGCAGCTCGTGACGCTCCGAAAGGGCGGAATTCGCGAGGAAAACAAGCAGTTCGAACTCGAGCATGAGCGCTTTTTCCTCTACCCGACGTTTGACCACCAGCGCAACGACCTGGTTCGTGCCTCGCACCACCCGGAGCTGCGACGGGCGCTCGAAGAGGGCGTCTGGCCGGACGAAGAACCACCGCCGCGGGCACTCCTCCAGGACGGCGGAATCCCGCAGCCCGACCGGGTTCGGATCCGCGCCTGGGCCGAGGTGGCCGACCACTTCACGACCGATGATCCGCGGGTCGTCGACTCGCTGTCGCCGTTTCACATCTGGACCTCGGACTACGCGCACAAGCGGCTGCGCTGGAAGCCGCGGCATCCGATGCACGTTCTGCTGCTGCGCGTCCACCGGATCCCGCGACCAGTGACGGTGCGGGTGCGCGACGAGTTCGTCGGCTGCCGCTCCTGGGTCGAGATCGACCGTGACCTGCCGTTCGAGGGCACCCCGGTGATGGCCGAGGAAGAGTTCAGCCGCGCCTCTGAGGAGATTCGCTCGATCGCCCACGATTCGGCCTCCGAGCCGGCGCTCGTCTGAACCTGGTTCCGACCGGGCCGGGCGCCGTCGAGGCTACTATCGGCGCCGCCCGCCGCGCCCTGATTTTGGGGATCGGCGGGGGCGGCGATGTGGTTGGAACGCTGGCCGCAGCCGAACTCTGCGAGTCGCTCGGAACCCCGACTGTCCTCGGCGGGGTGAGCTGGGAGCGCTACGCGATCGACCCCCACCCCGGTCCGTGGCCACTCCAACAGATCCTCGACCTGATCGAGCTGTCGCCGCCAACCCGGCGCGCCGCCCTGACCGACGGCCGTGCCCGCGCCCCCAACCAAACCCGCTTCGCCGAGTCGCGGCTGGCGGCCCACCTCGGCCAACCGATCCTTTTGGTCGATGTCTGCGGCGGTCCGGCCGACTGCGCCGAAGCGATTGTGAGCGCCGCCGATTCGCTCAGGTGCGATCTGGTGATCTACCTCGATGTCGGTGGCGACGCGATCGCCGACGGCACCGAACCGGGCCTGGCAAGCCCGCTTTGCGACGCCGTGATGCTGGCGGCGGCCAGGCTGGCGAGCCCCGAAGTGGCGACGCTCGCGACTGTGTTCGGCGCGGGCTGCGACGGTGAATTGACGATCCGCGAGCTACTGGGACGAATTGCCGTGATCGCCGAGTCGGGCGCCTGGCTCGGCACCCGCTCGCTGTCAGCGGCCGGGGCGCGACGGATCGAAACGGCCGCAGCAGCCGCCCCGACCGAGGCGAGCCTGCTGGCGGCCAGAGCCGCCCTCGGCAGCTTCGGCGCGACCCCGATCCGCGACGGCGCGCGCCAGGTCGATTTGACCCCGCTTGCGGCCCTCAGCTTCTGGTTCGACCCGCTGGTCGCCTACGAGCGAGTGACGCCATTGGCCGCGGCAGTCGAACCGGCGGGCGATCTCGAGGCAGCCCGGGCGATCCTCGCCGATCGCGGTCTGCGAACCGAACTCGACTACGAGCGAAACCGCGCCAACTCCGCGTAGGGTGGCCGCGTCCGCTACGGGCAGTTGGTGAGGAACTCGAAGCCGCTGCAGGAGTCGGCGTCCGAATCACTGCCGCCGTCACCGAAGTCGCCGGAGGCGCTCTCTCCGCCACTGCCGCCATCGAGGACATCGGCTCCGAGATCGCCGTAGACGGTGTCGTCGCCGCGCTCGCCGTAGAGGTAGTCGCCGCCCTCGGCGCCGTAGATCTGATCGTTGCCGTCGCTTCCGTAGACGATGTTGGCGATCGCGCTGCCGTAAACGGTGTCGTCGAATCGGGTCGCGGTGGCCGACTCGACCGAGAACAAGTGGTCATACCAAACGCCCCGCGAATTGAAGGGATCGCGACCCCGGCGGTGAACCCGGGGTCATGGACCCAAGAGCAAAGCCCTTCCCTGAGGGAACAATTGACCGGATGAACGAACTGTTGAAGCGCGAATGCCCGCGCCGACTGCGAGAACGAGTGCAGTGCGTGCGGCTCTTGGC
>JAHEXU010000275.1 GCA_023251975.1 bacterium | reverse complement strand
GTGATCGGGACCGGCGCGTCAGCGGTCCAGCTGATCCCCGAGATCGCGCCCGTCGTCGAGCATCTGACGGTCTTTCAGCGGACGCCGATCTGGTGTCTGCCGAAGCCCGATGCGGCGATCCCGGGGGCGCTGCGCCAGATCATGGAACGTCTGCCCTTCGCCGATCGCGGCGCGCGAATCGCAAGCCAGGCGTTCGTCGAGGCGACCTTCCCGCTGCCGCTGCACTTCGGCGCTGTGCTCCCGGTCTCCGAGCTCGCGGCGCGGATCGGGCGCTCCCACCTGCGTCGCCAGGTCGCAGATCCTGTGGTCCGCCGGAAGCTGACGCCCCGGTACGCGGTTGGCTGCAAGCGCCCGAGCTTCCACAACACCTACCTAAAGACGTTCAACCGCGAAAACGTCCTGCTCGAGACCGATCCGATCCGGCGGATTACTCCGACCGGGATCCGGACCGAGCCCGGCGTGCTGCGCGACGCCGACCTGCTCGTGCTCGCGACCGGCTTCAAGGTTATGGAGACAGGCAGCATGCCGCCATTTCCGGTCCGCGGCGCGGCTGCCCTTGACCTTGAGACCTGGTGGGACGAGAACCGCCTCCAGGCCTACGAGGGGGTCAGCATCCCCGGGTTCCCGAACTTCTTCACGATCATGGGCCCCTACGGATATAACGGCTCCTCCTATTTCAACCTGATCGAGACCCAGATGCGCCACATCCTGCGCTGCCTGGGGCGGGCGCGTGAGCAGGGCGCGACCCGGGTCGAGGTGCGCGCGGAGGCGAACGAGCGCTTCTTTCGCTCGGTGCTGGCGAGGCGGCGGACGCAGATCGTTTGGCAGGACAGCTGCTCGCTCGCCAACAGCTACTACTTCGACAAGCATGGCGACGTGCCGTTCCGAGCCTCGCCGACCCTCGAGACGATGTGGCGGAGCGCCCGCTTCGATCTCGACGATTACAGGTTCGAGGCCGCGGAGGCGGCGGCATGAGACGCGTGCAGCTGACCGGGTCGCGCTCTGTCGTCACCGGAGCGGGCAGCGGCATCGGCAGGGCCACGGCGCTTCACTTCGCCGCCAAGGGCGCCGAGGTCGCATGCGTGGATATCGACGCCGATTCGGCGGCCGAGACAGCGTCGCGGTGCAGCGAACTCGGTCCAACGGCATCTTCTTGGACCTGCGATGTCAGCGACGCCGACGCGGTCAGGGGGCTCGCCGCGCAAATCGAGGCGGACGCCGGGCCCGTTGATGTCCTTGTCAACAACGCTGGCGTCGGCGTCGGCGGCCCGTTTCTCGAGACGACGATCGAGGACTGGGACTGGCTGATCGGGATCAACCTCGGCGGGGTCGCATACGGCTGTCATGCGTTCGGGGCGGCGATGGTCGAGCGCGGTCGAGGGCATATCGTCAACGTCGCCTCCGGAGCTGCCTACATCATGAGTCGCGACATGGCCGCTTACTGCGCCTCGAAAGCGGGCGTGGTTGCGTTCTCACGCTGTCTGCGCGCCGACTGGGCGGCGAGCGGAGTCGGCGTCAGCGCGATCTGTCCAGGCGTCATCAACACGCCGATCGCCGCGAACTCCCGCTTGGTCGGCTCGCTTGGCGCGCGCCAAGAGAAGATCGCCCGCGCCTTCCGCTTCGCCCACTCGCCCACCATCGTCGCCCACGCGATCGCCGATGCAGTGGTAAAAAACAAGGAACTCGTCCCGGTCGGCTTCGAATCGGCCCTGGCCTACCGGGTGCTGCCGTTCATCCCGCGCCGGGTCCAGGGTTTGGCGGCGCGGACGCAACTCGGCCGCTTGGCCTCGATCCGTACGCCCCTGAATCGCCGCATCGGCGCTAAGGGCCGATTCCGATAGGGGATCGCACCCCTGGATTCGGCCCTAAGGACCCGCGAATAAATTAGTGGGCTGAGGCAGGATTTTGGACCGCGGCGGCGTATCGCGAACGCATGATCAATGAATCCAAAATTGCAGAGCGATATCGGGGCCTGGGGCCGGAGCTGAATGAGCGCCAGCGCAGGTTGTGGGCGGCGACGGAGGCCCGGTCCTGCGGACCCGGCGGGACCGCGGCGGTTGTGCGTGCGACCGGGATCAGCAAAAGCACGGTGACGCGAGGAATCGCAGAGTTGCGGAAGGGGACGAGGCTGGAGCAGGGCCGCGTCCGTCGTCCGGGCGCGGGCCGCCCGCGATTGACCGAGTCCGACCCGGAGTTGCTGGAGAGCTTGGAGGCGCTGGTCGATCCCGATACGCGCGGGGATCCGACCTCGCCGTTGCGATGGTCCTCGAAGAGTTTGCAAAAGCTCGCGAGCGCGCTTGTGACGAGCGGTCATCAGATCTCTGACCGATCGGTCGGAAAGCTCTTGCGGGGACTGGGGTTCAGGTTGCACGCAAACCAAAAGACGCGGGAGGGCAAGGAACATCCCGATCGCGACGCACAGT
>JAHEXU010000157.1 GCA_023251975.1 bacterium | reverse complement strand
GGGATCGCCGAGATCGCCCATCACATACGTGCCCGCCTGTTCGCCAAGGCCGGCGACAACATCGTCGTAGACCGCCGCGGAGGCGAGGACGCGGCAGGCTGCGGTGCAGTCCTGACCGGCGTTGTAGTAGCTGCAGGCGGCGATCGTGGCGAGCGCCGTCTCCATGTCAGCGTCGTCGAAGATCACCACCGGAGCCTTGCCGCCGAGCTCGAGGTGGACCCGCTTCAGCGAATCGGCGGCGTGGCGGGCGATCCACTTGCCGGTCTCGGGCGAACCGGTCAGCGAGACCATCGCGACATCCGGGTGGGTGACCAGCGCCGCCCCGGCCGGATCGCCGTGACCCCCGATCACGTTGAGGACCCCCGGCGGAAAGATCTCGGCCGCCAGTTCGGCCAACTTTAGGGTTGATACCGGGGTCATCTCGGCGGGCTTCAAGACGACCGTGCAACCGCCCGCCAAGGCGGGGCCGATCTTCCAGATCGCCATCATCAACGGGTAGTTCCAGGGGGTGATCTGCCCGACCACGCCGACCGGTTCGCGGCGGATGATCGAGGTTCGGTTGGCGGCGTATTCGCCGGCGGCGAGCCCGCTCATCGTCCGTGCCGCGCCGCCGAAAAAGCGCAGGTTGTCGGCCATGAACGGGATCTCATCCTCGTAAAAGGTCGAGCGGGGCTTGCCGGCGTCGACCGATTCGAGGTCACTCAAAAGCTCAGCTTCCGCCTCGATCAGATCGGCCAGGCGAAATAGCGCCGTCGCACGCTCCCCCGGGGTCGTGGCAGCCCAGCCGTCGAAGGCGCGAGAGGCCGCGGCGACGGCGAGATCGACATCTCTCGGACCCGACAGCGGCGCGGTTGCGATCACCTCGCCGGTTGCCGGGTTGATCACCTGTTCGCTGCCGCCCTCGGCCGGGTCGATCAGCTCACCGTCGATGAAGTTCTGCAGGATCATCGCTACCTCCTTGGTTGGCGCTACGAATTGGTTTCGGATCGAGCCCGAGCGCGTTCTCGGGCTCGACGTACTGCCTGCCGGTCGCCGCCGCGACTGCGGGGTGGGTTACCGCTCCGGCGGCGACGTTGATCCCGCAGGCAAACCCCGGATCGCGATCAATCGCGCCGGCGACACCGTGGTCGGCCAGCGCCAACAAATACGGCAGGGTCGCGTTGGTCAGCGCGTGGGTGGCGGTGATCGGAACCGCTCCGGGCATGTTGGCGACGCAGTAGTGGATCACCCCGTCGACCTCAAACACCGGGTCGGCATGGGTCGTCGGATGCGAGCTCTCAAAGCAACCGCCCTGGTCAATCGCGACATCGACCAGGACGGCGTGGCGCTTCATCAACGCCAGTTGATCGCGACCGATCACCCGTGGCGCCCGTGCTCCCTGGACCAAGACCGCGCCGATCACCAGGTCGGCCCGCGGCAGCATCTCCTCGATCGCCAAGGTCGAGCTGTAGACGGTGGAGCAGCGGCCGTTCAGCGCGATGTCGATCCCGCGCAGGACGTTGATGTCGGTGTCGAAGATGAAGACATCGGCCTCCATCCCGATCGCGATGAAGGCGGCGTTGAGCCCGACCGCACCGCCGCCGATGATCATCACGTTGGCCGCCGCGACGCCGGGGACGCCGCCGAGCAGAATCCCGCGACCACCAAGCGGCTTCTCGAGGAAAAACGCCCCGGCCTGGGTTGCGAGCTTGCCCGCGATCTCACTCATCGGCGCCAGCAACGGCAGCGCCCCGTTGCGGTCCGGCACCGTCTCGTAGGCGACACAGGTGGCGCCGCTCGCGCACAACCCCGCGGTCAGGTCGGGGTCAGGCGCCAGGTGCAGGTAGGCAAAGAGCAGGCAATCGGGGCGCAGCATCGCGACCTCTGGGGGTTGGGGCTCCTTCACCTTGACGACAAGGTCGGCCTGCTCCCAAACCTGCTCGGCCGCCTCGACGATCTTTGCGCCCTGGGCGACGTACTCGTGATCGCTGATCGCACTGCCCTCGCCGGCGCCGCTTTGCACGATCACCTCGTGCCCGTGCTCGGCCAACTCGCGGGCGCCGACCGCGCTCAGCGCGACCCGGTACTCGTCCGGCTTCACCTCGCTCGGAACCCCGACCCTCATCGCAAAAGCTCCCGCGCCCGGATTGCCATCCACAGCTCGATCCGATCGCGAGCGTTGCCGAGATCACGCCCGGTCAGCTCCTCGACCTTGCGAATCCGGTAGCGCAAGGTGTGGCGGTGACAGTAAAGGCGTTTGGCCGCTCGCTCCCAGTGCCCGTTCTCCTCGATGAACGCCTCGACCGAACGCAAAAGCTCGGGGCCGTAGTCATCGTCGCTGGTCAGGATCGCAGCCAAAAGACCATCGCTGTAGGCGCGAAGGGCCTCCTCATCTTGGAGCGCCAACAGCAGGGTGAAGGCGCCGAGGTCGCGGTGCGAGGCGACCTGGGGCGGCGGCTCGTCACCGAAGCTGGTCGCCTCGAGCGCGCAACGCGCCTCGTGGAAGGCGCGCCGAATCGAGGTCAGGGCGACGACCCGCGAGGCCGCCGCCCGCAGCGCCGGGACCGAGTCGGCGAGGGCATCGCGAAGCGGCCCGACCAGCGCGACCGGATCGACCGCTCCGGCGGTTCCGATCACCGCGCAAAGCAGCGGCTGCGCTGAACTGCCCGGGTTGGTCGTCAGCGCGACCAGGTTCGGGTAGCCACGCGCGGTCAAGATCTCGGCCAGGGTCGCCTCGGCCCCGGTCGCAACCCTGCCGGTGAAGACCGCGACGACGATCTCGCTGCCGAGGTTGAAGGGGCGCAACCGACCCTGTAGCTCGTCGGGATCGAGCCGACCTCCGAGCGCGTCGGCGAGGACATCGCCAGCCAATCTGCGCTCGGTCTCGCGGATCGCCCGCTCGCGTCCGTACTCGAGCGCGACCACGGCGGCGCCGTGACGAGCGATCAGGCGATCGAGCTCGCCGACCTGGCCGGAGCCGGGAATCACCGCCAGCCAGCTACCGCTGTTGGTGAGCGCGCCGGGGATCGGAACCGCGATCACCCGGCCAGCCAGCGGGCCCTGATTCGGCAGCACCGGGGCGATCGAGTCGGCCGCCCCGTGGGCCGAGATCGCCGCCCTCAGCGCCGCCAGATCCGCACCCGAGAGACGGCCCCGCTTGGGGCGGTTGCTGACCGTCCCGGTCGCGTCGATCAGGTAGGCCGCGCCCGAGATCGCCTCCCCAATCGCCTCGATCACCGCATCGAGGCCACGATCACGCAAGACGATGTCCTCGAGCAACTCGTGGACCGCGACGCCGCGCTCCAAAACCATCGCCCGTTCGCCGACGACGATCTTGAAGACGACCTCGGTGATCGCGATGAACGGCATTTCATACGGCACCTCGAAGACCGGGAAGCGGCGCGATTGGGCCTCGGCTCGCATCGCAGCTGGAATTGAGTGGTGATCGAACCCGATCCCGAGCCCGC
The DNA here is from genome assembly GCA_023251975.1 of bacterium. Classification (GTDB taxonomy): domain Bacteria; phylum Actinomycetota; class Thermoleophilia; order Solirubrobacterales; family 70-9; genus JAHEXU01. The sequence goes on along the minus strand of JAHEXU010000157.1, from coordinate 4,748 downwards.
AGGCGGCGAGCCGATGCTCGTCGAGGTTGGCGATGAAGCGCCGTTGTGCATCCTCGGTGAGCAGGTTGATCCCGGTCGTCAAGACGACCTCGCCGCCGCTCAACCAAGGGGTCGGGTCGAGCAGCTCGGAGGTGTGAGCGGCCCGGATCGTACGGTCGCGTTGCTCGTCGGCAAACCCCGACTCGAGGCCGAGTTGGTCGAGCAACTCCCCCAGGGTCAGCATCGACTCAACCTGAGATCCGCCGCCATGCCTCGCTGAGGACCGGCCGCAGGATAGCCGCCAGCTCGTCGAATTCCGCCGGTCCACAGGTCAGCGGCGGCGCGAACTGAATCACCGGATCACCGCGATCGTCGGCCCGACAGATCAAGCCTCGCTCATACAGCGCGCCGGACAGAAAGCCCCGCAAAAGCCACTCCGACTCCTGATCGCTGAATCCCTCGCGAGTCTCGCGATCCTTGACCAGCTCGACCGCCTGGAAGTAGCCGGCGCCGCGAACATCACCGACGATCGGAATATCGCGCAGGCCCTCGAGCATGTCGCGGAAGTAGCCCTCGTGCTCGAGTACCCGACCGCACAGGTCTTCGCGTTCGAAAACATCGAGGTTGGCGAGCGCGACCGCGGCGGCAACCGGGTGTCCGCCGAAGGTCGAACCGTGGGCAAACGAGGCGGTTCCGGTGGCGAACGGTTCGAAGACATGATCACCAACGATCATCGCCCCCATCGGTACGCAGGCGCCGGTCAGGGCCTTGGCGGTGGTGATGATGTCGGGCTGGTAGCCGTAGCGCTCGCAGCCGAAGTAGTAGCCGAGCCGACCCCACGAACAGATCACTTCGTCGGAGATCAAGAGGATCTGATTGGCGTCGCAGATCTCGCGGACCCGCTGAAAATACCCCTCCTGGGGAGGGATGCAGCCGCCGGCGTTTTGCAACGGCTCCAAGATCACCGCCGCGATCGTGTCGGGATCCTCGAACTCGATCAGATCGGCGAGTCGGTCGGCCGCCCAGAGCGGATCGCGATCGGCCGGCCAGTGGTAGGAGTTGGTGTTCGGGGCGTGGCGCCCACCCGGCATAGTGGGCTCGAACGCCGTCTTGATCTCGGTCAGGCCGGTTGCCGCGAGCGCCCCCATCGTGGTGCCGTGGTAGGCGATCTGGCGGGCGATGATTTTGTGTCGCTGTCCCCTGCCGTGGGCGCGGTGCCAGTTGCGGGCAACCTTGATCGCGGCCTCGACCGCTTCGGAGCCGGAGCTGGTGAAGAAGACCCGGTTGAGGTTTCCGGGGGCAAGACCGGCGACCCGCTCGGCCAGCTCGATCGAGCGCGGATGGGCGTAGCTCCAGTTGGTGTAGAAGTCGAGCTCGAGCATCTGGGCGGCCGCCGCCTCGGCGTACTCAGGGCGGCCATGGCCGGCGTTGCAGCAAAACAACGCGGACAGCGCGTCGAGCTTGCGATCGCCGTGCTGGTCGTAGACGTGATTGCCCTCGCCGCGGACGATGATCGGAATCTCGTCGCCCTCGCCGTAGCCCCCCATCCGGGTGAAGTGCATCCAAAGATGGCGCCTGGCGGCGGCTTGGAGATCGGTTGCGCTCCCCGCAACGACCGTGTCTAGGCTCGACATCTGGCTACTCCTCCTGCTGATCGCTGTTTGATCGCTGTCGATTGGACGAAAATGTCTCGATGCGTCTCAAGCTTCGACCTGGTTGACGATTCGCATAAAGACTATGCGACCGCTGAGCGGACAAACAAGGGGGATTTTGGTCAAGCCTAGGGTCATCGGTACGCCTAAACGTATAAGGCCAATCGGTGAGATTGGGGATTTGGGACCTTGCGCCTTGCGCCAGAACGACCATATGCTTGGATTGGTCACGGTCGGCCATGCGGCGAAAGGAGATGTTGCAAGGTGAGCGCAAACGTTGAGGCGGACAACCAGGCGGCGCCGATCGTCGCCCTGGTCGGAATTAAGAAGCGGTTCGGAAACTTCATCGCCGTCAACGACCTCAACCTTGAGATCGGCCAGGGCGAGTTCTTCACCCTGCTCGGGCCGAGCGGGTGCGGCAAGACGACGACGCTGCGGATGATCGCCGGGTTCGAGACTCCCGACGCAGGCTCGGTCCTGATCGACGGGGTCGACCAAGTTGGCGTATCGCCCGACAAGCGCCCGACCAATACGGTCTTCCAAAGCTACGCCCTGTTCCCCCACCTCTCGGTCCGCGAGAACGTCGCCTACGGGCTGAAACGGCGGCGTGTCAAGTCGGCCGAGGTAAAGCGACGAGTCCAAACCGAACTCGAGCGGGTCGGGCTATGGGGCGAGGCGAACCGGCGTCCCAACCAGCTCTCAGGTGGCCAGCAGCAGCGGGTCGCGCTGGCCCGTGCGGTCGTCAACCTGCCGAAGGTGCTGCTGCTCGACGAGCCGCTCGGGGCGCTCGACCTGAAGCTGCGAAAGAGCCTGCAGGTCGAGCTGAAACGGATCCAACGCGAGGTCGGGATCAGCTTCGTCTACGTCACCCACGACCAGGAGGAGGCGCTGACGATGTCGGATCGAATCGCGGTGATGAACCGTGGCGTGGTCGAACAGGTGGCCGGGCCGGAGGAGGTTTACGAGCGCCCCGCGACCGACTTCGTCGCTGGCTTTATCGGCGTCTCGAACCTGATGGCGGGCACCGTCAGCTCGGCGGTGTCGGGGCGTACCACGGTGAAGCTGGCGGCGGGACTTGAGATCGAGACGACGGCGCAAGGGTTCGCGGCGGGCGAGCGATGCCACGCCATCGTTCGCCCCGAGAAGCTCCTGATCGAGGCGGCAGCCTCGCCGACCAACGCCCGCCCCGGGCTCAGCGGCACCGTGATCAGCTCGCTCTACCTCGGGTCCGCCACCCAGATCGCGGTCGAGCTTGACGGCACCGCCTCGACGATGACGGTGTTGGTCGCGAACAGCGACGCCGCGGCGAGCGCAGGACTGCCCGGCGGCGGCGCGCGGGTCCGGCTCAGTTGGGCACCCGAGCAGGTCCATCTTGTCCGCGAGTCGGCGGCAATCCGGGGGCTGGGGCAATGAGGCCGGCGCTGCGGGCCCGACTGTCGATGTTGGCGATCGCCGCGGCGCTCCCGATCGGCGGCTGCAGCGACCTCGGCGGCGGCGGCAGTGGCGCCGCCGCCACAGTCGCCAAGGCAAGCGGCCGCCCCGCAGGCGAGCTGACGATCTCGCAATGGCCGTTTTACGTCGACCGAGACACGATCCCCCAGTTCAGTGACAAAACCGGCGTCGAGGTCAACTACATCGAGGATGTCAACGACAACACCGAGATCTTCTCGAAGCTGCAGCCCGACCTCCAAAACGGAAGTTCGGCGGGCCGCTCGATCGTTGTCGTCAGCGATTGGATGGCGAAGAAGATGTATGACCTCGGCTACCTCCACAAGGTTGACCAATCGGCTCTCAAGACCGTCGACGCCAACCTGCTCGCCACCCTGCGCCACCCGTCATTTGACCCCGAGCGCCAATACTCGGTGCCGTGGCAGTCGGGGATGACCGGCCTGATCGTGAATCGAGACGAGGCCGACGTGACCTCGATCGCCGACATCTTCGACCCCGCCTACGAGGGGAAGGTGACGGTGCTGAGCGAACTCCGCGACACGGTGCCGCTGGTCATCAAGAGCATGGGGGTCGAGATCGACGATGCGACCGGCGCCGATTGGTTGGCGGCAATCGAGAAGTTGCGGGCGGCGGTCGAGTCGGGGCAGATCCGCGCCTTTACCGGCAATGACTACACCGACGACCTGGCACGGGGCGACGCCACGGTCGCAATCGGCTGGTCGGGTGATGCGGTCCAGCTGCAGGCCGACAACCCGTCAATCGAGTTCCGCATGCCCGAGGAGGGCTGCATCTTGTGGTCGGACAACATGGTGATCCCGATCGGGGCGCCAAACCCGACCGCTGCCTACGCGTTTATGAACTACGTCTATGAGCCCGAGCACCAGGCGCAGATCGCCGCCTACAACAACTACGTCACCCCGGTCGAGGGAGTCGCGCAGGTGTTCGCACGCGGAGCGGACGCGACGCTTGCCGACGACCCGCTGATCTTCCCCTCGAAGCGGTTCACCGCCAACTGCGATGCCCAACCGAACCCGCCCGCCGACGCGGCAACCGAGATCGAAAAGGCGTTCGGGCAACTGATCACCGGCGGTGGCTGATGCGCTCACGGCGGCGCCTGGTTCCATTCGGGCTGCTCGCCCCCGGGACGCTCTGGCTGGTCCTCTTTTTCGTCGTCCCGATGGGCTTTATGTTCACGGTGGCGCTTTACGAGGGATCGCTTGAGCAGGGCTTCCGGCTGACCGGAACCCTGTCGAACTTCAGTGACTCGCTCAGCCTGTACGACGTTCAGTTCGTGCGCTCGTTCCGGTTCGCCGCGATCGCCTCGTTGTTTTGCCTCTTGATCGCCTACCCGTTGGCCTACGCGATCGCCTTCAAGGCGGGGCGCTGGAAGAACCTCCTGTTGTTCGCGGTGGTGGCGCCGTTTTTCACCACCTACCTGATTCGAACCCTCGCCTGGCAAACGATCCTGACCGATAGCGGGCCGGTGGTCGACGCCTTGAAGACGCTTCATCTGCTCGGCGATGACGGCCGCCTCCTGCAGACCGACACCGCCGTCATCGCGGGCCTCACCTACAACTACCTGCCGTTCATGGTCTTGCCGATCTACGCCAGCCTCGAGCAGCTCGACCCTCGCCTGATCGAAGCCGCCAAGGACCTTTACTCCTCGGG
>JAHEXU010000274.1 GCA_023251975.1 bacterium | reverse complement strand
CACCTCGAAGAGCGCGTCCGTGCCCATGTGTTCATCTGCATGCTCGCCTATTACGTCGCGTTTGAGATGCGAGAGCGCCTGGCGCCGTTGCTGTTCGCCGACGAGGCGCCGCAGATGGCGGCCGATCCGGTCGCGCCGGCGCGGCGCTCGGCCTCGGCGAAGAAGAAGGCCGCCAGCGCGACCACGGCCGAGGGGTTTGCCGCGCACAGCTTCACCGATCTGCTCGCAGCGCTCGGGACGCTATGTCGCAACACGGTGCGGATCGGGGCAGGTGGGCACACCTACTCGAAGCTGACGGAGGCGACGCCGCTTCAGGCGCGGGCGCTCGAGCTGCTCGGGGTGAGCGTGCGGGCGTAGCCAAGGCCCTGCCGGTCCACAATCGCCGCGAGGCTAGCGGGGATGCGGGATTCGGCGGTTTTGGAGCGAAAACTTCAGTCTAGGCGCGAAGCGCTGGTAGATTTGCGGCGGTGTTGACGCGGGATAGAGCAGCCTGGCTCCTTGCCACGGTCCTGATCGTGGTGGCCGGGTCGGCCTCGGCCGACCCGGCCCTCGCCCGGCCGTCGGCGCCGCTTCGCCACGATGGACGTTGGTTTGTCGACGCGAAGGGGCGAACGGTCGTCCTGCGCGGCTTCAACATGGTCTACAAGGTCGGGGACTATCGGCCCGAGTCGGCCGGGTTCGGAGCCGATGACGCTCGTTTTTTGAGGCGTCAAGGGTTCAACACGATCCGTCTCGGCGTCATCTACAAAGGACTCGAGCCGACACCGCCCGGAGCCGATCAGGTCCCGCACTACGACGATGCCTACCTCGACAGCATCGCGCGGACCGAGGCGATTCTGGCCCACAAAAAAATTCACACCCTGCTCGACTTCCATCAGGACCTCTACAACGAGCGCTTCGAGGGTGAGGGCTGGCCTGACTGGGCGGTGCGCGACGACGGCTTGCCGGCCGAACCGCAAAACGGTTTTCCCGGCAACTACCTTGGGATGCAGGCCTTGAACCGCGCGTTCGATCATTTCTGGGCCAACGATCCGGCTGCGGGGCGCCCCCTCCAAGACGCCTACGCGGCAGCTTGGCAGCATGTCGCGCGGCGTTTTCGAAATCACCGCTGGGTATTCGGCTACGACATTCTCAACGAGCCGTGGCCCGGCAGCCAGTGGCCGAGTTGCACCAGCCCGGCTGGCTGCCCGGCCTTTGACCAGGGCCAACTCGCCGATTTCTCGGCCCGGGTCCTCGAGTCGATTCGTCGTGTCGATCCCTCGACCCTGGTCTTTTGGGAGCCGCTACTGGTGTTCGACTTCGGCGCCCAGACATCCCACCCCGACCTCGACGATCCGGCAGCCGGGTTCAGCTTCCACAACTACTGCCTGCCGGGCGCCTTTGGCGGCCCGACCGGGACGAGCTGCGCCAGCTTGGAGGAGTTGGTGTTCGACAACGCCGATGCGATCGTCGACCGAACCGGCGACGTGCCGCTGCTGTCCGAGTTCGGCGCCACCGACGACCTTGAAACGATCGGTCGAATCAGCGCGCTGGCCGACCAGCACATGCTGTCGTGGCAGGAGTGGCACTACTGCGACTGCGAGGACCCGACGACCGCGGGGCCGGGCGTACAGTCGGTGGTGCTCGACCCCAACCTGCCACCGCGCGGCGCCAACCTCAAGAAGGCGAAGCTGCGGCTGCTCGCTCGTCCCTACCCGCAGGCGGTCAACGGCGTCGCCGACGGCTGGGAGTTCGACCCGGTGAGCCGTCGCTTCACCCTCTCATACTCGACCGCGCCGATCGGCGGCGAGCCGATCCCGCGGCGAGTCAAGACCAAGGTCGCGGTCCCGCCGATCAACTACCGCCACGGCTACCGGGTTCGCCTCGACGGTGGCGAGGTGCGCTCACGACGCAACGGCCCGATCTTGCGGATCAAGGCTAACCGCGACGCCGAGTCGGTCAGCTTGACGATCGTTCCGCGCCGCCGCCGACACCACTGAGCGCCGCAGCGGTTCAGGCGCGCTTGATCGTGATCACGGAGTAGTCGGCAATCTGGCGATCGCGGCCTTCGATCCGGAACTTGGCAGCGTTCGGGCCTGCCCGGGCATCAGGCCCCGATCACGGTGATCGACGAAGTCAAGCGACCAAACGGCCCAAAGTTCGGCCAGCGCTGCCCGTTGTGGAGTCAGGGTTTCCGCCCACGGCCGAGAACAAGCGAATCCCTGCGGCGGCCGGGGCAGTGCCTCGTTGGTTATCGGCGGCGCCCTACGGATTCAAGGCCCGCCTTTCATCGCGTTCTTCGATCTCGAGGGTTGATGCAAGAATTTCAAGTCCAGCCGACACTAGTACGACTCCGTTAGCTCAGGAAGGAGTCCGACAACCGACGGCGAAGTCCTGCCGTGATGCCAACCTTGCAACAAGGCCCCCCGGCCGGTCTCAGCGCCGAAGATCTCCTGGAGATCCGCG
>JAHEXU010000273.1 GCA_023251975.1 bacterium | reverse complement strand
CCCTGAGCGGCCACACCGCCCCCGTTTGGGCCCTCGCGTACTCCCCCGACTCCCGCCACGTCGCCACCGGCTCCGACGACAACACCACCCGGATCTGGGACCCCACCACCGCCGAGCACCTCCTCACCCTGAGCGGCCACACCGCCTCCGTCCTCGCCCTCGCCTACTCCCCCGACTCCCGCCACCTCGCCACCGGCTCTGACGACCACACCGCCCGGATCTGGGACCCGATCACCGGCGAGTACCATTTAACGCTGGCGGCGGGCAAGGTTTCAACGCTGGAGGCGGGCAAGGTTTCATCTCGGGTGGCGCTGCGCGGTCGGAGACTTTGGCGCATACGCGGGTCGGCGGTGAGCCGGGAAGCGCGGGCCGAGAGGCCCGCGCTTCCCGGCGGGACCCTCCGATGGGCCGGCGGCAGGGTTGAGATCGGACCCGAGATGTGGCGCGATCTCGGCTGGTTGGCACCGTCGCCGCAGACCGGCAGACTGACTCGCTACCCGGCCGAGGTATTCGGCCCCATAGCGGGGATCGGCGGCAACGAGGAGATGTCCTGACCCGTGTTACCCGGAGTTGGCGAGGAATGAGCCTGGCTGGGCGGCCGGTAACCGCGTCTGACCTCGGTTGCCCGGGTCAGGATGTCCCCCGCGGAGCCAATCGAGGCTTACTACGGGCTCAACGCGAGCGCTGGCAGTCCAGCGCCGATCACGACCACTAGGTCGATCAGGCGCCATGAGAGGGCCGGTCGGGGGTGGGGTGGGTGCGGCTCAAAGCGCGCCGCTTCGGCTGAGATCCAGTCGATCACGGTGTCAACGCTGTCGATCATTCCTCCCTCGACTTCGCCTAGGGCCTCGCTGAGCTCGCGTAGTGCCGGACCCATCCGGCGCTCGCCCTCGATTTCGGTCAGGGCTTGTTCGATCTCGGTGCTGAGCCTGAACCTACGGCCGCGTTCGAGAATGCGGCGCACCACTTCCCGAAACCCTTCGGTTCCGGCGGCGGCGCGCATCCAGGTGGCTGTCAGCACCAGCAAGACCGCGCGGGCCGCGAGCTCGGCCCCGGCCGCGACGCCCTCGCCGCCGATCAGGTTGGCGAGGAAGGCACCGGTTCCGAGCAGCGTCGCCAGCGCCAGACCCGGCTGCAGGATGTCGCGCTCAACCGGCGAGAGCAGGCAGGCGAGCGCCAGCCACAGCGCCACCGCGCCGAGCAGCATCGGTGTCGAGCTGATCAGCAGCAGCGCGAAGGCGAGCGCGGTGGCGGCGGTGACGAAGCGGGGGTCGAAGCGGCGCGGCCGCTGGTCGCGGTGGGGCAGCCCGACCGCCTGTTCGTCGGCCTCGATGCTTTCCGGGGCGGGTCGGCCCGGTTGAGCGCCAGCCTCAGGTAGGGGTTCGCTCCAGCGCCTGGTTGCCCGGCCGAGCGCTTTGACCTGGACCCAACTCGCCCCGATCGCCCAGATGCTGACGCTCAGCACGGTCGATCCGATTGCCGCCGGGGCGCCGCTCGGGGTCAGCGGCAACTTCCCGATTGTCGCGTCGTAGGAACCGACGAAGGCGTCGAAGCCGCCGGTGATCACGTAGATCACCAGCAGGGTCCAGAGGGCGTTGAAGGTGCCACGAACGCTGGCGCAGGCAAGCGCCTGGACGCGATTGCTGCGGCCGCGCCGGCGCAGTGCCGCGATCACCGGTGCGGTCACCAGTTGCCCGATCGGGGTTGAGATCCGTGCCGGGCCAAGAATCGCGACCGACTCGATCAGCGCCGCCAGGCCGACCGAGATACCACGCCGCCCCGAGATTCGATCTCCGATGTGGGCGATCGCGGTGCCGCCCGCCAATGCAATCGGGAAGCCGAGCCCGGGGATCGTCCGCGAGCCGACAAACGACAGCGAGCAGACGTGGGCGAGCCCGGGGATCCCGGCGCTTTGCAGGGCGGGCGCCACCTCGCCTCGCAGTTCCTCGTCGTCTCGCGCCGATCGCACCCCGTAATCATGGAGGCTGATGAGGCGTCAAGGCGAGCGACCGATCCGGATCCTGATCGCGCCCGACAAGTTCAAGGGGAGCTTTGACGCTGCGACGGTGGCCGCCGCGATCGCGGACGGGATCGCCGCCGTTGCCTCGGATTTCGAAATTGAGGTCACGATTTGCCCGATTGCCGACGGGGGAGAGGGGACGGCTGAGGCCTTGTTGGGCGCCCACGGAGGGCGTCGGGTCGAGGCGGTGGCGAGCGATCCGATCGGGCGTCCGCTGCTTTGCTCCTACGCCATGCTGGACCTCGAGCCGATGACCGCGGTTGTGGAGGTTGCTGAGGCGAGCGGGTTGTGGCGGCTCGCGCCCGACGAATACGACCCGGTAGGCGCTGACACTCGCGGCACCGGGCAGCTGATCGCCGCCGCGCTTTCGGCCGGGTCGCGCCGCGTCTTGGTCGCCTGCGGGGGTAGCGCCACGGTCGATGGCGGGGTC
>JAHEXU010000156.1 GCA_023251975.1 bacterium | reverse complement strand
GGAACTCAACCGACATGTGCTCGCTCGTCAACGCCAAATCGGGCGGCTGCGCCGAGGACTGCGGCTTTTGCGCCCAATCGCGCTACGCCGAGGCGGACACGCCACTGCACCCGATGATGGAGCCTGACCAGATCCTCGAGCACGCCCGGGCCGCCGAGGCCGCGGGCGCCCATCGCTTCTGCATGGTCACCCAGGGCCAGGGGCTGTCGAAGCGCGACTTCGAGAAGATCGTCGAGAGCGCGCGGTTGGTCAGTGAAAACACCAATCTGAAGCGCTGCATCTCGATCGGCCACATCTCGAAGGACCGGGCGCTACGGCTCGCCGAAGCAGGCGTTCAGCGGGTCCACCACAACGTCGAGACCGCCCGCTCCTACTACGACGAGGTGACGACGACGGTCCGCTACGAAGGCCGGGTTCGAACGATCGACGCGGTCCGCGAAGCGGGCATGGAAACCTGTGTCGGCGGCATCCTCAACCTCGGAGAGTCGCCCCGCCAGCGGGTCGAGATGGCCTTCGAGCTGTCGGCGATCAGCCCCACCTCGGTCCCGATCAACCTGCTCAATCCACGCAGCGGGACCAAGTTCGGCGAGCGCGACCTGATGGATCCGTGGGAGGTCGTGAAGTGGGTGGCGATCTTCCGCCTGATCATCCCGGAGGCGCTGTTTCGTCTCTGCGGCGGACGCGTCGAAAACCTCGGCGAACTGCAACCGCTGGCGGTCAAAGCAGGCCTCAACGGCGTTATGATGGGGAACTTCCTCACCACCCTGGGCGCCGAACCGGCTGACGACCGAGCGATGTTCGAGCAGCACGGCCTCAGCGTCGCCCGCCAGCCCGACAACGGCTCTAATCCTCGTCCCGACAATCGCTCCGGCTGGCTCGACGGCGAGTCCCCCTCGACCCCGATCGACGAGCTGATCGACAGCCAGGCCGAGGCCAACTTCTGGGACCCCTCAACCCAGCTCCGGGTGATCAAAAAGGGTCAGAAACCGCCCGCCTATCCGCGCCCCGCGCCTGACCAGCCGCGGCCCGACGATCCAAGCGAGACCGTCGCCGCCTGATGGAACGCCTCGATCAGCGGCTCGCCGAGCTCGACGCCAAAGGACTGCGCCGTCGGCTGCGAACCCTGGTCGGACCGCAGGGCCCCCACGTCAACCTGGGCGGCAAGCGGGTCTTGCTGCTGTGCTCGAACAACTACCTCGGCTTGACCGCGCATCACAGCGTCCTTGCCGCCGGTGCCGCGGCCGCCGAGCGCTGGGGCAGCGGCGCGGGCTCGTCGCGGCTGATCTCGGGGACGATGGAACCGCATCTGGCGCTCGAGCGGGCGCTCGCCGAGTTTCACGGCTACGAGTCGTCGCTGATCTTCGGGAGCGGCTACCTCGCCAACCTTGGCGTCATCTCGACTCTGGTCGGACCCGGCGACCTGGTCTGCTCCGACCGTCTCAACCACGCCAGCATCGTCGACGGCTGCCGCCTCTCCGGCGCCGAGAAGCGGATCTTCCGACATCGCGACCTTGCCCACCTCGAATCGATCTTGGCCTCAGCGCAGGCGCGTGCCGCCGACCGCACCTTGATCGTCAGCGACGGCGTTTTCTCGATGGACGGCGACGTTGCCCCGATCGCGGCCCTGCTCGAGTTGGCACGGCGCTACGACGCGATGCTGATGATCGACGACGCCCACGGGGTCGGCTCGCTCGGCCCCGGCGGTCGCGGCGCGGTCGCCGAAGCCGCGCTCGGCGGCGAGGTCGACATCATCACCGGCACCCTCGGCAAGGCGCTGGCCGGTTACGGAGCCTACGCCTGCTGCTCAGATCGGATGCGCGAGTTGCTGATCAACTCGGCTCGGTCCTTCATCTTTTCGACGGCGCCGCCACCGCCGGCGGTGGCCGCCGCCCACGCGGCGCTCGATACGATCCGCTCCCGTCCCGATCTGGTTCGCAAGCTGGGCGAAAACGCGGCGGTTCTACGCGAATCGTTGATCGACTGCGGCCTTGCGATCGGCGACTCGCGGACCCAGATCATTCCGTTGCTGGTCGGTTCTGCGACCCGGGCGGTGGCGGCCTGCGAGCTGGCGCTGTCGCATGGGGTCTACGCCCAGGCGATTCGGCCCCCGACGGTGCCAGAGGGAACCTCGCGACTGCGCCTCTCGGTGATGGCTTCACATCGTGCCGAAGAATTGCGCGAGGCGGCGGCGGTGATCGCCGACGCGATCGCGACCACCGCCGAGCCGACGACCGCGATCGCACTCGGAACGCCAATCGCCGATGCCGCCTGAGCGAGTTGCACCGTGGCCGGTACCGGCACCGCCCGGCGTCTTCGTAACCGCAACCGGCACCGAGGTCGGCAAGAGCGTCGTCGCGGCCGTCATCGCCAACACCATGCGCGCCGGCGGCACCAAGGTCAGCGTCTTCAAGCCGGTCCTGACCGGACTGGCCGAGCCGGGAGAGCCCGACCATCACCTGCTGCGGCGCGCCGCTGGCTCGAAGCAGCGTGACGAGGAGATCGCGCCATATCGCTTCGATCGGGCGCTCTCACCCCACCTTGCCGCCGATCTACTCGGCACCACGATCGAGCGCTCCCACCTGCTGGCCGGGGCTGCCGCCGCGGCGGCAGCCGGGCAGTATGTGATCTGCGAGGGAGTCGGCGGCCTGCTGGCTCCGCTTCGGCTCGACTACAGCGTGCGCGACTTCGCCGCCGACCTCGACCTGCCGACGGTGATTGTCGCGCTGCCCGGTCTCGGCACGATCAACCACACATTGCTGAGTGTCGAGGCGGCTCGAAGCGCCGGCCTACGGCTGGCTGCAATCGTCCTCAACCGGTGGCCAAACCAGCCGGATCGGATCGCGACCTCGAACAAGCAGACAATCGCCGCAATCTCCGGCCTGCCGGTCCTGGCGGTTGCTGAGATTGCCCTCGAAGACCCCGGAAGCTGGCCTGCGCTCGACCCGTTGTCGTCCGATCCGGAGGCTAGGTTGCAGCCATGATCCGAGACCATGCCGAGAGCATCGCGCCGACCGTCGCGCAGCTCGACCACGACCACCTGTGGCACCCCTTCACCCAGCAGCGCGGCTGGGTCGACGAGCAACCGCTCGTGATCAGCGCCGCCGCGGGGACCGACCTGATCGACTCCGAAGGCAACCACTACATCGATGGCGTCGCCTCGCTGTGGTGCAACGTTCACGGCCATCGCCACCCGACGATCGACGCCGCAATCCGCGACCAGCTTGATCGGGTCGCACACTCGACGATGCTCGGTTTGACCCACGGTCCGGCGGCGGAGCTGGCGGCCCGGCTGATCGAGCTGGCGCCGCCGGGTCTCAGCCGGGTCTTCTACTCCGAATCCGGCTCAAGCGCGGTCGAGATCGCGCTCAAGCTGGCCTACCAGTACTGGCAGCAGTGCGGCGGTCAGCACCGCCGCCGGACCGGCTTCATCTGCCTTGGCGACGGCTACCACGGCGACACCCTCGGCGCCGTCTCGGTCGGCGGAATCGAGCTCTTCCATTCGGTCTACGAACCACTTCTATTCCAGACCCACAGGGTCGCGGCAGGCGATCTGGTTGGGCTCGATCGGATCCTCGATCTGCACGGCGAAGACATCGCGGCGATGATCGTCGAGCCGTTGGTCCAGGGCGCCGCCGGGATCAAGGTCCACCCGCCCGGCTGGCTGGCGACGGTTCGAAAGCGCTGCGACGCCCACGCCATCCTCCTGATCGTGGACGAGGTCGCGACCGGTTTCGGCCGCACCGGAACGATGTTCGCATGCGAGCAGGAACGGGTCAGCCCCGATCTGATGTGCCTCGGTAAGGGCCTGACCGGCGGCTACCTGCCACTCGCGGCGACCCTGGCGAGCGAGCGCATCTACGCAGGGTTCCTCGGCGAGCACACCGACTTCCGAACTTTCTTTCATGGCCACACCTTCACCGGCAATCCGCTCGGCTGCGCCGCCGCGATCGCCAGCCTCGATGTCTTCAAATCGGAGCAGACCGTGCTGCGACTCGAAGCGAAGATCGAACTGGTCGAGCGCCGACTTGCCGATATCGCGGCGATGCCCGAGGTTGCCGAGGTGCGCAGCCGCGGCATGATGATCGGGATCGACCTCGGCGAGCACGACCAGGCGCTGCGACTCGGCCATCGGGTAAGTCTCGAAGCCCGCCGCCGCGGCGCGATTATCCGCCCGCTCGGCGACGTGATCGTGCTGATGCCGCCGCTGGCAATCTCCCACTCCGACCTGGATCGACTGCTCACCATCACCGCCGCCTCGATCGAAGCCGCGGTTGGGGCTGCGAGCGCCCCGACCCTAGTAGCCGCCTGAGCGCAGCGGGCGCGACCACGACTTTGATTCGGTCCCGTGACGGGCCAAACGAAACCGCGTAGTGCGGATATGGAAGGAACGATCGAGGCGCCGCCACAAGCGGCGCGAGTGAAAGCGGCAGCGCCAACCGAGGCGGCCTTTGAGGCCCTTTACCGAACCAGTCGCGACGACGTGTTCGCCTACCTGGCGGGCCTTCTGCGCGACCGTTCCGCAGCCGAGGAAATCACCGCCCAAGCCTTCGAGAGAGCGTGGCGGAAGCGAGCAAGTTTCGACGCAGGCCGCGGCAACCGCCGTGCCTGGCTGTTTGGGATCGCCCGAAACGCCGCCCTGGACGAGCTACGCCGCCGCTCCCGGCAGGCCGAGATGGTCGCCGAGCCGAACGACGAATTTGCGGCGGACCCGGCGTCCGCGGCGGACGGTATTGAGCTCCGGCTGGCGCTCAAAACCGCGATCGGCGGGCTCGAGCCACGCCAACGTGAGCTGATCGCGCTGAAGTTTTTTGCCGGACTTGGCAATGGAGAGATCGCCGAGGTACTGGGCGTCAGCGAGTCGAACGTTGGAACCCGGATTCATCGAACCATCACAAAGCTGCGGAGGTCATGCAATGAGGCGTAGCACCAACAGCCCCGAATCCACCCTCGATCCGATCGCCCAACGCGAACTCGAAGCGATCGAGGCAACCCTGAGCGGCGCCGATGTCTCGCCGGATCTGGTCGACATCGCAGAGTTCAGCGAAGCGATTCGCGAAATTCGCCCCTGTTTGGACGACGAAGCGAGGCGGCGGCTCGACGGCAAAGCGGCGACGTGGGCAACCAGGTCGGCCTCGTCGAACCCGGGGGCGCGCTTGCGGGCCTGGGTCGACGCAGCAACTACCTACCGGCTGGCGGCGGCGGCTGGCGTCGCGACGACGCTTTTGGTTGCGGTCGTGGTCGGAATCAGCGCGCTCGGGGATGACGAGACACCGAGACCGACGGCGGAAGGCGTCGTAGCGACGGCCGTGCCGACCGGCGAGGAATCGGCATCGAGCGCAGACGCTACGGCAAGCAAAGAGTCCACGGCAAGTGAAAAACCCGCGGCAGCCGCATACACCGCAGATCAG
This sequence comes from bacterium, assembly GCA_023251975.1. Taxonomy (GTDB): domain Bacteria; phylum Actinomycetota; class Thermoleophilia; order Solirubrobacterales; family 70-9; genus JAHEXU01. Next base: position 2,900 of record JAHEXU010000156.1, on the reverse strand, counting down.
CGCGCCTCCGCGGTATTCGAACCCGACATCGCCGCAGCGCGGTTCAGGGATGCGCGCAACCCCTCAGCTCATGGTGCCGCCATACCTTTGGGCCCAATCACGCTGCCGAACGAATTGCTGTCAAAGGCCCGGGGGGGCGTTCGACACCAACTCGCGCCGACTCTTGAAGGGGCAACCGGACTGGTCGACATAAACGGCGCGAGGCCTGTGGTCCGCACCTTCAATGCGCGTACTTCCGGCAACCAACTTGGGGCGGGGCGGCGCAAGCTCGACCGGGACACAAGCCTGACCGTATCGACCGAGCGCAACCGGGTCCGACCGGTGGCCGACCAGGCTGTCGATGTGGTCCACGCCCACGATGGTCAGGTTCTGTCGCAGCAATACAGCTTCGACAAGAAGCTCGGCTCCTCCGCCTATTTCGAAATTGAGGTGCCGGCGACGCAACTCGATGGGTTGGTCGATGAATTGAGCGGGCTCGGCAGCGTCGAGTCGCAAAACGAGACCGGCCTCGACATCACCAAGGAGTTCAACACCCAGCGAGCGCAGCTCGCCGACACTCGCGCCGAGCGTAAGGTGCTGTTGGAGCGGCTCGCCGAAGCCGTCGATGCGACTGAGATCGAGCACCTCAACTCGCTGCTTGCCGACGCCCGGACTCGAATCGCCAACCAGCGCCAGGACTTCCAACGAGTCGCGGGCCGCGCCAACGTCTCGACCGTCTCGCTCTCGATCGTTGGCCACGGCGAGGGAGCCCAAGGCGACAAGAAGGATGACGGCACCTGGGGCCTCGATGACGCGATCGATGTCGCTGGCGATGCCCTGCGGATCATCGGCGGAGTCCTGATCGTTGCCGCCGCGATCCTCGGAGCACTCGGGCTCGTCGGCTTGGTGATCTGGTTCGCGGTGACCTCGATTACCCGTCAGCGGCGCGAGCAGGCGCTCGACCAGGCCGACACCCACCCCTAGCCATAACCGAAATCTCTCCGGCGGTCAAGAACCCCGGGCGCGTAGCAGCCGCGCCCGGGGTTTACCGCGTCCAGGGGTTCACCGGCGTCCGCGGGCAGCGGTCTCAGTACGAGTCAAACCCGGCTCGGCCGGGGCTGACGAAGGCTAATCCTTGAACGGCTCGAAGTCGCTCTTTCGAGCGCCACACACGGGGCAGAACCAGGTATCTGGGATGTCATCGAAGGCGGTTCCGGGGGGAATCCCGCCATCCGGATCACCCTCGGCCGGATCGTAAATAAATCCGCATGAAATGCAGACCCACAGCATCGCCTGATCGGTCGCTGAATCGCTCATCGGCGCAGAGACTATCGGAGGGTCAGGCGGCGTGCAGCGTCCGCGTCAACCCAGGCTCATGACGACGGAGAGCAGCTCGAAGGCTCCCCCTCGCAAGTCCACACGCCCCGCATACTTGCGAAGCTACCCATGCGCGAGCGGTCTGGCAGGCTTTGCCCGATGACCTGCCTCGGTTTCGCAGCCCCCGGGCGGAGCGCAACTTGCGGTGCGTTCAATTTTCCGTCCGGACAGAGGAGAAACGTATGAGTACCCCGCCCGCCACCCCGCGACCCGCCGCCACCGTGATGATCGTTCGCTCTGGAAGCAAGCACAGCGCGGCTGGCCTGGAACTGCTGATGTTGCGCCGAGGCGCCGAGGCCCGCTTCATGCCCGGAGTCTGGGTGTTCGCGGGGGGCGTTGTCGACCCTGAGGACTTCGCCCGGGCCGCGGCCGAACCGGAACTTGCCGGTCCAGCGCCGGTTGAGACCGAGGAGCTGGCGCACCGAATCGGAGCCTCACGCGAGGCATCTGAAGAGGCAGGACTGACGATCGATCCGGCGGGGATCGTCCCGTGGTCGCGCTGGATCACTCCGGAGGCCGTCCCGATTCGCTTTGACACCCGCTTCTACATCGCCCGGGCGCCGGGGCACGCGCGGCCGCAGGCGGACGGGGTCGAGATGGACGCGGCCTGCTGGATCGAAGCCCAGGCGGCGATCGCCGGCCACGGCGACGGCAGCTTCCCGCTCTCCTTCCCGACGATCCGCCACCTTGAGGGCCTGATCGAGTTTGGCAGCGTTGACGAACTGTTCGCGGCGGCCTCGACGCGCCGGGTCGAACCAGTCCTACCGACCCTGAGCGGGGATCTCAAGTCGTTCACCGTCACCGTGCCGGGCGACGGCGAGTACCAGGCAGGCTCGCCGGGGCTCGAAGACGCACCCGAGTTGGGCGAGTGATTTCTCGACCCGGTTACGCCTCGATCGGGGAGGCACCGTTTTGTTGCCGAAAAGGTGGACTCGCATCGCGATCGCTCGCCCGGGCTCCGAACTGGCGCGCCGATCGGCTCGCCAATCCAGGGGTGGCACGCAGCTTGACGAATGCCAGCCCGACCACGGTTCGGTTAACCCGTTTCAGCGCCGTCAAGGTGCCGCTACCGCCACCCCCGTCCCGTGCATCGCCCGGTCGCGCCACCCCCGTGCATCGCCGGGTCGCCATCCGCGTGCATCGCCCGGTCGCAATCCCCGTGCATCGCCGTGCCGCGGTCCCCGGACTTCGCCGCCCGTCCCCGCGCATCGGCTGATCTCCGCGCTCCTGATGCATCACTGACGGATCGCCTTCCCGGACCATCCTCGCTCCAATCCGATAGTCGATCTGTGAGTCGACACCGTCTACCCCGATCCGGTGCGACCCAACCGACGCCATCTCCCCCTCCCCACCCGTCGCGATCGCAGCGGCTTTGATCAACCTCGGCTAGCGCTCAATCGACGCAGTGCGGTAGTCAGGGCGCCCCCGAGTTCGGATCGCGACCGTTTAGTGCCCGCGCAAGAACAAGTGCTCGATTTAGGCGGTCGAGGATCGAGCGGGGCGACGGCTGGGCGAGCCAGGAATAGCAGCGATATTGCGGGCTC
>JAHEXU010000155.1 GCA_023251975.1 bacterium | reverse complement strand
CTACGCAAGGTACTGGCGATCCTGGGCGACCAAAATCGGATCATCAAGCGTCTCAACGTCAATTCTGACGCCGTCTTCGCCGAGCTTGCCGACAAGCGCAAGGAGGTCGTCGAGTTCATCAAGAACGCTCGCGACACGGCCGAGATCTCCGCCGAGCGCCGTGACGACCTGAGCACCGACTTTGAGCTGCTCGACGACTTCCTGGCCGAGTTGAGGCCGACTCTGGCCGCAACCCGGCGTCTGGCCGACGAGCAGACGCCGTTGCTGGCCGATCTCAACGCCGCCGCACCCGGCCTCAACACCCTGGCGGTTAACCTGCCCGACTTCAACGCCGCGACCACCGACTCGTTGGCGGCGCTCGGCAAGGCGGGGGAGACCGGGACCAGGGCGCTGCGCAAGGGCGCCGACGAGATCCGGACCCTGGCCGAGGCCGCCCGCAAGGCCCCGGCGACCTCCGAATTCCTCGCCGACTTCCTGCGCGACATCGACGACCCGCGCCGCGCGATCGAAATCGACGCCCGTGCCAAGGTCGATACCGGCCGCACCTCAAGGCGACCCGGAACCCGCAACACGATGGGATACACCGGCCTCGAGGGGCTGCTCAACTACGTCTACTACCAGGCAGGCGCGGTCAACCAGTTCGACCAGGTCAGCCACCTCCTGCACTTTTCGATCTTCGAAATCGGCCAGGGTCCCTGCATCAACTACAACGCTGGCGGCGTCCCGGGGACGCCGGGCTTCGGGGTCCCGGCGAAGGGTGGCGGCCGCACCACCGACATCCTGCAGGCCGATCGTTGCGTCGCCTGGCTCGGCCCCAGCCAGCCGGGGATTAACGAGCCGGTCCCCGGAGCCACCCGGTATGACGCGTCGGTCTGCCCCAACGGCAGCACCGATTTGTCGGTCTGTGATCCGAACGCGCTGGCTCGAGTCCGCCGCAAGACCGCGATCAGCAGCTTTGATTCGACCGGCTCCGGATCCGGCGCGAAGGCCAACCCCGGCCCGAGCGCTCCCGGCGGTCCCAGCGCGGCCGCGCCGGGAATCGACACCCCCGACGCGCTACCCGAGGCGCCGCCGCTGCCGGGTCGGCTTGACGACCTGCTCAACCTGCCCGGCAAGGGTCAGAGTTCGCTCGGCAGCGGGCTCGCTCAACCGCGCCGAACCGCACCGACCGCCGCCGAAAAAACCGCTGTCGCGCAGAGCCTGGCGCGCAAACAGCTGATCCAATTCCTGCTGGGTAACTGACGTGAGCGCGCACAACGACAAGATTTCGCGAGCCTTCGCCGAGGACATCGAGGTGTCGCGATGAAGCGCCCCGGGCCGATGCAGGCGCTGGCCTCGTCGCCGACAATCGTCGGCGCGATCACCACCCTGATCCTGATCGTGGCGGTGTTCTTGGCCTACAACGCCAACAACAGCCTGCCGTTCGTCAAGACCTACAAGATCTCGGTCGATGTCCCGAACGCTTCGCGGTTGGTGCGGAGCAACGAGGTTCGCTCCGGCGGCCATCGGATCGGAGTGATCGAATCGATCGACACGGTCGCTCGCGAGGGCGAGGTCAAGAGCGGCGAAAGCAACGTCGTTGCCCGGCTCAACCTGAAGCTCGACAAGTCGGCCTCGCCGATCCCAGTCAACTCAACCTTCCGGGTTCGCTACCGATCCTCGTTCGGCCTCAAGTACCTCGAGATCACCCGGGGCGACGGTGAGGGTGCCCCCGAAGGGACCCAGTTCAACGGCACCAACGACATCGGACCGGATGGCCAGATCCCGCTCACCTTGGCGGAGGCACAGCAGATCCAGAAGGAGACTGGCGACAACGACGGGGTCTTCATCGACCAGACTGAATTTGACGAAATCGGCAACACCTTCGACCAACGAACCCGCCAGGCGGCGCGCCAGAACTTGGTCGGATACGGGACGGGATTTGCCGGGCGCGGCGCTTCGCTCAATCAGGCGATTGAGTCGCTGAGCCCCCTCTTCAAGGGCCTCAAGCCGGTTTCGAAAGCCCTGATTGAACGCAGTACCCGTCTCAAGCGGCTGTTCCCCGAACTCGGTGATGCGGCCAGGATCATCGCTCCGATCGCGAAGCAGCAGGCGGATCTGTTCGTCAACATGGCGACCACCTTCGGGGCGATCTCCGAGGACCCTGAAGCTCTCAAGGCAACCATCTCCGAGGGCCCGCCGACGCTTCGGACCGGGATCGAGTTGCTGCCGCTGCAACGGCCGTTTTTGACCGACTTCGCCGAGTTGTCGCGGCGGCTCCGGCCCGGCGTCCGTGAGCTGCGCCGCGCCCTACCCGACCTCAACAGCGCGATCAAGGTCGGTACCGAGGTCCTTCCCGGCACCGTCCAGACAAACCAGGACCTCGGCAAGGTGCTGCGCGAGCTCGAACGACTGGTCGACCTGCGCGCCACCGGCAGCACCCTGAAGCGCCTTCGTGAGACCTTCAAACAGGCCAACCCACTGGCCCGCTACGTGGTTCCGGCGCAGACGGTCTGCAATCTCTGGAACTATTGGTTCACGATGCTGCCGGAGCACCTCTCCGAGCGTGACCAGGTCGGCTTCAACCAGCGGGTCTCGATAATCGGCACCCCGATGGGCCCGCAGACGTTCAACATCGGCGGTACCGACATTCAAATCGGCGGCGATGTCCCGACCCCGGTCGGCGGGTACTCCGGCGAGCAGGCAAACGGGCAGGACAACTCCGGTTTGTTCGATCCCCACACTTACCCGATCCTGCACGGCCCCGCCTACCAGCCGACCGGCCAGCGTGGCACCAACGCCGACTGCCAGCCTGGCCAGGCGGGCTATCCGCTCGGCTCCGGCGCCTTGCGGGTAGCCGGCCTGCCGCGCAGCAACCCGGCGGTCGGCGTCGCCGATCTGCCCGGATCACGCGGCCCGTTGACGGTCTTCTTCAAGCAAAATGGAGATCGCCTCTTGGTCGACACCAGGGTCGCGTCGAGGCAACCATGATTCGCGCCGCCGACAAGCGAAGCGTTCCCAACTGGTTGATCGGGCTGGCCCTGCTGGTGGTCGTTATCGGTGGCTTCTACATGGCGATGACCAAGACGGTCCCGTTCGTCGGCGGTGGCACCGAGGTCAAGGCGGTCTTCACCTCGGCGCAGAACGTTCGGGTCAACTCGCCGGTCCGGATTGCGGGCGTCAACGTCGGCAAGGTGACCAAGGTCGAGCCGCTGGCTGGCTCCGAGGATCCCGATGTCAGCGCCCAGGCCGCTGGCGACCCTGAGGGCTCGATCCCAACCACGGGTGCGATCGTGACGATGGAGGTTGAGGACAACGCCCTGCCGATAAAGGAGGACGCCGCGTTCACGCTGCGGCCACGCCTCTTCTTGGAGGGCAACCTGTTCGTCGATGTCAAGCCCGGCAGCCCGAGCGCGGACGAGCAGGACCTCGATAACGCTTTCACCGCCGAGCACACCGCCAACTCGGTCCAGCTCGACCAGGTGCTGAGCGGCGCCCTCCAATCCGATAATCGGGCCAACCTGCAGATCTTGCTTGACCAATTCGGCAGCGCCTTGATCGATCACGGTGGCGCCGAGGGCTTCCGCGACTTCTACAAGGCGTCGGCCGGGGCCAACAAGTCCGGCTCGCTGGTCAACGAGGCAGTGCTAGGAACCCGCCCGCATGATCTCTCCGGGGTCGTCAAGAACCTCGACAAGGTGGTTGACGGCCTGGGCAAGGACGAGGTCGCGCTAAAGGGCCTGGTCACCAACCTGCGGATCGTCACCGGATCGTTCTCGGCAGAACGGGCGTCGCTGGAACGGGCGGTTGCCGAACTGCCGAACCTGCTCGACGCTGCCCAGCCCGCCTTGGTCAATCTCAACGCTGCGTTCCCGAGCCTGCGCGAGTTTGCTCGTACCGCGCTCCCCGGCGTCCGCTCGACTCCGGAGACGCTGGCCAAGGCAACTCCGCTGATCCGCCAACTGCGCCTGCTGGCACAGCCGAACGAGCTGCGTGGCCTGGCGTCAGACCTGCGGACGACAATCCCCTTGCTCGCCAAGCTCAACGTTCGGACCATTCCGTTCCTGAGGCAGAGCCGCGCCCTCGCAAGTTGTTTCAACAACGTCATCATCCCCTGGGCAGACAGCACAGTGATCCCGATTGATCCGACCAACCAATACCCCCACGATCCGGTCGGCACGGTTTACGAGGAAACCGCCTACGGCCTCGTTGGGATCGGGGGCGAGAGCCGCTCCGGCGACGCCAACGGCCAATACATTCGGGTCCAGGCAGGCGGTGGCAGCAACACCGTCCAGACCAGCGACGCCGCCGGCAATGCGCTGGCCGGGGTGACCCCGTTCGAGGTGCTCGGCGCGATGCCGGGGCTCGATGACTCCGCGAAGACACCGTTTAGACCGCGGGTGCCGTGCGAGAACCAGGACGTTCCGAACCTGCAGGCCGGGCTCGGGGCCGGGCCGCCAACCAGCAAGGTCAGCGCCAGCGCTCCCGCTACCGGTAGGGTGGCCGAACTCAACAGCGAGGCCGCGAAGGTGCTCGGCAAGTACGTCAAGGCCGAGAAGCTGGCCGAGTCCGGCGACCAAAAGGCGTCCGATCGGGTTCGGGCACGGGCCGATCGCGCCTACGCAAACTTTGGGAACGGCAACTGATGACGGCGCTGCGCAAAAACCTGCCCTCGGTGTTCGCGATCCTGATCCTGCTGGTGGCTGGCTCCGCGATCGCGCTGAAGATCCTCGACCAGCAGCGGCTCCGCTTGCCCGTGATCCAGGAGCGGCCGTTCGAGCTGACCGCCGAATTCGAGACCGCGCAAGCGGTTGTCGCGGGCCAGGGGCAGACCTTGCGAATCGCCGGTGTCAAGGTCGGAGATGTCGAGGATGTCAACCTCGAGAACGGGCGCGCCGTCATCACCTTCGGGATCGATCGCCAGTTCCTGCCAATCCGCAACGACGCAACCATCCTGATGCGGCCCCAGACCGGGCTCAAGGACATGTTCTTCGAGATGGACCCGGGGACCGAGGCGGCGGGCAACATTGCCGAGGGTGGAGAGGTGCCGCTAGCCAACACCGCCCCCGATGTCAACCTCGACGAGATCCTCGGCGCGCTCGATACCGACACCCAGGGCTACCTGCGTTTGTTGTTCGTCGGCGCCGGACAGGGGCTCGACGGTCGGGCCAAGGACCTCGGCGACGTTTTGGGCTCCCTCGGCCCGCTTAGCAAGGACTTTGACCGCCTCCAGTCCGAGGTCGCCAAGCGCCGGGGCAACCTCCGCACCCTGATTCACAACTTCAACCTGCTGACCGGGGAGGTCGGCAAGGCGCGGCACGATCTGACCCGCCTGGTGCGGGCGTCCAACACGACCCTCGGCGCGATCGCCGCCCACGACCCCGATGTCCGGGCGGCAGTTCGCGAGCTACCCGGCACCCTGGTCGAGGCGCGCCGCACCCTGACCAGCGTCAGCGGGCTCGCGACCGTGCTCGGCCCGACCTTCAAGAACCTAGAGCCGTTTGCCCGCAACCTGCCGGAGCTGAATGCGTCGACGCAGCGTCTCGCCGACAGCTCGACCGACGTAATTCGCAATCAGATCCGTCCCTTTGTCCGCAAGGCGCAGGATGTGACTCCCGATCTCAGGCTCGCCGCTGGCCGCTTGGTCCGCGCGACCCCGAAGCTGTCGATTGTCGCCCGGAGGGTAAACCGGCTCGGCAACATGGCTGCCTACAATCCAAACGGCGCCGAGTCGCTCGGCACTCCGGGTCGCGACGAGGGATACCTGTTCTGGGCGGCATGGCTCGGACACAACGCCAACTCGATCTTCTCGGCCCAAGACGGGACCGGGTTATATCGGCGGATCTACTTCACCGTCGGCTGCACCCAAGCCTTCTCGATCCTCGGCCAGTCCCCGATTTCCCCCGCGATCACCGGGCTCGGCGCCCTGTTTGCACCCGGTGGTCCGTTCGCAGGTATCTCCGGCCCGTCCGGCTGCCCCGCCCAGAACACAAGCATCCCGTAACCGTCAGGCACTGATCAAATGCAAAAACAAGCACCCTCAACCGGAAGAATCCTGATCGCAATCGGCTTTGCGCTGTCCTGCTTCTTGCTGCTGCTCTACCTCTGGGTCGTTTTCGGCGGTTCGAGTCCACTGAGTTCAAAGGGTCCTCGATACGAGGCCTACTTCCCCGAGGCGATCGGGCTGAACGTCGAATCGGATGTCCGGATCGGTGGTGTCTCGGTCGGCAAGGTCAAGTCGGTTGAACTCGCCCCGAACGATCCCGAGCTGAAGGCGCAGTTTAACGGCCAAGATGCCAGTCTCGCCTCGATCGAAATCGACCCCGAGTTCGCACCGCTCTCGACCGACGCTCGGGCGATCTTGCGCCAAAAGACTCTGCTCGGCGAGACCTATCTCGAGCTGACCTCCGGCACCGAGCCCGGCACAACCGACGGGGTCGCGTTGGGCGAGGCGGTGGCGGCAGGATCAAGTGACTCCGACCCCGCCCCGCTCGAGGACGGCGCGGTGATCGCCTCGCTCCCCGAGGACGGACGCCTCGGTCCGGGCCAAACCCAAGAGCAGACCCAGATTGACGAGATCTTCAATGCCCTCGATCCCGACACTCGACTTGCCTTCCAGCGCTGGCTGCAGCGATCCGGCGCGGCGATCAGCGGTCGCGGTCTCGACCTCAACGATGCGCTTGGCAACCTCGGGCCATTCCTCGACGACGGGGCCGATATCGTCGGCGTCTTGCAGGAGCAAAAGGCCGCGCTGAAGGGCGTGGTCCGCAATACGGGCGCGGTTTTCCAGGCTCTGACCGAGAACGAGCAGGCCCTGCACGGCGCGATCGTCAATTCAAACACCGCCTTTGACGCCCTCGCCTCCGAGGACCGAGCGCTCGCCGAGACCTTCCAAATCCTCCCGACCTTCGAGCGCGAGACCCGCTACACCCTGCAGCGACTCGACGAGTTCCGCATCAGCACCCACCCGCTGGTCCGCCAGCTACTGCCGGTCGCAGACGACATCAGCCCGACCCTTCGCTCAGTGCGGCGCCTCTCGCCGCCGCTGAAGAACGTCTTCGGCGACCTGGGTGAACTCAACCAGGTGTCGCGCAAAGGGCTGCCGGCGCTGAAGGACTTCCTCGCCGGATTGCGCCCGGTGATGAAGCGGCTCGACCCGTTCCTTGCCAACCTGAACCCGGTAATTCGCTACCTCAAATACAACAAGGCGACGGTTACCGACTTCCTCGGTGGGCCGCCTGCTGGCCTCGCTGGCACCCTGCAGCCACTGCAGGGGCAACCGTCGGCGCGCCATCAGCTCCGCCAGATCAGCTACATCAGCTCCGAATCGCTTTCGATTCAGCCACAGCGCCTCCCGACCAATCGCGGCAACGGCTATCTGCAGCCGTTGGTCCTGACCGGGCGGCAGGCTGCGCAGGATGGGATCTTCCCCAACTTCGACTGCGATAACACCGGTGGCGGCGAGCGCTTTGCGGGCGACGGCGGCTCGCCGGCGGTCGGCCCCGGGTTTGCACCATGCGCGCTTGCCGTTCCGTTCCCAGGCAACTTCGGCGGACAGCAGTACCCGGGGCTGCTGGCCGATCCGTAGTCGGCCCGAGCCGACTCGAAACGGAGTGGACCCGTGGCGGATTCCGAAGCAGGCCGCTGGTCGGCCCTGGTCGCCGACTACGCGGGCAAGCACCAGCTGCGGTATGAGCCAACCGGTTCGATCAATCCAAAGGATGGACCGGTCGCGCTCTGCCCCGGAGGCTCGAATCGAATCGTCGGCGAGCTTGCGGCGGACGCATGGGGGGCCGCTTGCGACGCCGAGGAGGTTGCGGTCGGCCGGTTCGGGCGTTTTTTCGCAAAAGAGGTAGTTCCGAAATCGATCCTGGTCAAGTCGCACGCTCCCGATCTGGCCCGGGTCGTGCCGAACTTCAATATCGAGTCGATCGAGGCGACCCCGGACGAACAGATCCGTCAACGGCTCAGCCGGCGGGTTGAGATGGAGTCGATCGAGTTCAATCGCCGCTTTTGCACCACCGTTCCAAGCGATCACGACCCGGTCGCCTTGCGCGAGCTGTTCAGCCCATCGTTTCTCGATTGGGTGACCCGAATCGATCGTCAGTGCGATATCGGCTGTTCGGATCGCCAGCTGTGGTTCCTGTGGCGGATGCGCCGCCGCGATCAGGAGGAATTGGGCCTGGCGCTGGCCGCGGCAGGTGGGTTGATCAAACGAGTCCACGCCGAGATAGCCGAGGAGTTGACGACGCTTGCCCCGCCCGGCCCGTGGGGCGCCGGACTGTCACCGTTCCCGGGAACCCCCGTCTGAGCGAGTTCAGGGCGGGAGGCCCGTAGCGAGCAAACCCGGGTCGAGACCCGCGGATGATGGCTGCCACC
>JAHEXU010000272.1 GCA_023251975.1 bacterium | reverse complement strand
GGCGACGGTCCCGGTTGGAGCCGCCAGATGCGCTCCACCAGCGAGGACTACAGCGTCCGGCGAATTCGCAACCTGTAGGCGCAGGCCCGCTCCGCGTGCCCGCGGCGGAGCGACCGCCCGAGGCTGGCGACGAGCCCCAGCCCAACAAAATGCGCCCCGCGGGTGGCGCGTGCGTGAAGGGGAGTAACCGCACACGCCGGCGGGACGCCCGGTCAGGATAACGGGTAGCCCGGATCCTGCACCCCGCTGAGCCCGATATCGTTTGTGAGCAAACGGTTTCGACCCGATCGACAGGAGGAAGCTCGATGTCAGGCTCAAAAAAGATCGAGAAATCAGATCAGGAGTGGCGAGAGGATCTGACTCGCGAGGAGTACGAGGTGCTGCGGCGAAAGGGGACCGAGCGCGCCTTCAGTGGTGAGTTGTGGGACAGCAAGAGCGACGGGGTCTACCGTTGCCGGGGCTGCGGGCAGGAACTGTTTGGCTCCGACGCGAAGTTTGAATCCGGAACCGGCTGGCCGAGCTTCTACGAGCCGATCGAGCCGTCGATGGTCGACGCCTCGCCCGACAACAGCCTCTTCATGCGTCGCACCGAGGTCGTTTGCTCGCGCTGCGACTCCCATCTCGGCCACGTTTTCGAGGACGGGCCGAACCCAACCGGGCTGCGCTATTGCATCAACTCCTGCGCGCTGCGCCTTGATTCCGAGGCCTCAACGAGCGAGAACAGCTAACGAGCCGACTCCCGTTCCCGATTGCGATCGGCGGGCGCGATAGATTGTGATCGATGGAAATCCTCGGGATCGAATCCTGGCTGTTTTGGTTTCTGCTCGCGATCGGCCTCCTCGTCGGCGAGATCGCGATCGCGTTCACGCTCTACCTCGGCGGCGTCGCCCCGGCGGCGCTGGCCGCCAGTGGCGTCGCAGCGCTCGGCGGCTCGATCTCGGTCCAGCTGATCGCCTTCATCATCGGTGCCGTGATCTCCTCGATCCTGCTGCGCCCGATCGCTAAGCGCCACCTCCTGGCCCCGGCCCCGGAACTGCGCTCGAACGTTCAGAACCTGATCGGACGGCGGGCGGTCGCGCTCTCCGTTATCGACATCGACAGCGGAACCGTCCGAATCGGCGACGATGTCTGGTCCGCCCGCACCGAATCGGAATCAGTTGTGATCCCCGAAGGTGCGCGCACCGAAGTTACGTCCGTCTCGGGTGTTTATGTATACGTGAAGCCGAGCGAGACCTTCGGCGCCACAAACTGACCACCGCGTAGATCACAAGGAGCCCAAGTGCAATCGATCCCCGTCGAACTCCCGTTGGCCATTGGCGCAGGTGTTACCGCGCTGCTGGCGGTCGTGATCTTGGTCTTGGTGGCGCTGGCGCAGTCGGTCCGAATCGTCCAGCAGGGCCGGGCCGGGGTGGTCGAACCCCCCGGCCGCTACAACCGCACCCTCGAGCCGGGGCTGTCGATGCTGCTGCCCTTCATCGACAAGGTGGTCGACCGGATCGACCTTCGAGAGCAGGTCGAGAGCTTCGCTCCGCAGGCCGTGATCACCTCGGACAACGTAAATGTTCACATCGACACGGTCGTTTTCTACACAATCATCGATCCGAAGGCGATCACCTACGAGGTCAAGGACCCAATCCGCGCGATCGAGCAACTCGCAATCACGACGCTGCGCAACTCGATCGGCTCGATCGACCTGGAACGAGCGCTGACCAGCCGCGACACCATCAACACCCAGCTGCGGACCGTGCTCGACGAGGCGACCGGCCGCTGGGGGATCCGGGTAAACCGGATCGAGATCAAAGCAATCGACCCGCCGCCCTCGATTCAGGAGGCGATGGACAAGCAGCTGCGGGCCGATCGCGACAAGCGTGCCGCGATCCTCAACGCCGAGGGCGCGAAGGCCTCGGCGATCTTGCTCGCCGAAGGTGATTCGAAGTCGACGGTAATCCGCGCCGAGGCCGCAAAGCAAGCGGCGATCCTCGAGGCCGAAGGAGAACGGGTGGCCCTGACCCAGGTCGCGGCCGGACAGGGAGTGGCCGTCGAAACGGTGTTTGCATCGCTACATGGTGCGAAGATCGACGAAGGCGTCCTCTCCTACCTCTACCTCGAGATGCTGCCGAAGCTGGCAGACGGCCAGGCCAACAAGCTATTTGTGATCCCGCAGGAGTTCACCGAGGCGCTCGGCAGGCTCGGCGAGTCGGTCGGACGGCGCTAGGGGCACTTGCAAGAATAGCTGCAGGTTTAGGCGGCCGATTACCGTCGCGGATGCGCCGCCGTCGCGATCGCCCCGCTCGATCCTCAACGGCCGAAAGCGAGGACGTGGGCCTTAAGGAAGGAGAGCTGGTCTTGGCGGGGGGGAATGCCTCGACCCGGGTCGAGGCCGACTGCGAGAGTCGGATCACGAACAGGTGGGCCTTCGTCGGCACCCCGGCGATCCGAACGCCCCAGCCGCATTCGTGGTGGGCGCCGAGCGCCGGGGC
>JAHEXU010000154.1 GCA_023251975.1 bacterium | reverse complement strand
GAGGTCGACGCTCCCGCCCGGGAGCGTCGCCAGCCACTCGAGGGCATCGCCCTGGGTGATGCCCTCGTCAACCAGGACCTTGAGCGCGAGCGCGTCGTCTGAAGGTGGCGCGGTGGTTGGTTCGCGATCCGGGGACACCGCTCAACCGTAACCGGCGCTGCGGATCGAACCGACGACTGACCGTGCCAACGCCGAACGTCGCGAGGCCTCGTCGTGGGTCCCTTGCAGCACTCAAGGCCGCTCCGCAGCAAGTCGACGCGGTACCTTCCGATCGCTCGAGCCCCAGCGGCGCTCTCGACCGCCACGACCGAATCGGCCCTCGCTACCGTCGGGGGTCGGGTCGACCTTCCACAGCGGCCTCCAGTCGGTCCGAAACCGGCCTATTGCCCGTTCGCCGCCGAGCGCGCTTGGATGGCTGTCCCTGGCGCCGATCTTCGCCGCCGCCACAGCGGCAACCGACTTTGACGGCGAGGATCTCGCGATCAGCCGCGGCTCCCCCTGCGAGGGCTTCGACCGCGGCGCGGGCTGAGGCTGAGGCTGGATACACCGAACCGACCGGCGAATCCGCCTCGGTCCCAGCGCCGGGAGCCGATTTGCGCTCACCCCTGCGGCGGCCACCCCACGGGCGTTCACCAATCGACGCCAGACGCCGGGCGCGGCTGTCCCGAAGCGCCGCGGCGCTTCGGTAATGATCGGGCCGATGGAAGATCGCTTGACGTTCGAGGCCGAGCTGTGGTTGTGGTCGGGCGGGTCGGCCGCCTGGCATTTCGTCACGCTCCCCGAGGAACTCTCGGACGAGGTCGCTGCCCGCAGCGAGGGCCTGGCGAGCGGGTTCGGTTCGGTCCGGGTTCGGGTCCGGATCGGGGCGACCGAATGGGCGACATCGCTCTTTCCGAGCACCGAGGCCGGGGCTTTTGTGCTCCCGGTCAAGGCGGCGGTCCGGCGGGCCGAGCGACTCGGTGCCGGTGACCGGGTTGCGGTCTACCTCGCGCTGGTGACCGAGTGAGATCGAGGGCGCTTGAGGCGGGCGATCCGGCTTCGGCGCGCTGAATTGTTACTGTTTCCAGGTGCTCCTTAGGATTTGCGGATCTCTACAGGGATCGAGGCGCTCGACGACGGCGCTGCTTGCGGTCCTCGCCGCCTGCGCTTCCCTACTCGCCGCCCACGCGGCCGGTGAGTCAGCGCACGGCGCCGCCGACCTTGGAGATTGCTGCGCTGTGTTCGCCGTCGCCGGCGCCTGCGTGGCGCTCCGCGAGACGGTGCGGACGCTCGGGCTGCCGCACTCGGCGGCGGTTTCCCGCGGCGATTTCGGCGTGGGGCTGCAGCGGCTCCCGGTCGCTCGGATTCAAGTCGCGCGGCCGCTCGCGCGGGCACGGGCCGGTCCGCCGGTTCTCCAGGTCTTTCGCCGCTGAGTTGGGATCGGGCAGGTGCCCGATAACGCGCCTGCGGCGAACAGCCCGGGCGTCTCGACCAGACGCGACCCAAAGACGGAGGACAGGACCCACCATGAAACGAATCTCACCCAGAGGAGCCGCTGCGACGGCTGCTGCGCCCGCGGTCGATCTCAAGACCCGCAAGCTCGCCGAGCGGATCAGCGGCGCCCAGGCCGACCGGGTTGCGGCGATCCGCCGGTGGTATGAGCGCCGGTACGGGAGCGTGCTGCCGCTCGCGACGGCGGGTGAGCAGGGGGACGGCTACGCCGCTCACTGCGCCTTCGCTCATCGCGGCATGGATCACTGAGCGATGTCGACTCTCCTGGCTCGGTGGCGCTCCGCGATCGCTGCCCTGCGAATGACGCACGGCGCTCGAAGCCGGGCCCGGCTGCTCGCGTTCAAGCTCGACCCGCGCCGCTCGGCACGGGTCGGCTCGGAGCCGGTGGCGCTACGGATCGCCCCGCTCGGCGGCCGGATCTTGCACCTGCGACCGCACGGAACTGACCTCGCCACGCTGGTCCACGTCTTCGCCGAGGGCCAGCATCTGCCGCCGATCGAGCTACCCGCCGAAGCGCGGATCTGCGAGCTCGGCGCCAACGTCGGCACCGCGGTCGCGGCGCTTGCCCACAACTACCCGGCTGCTCATCTGCTCGCGGTCGAGCCCGACCCCGAGAACGCGGCGATCGCGGCTCGTAATCTCGCCCAGTTTGGAGAACGCTGCCGACTGGTTCGGGTCGCAATCTGGGATCACGTCTGTGAGCTTGTTCTCGAGGGGTCGACGCCGACCTCGTTGCGGGCGCGCCCGGCCGAGGCCGGGGATCGCGGGTCGGCCCGGGTCGCGGCGACCACGATCGACGAGCTGCTTGGCGCCGAGCTGCCCGACGGTCCGGTTGATTACCTCCACCTCTGCATCGAGGGCTCCGAGCCGCGCGTCCTCGCTGCCGGCGGCAGATGGCCGCAACGGGTGCGATCGATCCGGGTCGAGCTCTATCCCGAGCTCGGTTATCGGGGCGAGGACTGCACCGCCCAGCTCCGCGCCCTTGGCTTCGAGGCTCGGATCGAGTCGGCGTGGTGGGGCGGCTACGGAATCGGTGTGCGGGGGTAAGCGGCTGGTCGGGAATCAGGGTCCCCGCAGCAGCGCCGGTTTCCTACCCAGCCTCGGCTTCGCGGCAGCCGATTTTGACCTTGCGCGCCCGACGGTGTAGAAAGTACCGACGCATGATCGCCCCTCGCGACCACCTCGCTGTCCTGCTCGTCGGCGACGACTCGCCGACAGCATTCAGCGCGTCGAGGAGCGTGCCGACAAAGGATCTAGCGCTCGAGGTCCGGGGGGTCGGGCCGATCGAACTGCCGGTTTCGCAAGCAACGGCGCGGCAGCTCTGCCAGGTGGCGCGGCCGGCGCGCTACGGGCAGGGCGAACGCACCGTTCTCGATCGCGCGGTTCGAGACACCTGGGAGATCCCCAAGAGCCGGGTCAAGATCGACGCGCGGAGGTGGAACAAGGCGCTGCAACCCGCGCTCGACCGGCTCGGCGGCAAGCTCGGGTTGTCGCCCGGCAGTGTGCTGCGGGCGGAACTCCATTCGATGCTGATCTACGCGCGCGGCCAGTTCTTTCTCGGCCATCAGGACTCCGAGAAGGACGACGCGATGATCGGGTCGCTGGTTGTCGGGTTGCCGTCCGACTTCAAGGGAGGAGCACTTCAGGTCCAACACGGCGCCAAGACCTCGACCTATCGCGGTTCCGCGCAGTCGCTTTCGCTCGTCGCCTTCTACAGCGACTGCCGCCATGAGGTCAAGCCGGTTACATCCGGTCACCGCATCGTCCTCACCTACAACCTGCTGCTTCGCCCCGCCGGTGCAGCCTCGGATGCCAGCCTCGACGCCGAGCTGATCGCGAAGCTGGCGGACTGCCTGCGCGGGCACTTCGCGCCGTCAGACGGCCCTGACCGCCTGGTCTATCTGCTCGATCATGAGTACACGCGCCGCGGTCTCGGCCCGGCACGTCTCAAGCGCACCGATGCGCAGCGCGCGAGGCTGCTGGGTGCGGCCGCCGAACTCGCAGAGTGCGATCACACTCTGGCGCTCGCGGACATCCACGAAACCTGGAGTGCCGTTGAGCCCGAGCCGCACTATCGCGGCTGGAACCGCTGGGACGATGACGATGAGGACGATGAGGACTACGACGAGTTCGACGAGGACGGGACCGGTGAAGAGTACGACCTCGATGAGCTGATCGACTCCGACATCTCGCTTGATAGCTGGATCGGGCCAAGCGGACGCGTCGAGCAGGTCCAACTCTCCCTCCGGGGTTCCGAGGTCTGCGCCGGCACGCCGTCTGAGGAGCTGGAGCCATATTCGTCCGAGTACGAGGGATACATGGGCAACTGGGGCAACACTTTGGACCGCTGGTACCACCGTGGGGCCGTCGTCGTGTGGCCTCGGACCCGGGCGTTCGCCGTCCTGGCTGAGGCGATGCCAGCCTGGGCGCTCGACGAACTGGCGGCCCAAATGCGGCTCGGCGACTCGGAATCCGCCCGAGCTGCAGCCGCTTCGCTGGCGCCGCTGTGGGGCACCGTCGCCCCGGAGGTTCAGGCCAAGGGTTTTCTCGCCAAGGTGATGCGGGTCGCACGGATCATCGACGAGCCGCAGTTGGCGACGATGTTGCTGCAACCGTTTCGGCTACAGGCCCTCACCCCGAGCCACGCGAAGGCGGTGAGCGCGCTCACCGCGGCCTACGGCGAGGAGTGGGCGGGCGAACTGGTGGCGCTGTGGTCGTCGCCGCGCTCGCAATACCGCTATGTCGCTGGCCGCGAAACCTCCGCTTGGACGGAGTCATCGTCGAGGCTGTGCGTTGCGCTGGGGGACCTCGGCGACAGCGGCGCCTCGATGGCCCGGCACCTTCTCGGGGCGGGGTGGCAGTGGGCCGAAAATGCACTCAACCGCGACCTGCGGATTTCTCCACCGAGTCAGCGCGAGGAGGCCCTGCTCGAGCTCGCGGCGCCCCTCGCAGCGATCATCCAATGCGCATCATCGCTTGCCCTGGGTGAGGTGTGCGACCGCGCGGTTGGGCGATTGCGAAGCGACGGCGGCCTCGCCGGCTGTGCGTTGGCGGTCCTCCGCGCGCTTCCCCGAGCCGACTGGCCCGCGATCGGAGTTGACGCCGTCGCGGCCCACTGTCGCGAGTCCCTTATCAACGAGCTGGCCGGTCCTGAGCGATCGGCCGAGGACTGGTCGATCGATCTGCCCGCGGGGTGCGATTGCGACCAATGCGAGACGCTGTGCGTCTTCTTGGCGGACCCGACCGGTCGGACCTATCAATGGCCGCTCGCGAAAGCGGGGCGGGGCCACATACGTGGCCGGATCGACTCAACCGAGAGCCCCGTGACCTACCAGACCCGGCGGGTCGGTCGACCCTACACCCTGATTCTGACCAAGACCGTCGAACTCTTCGAGCGCGAGGCCGAACAGCGACGCAGCAGCCAGGAAGATCTGATCTGGCTGGTTGGGTAGATGCACCACCACTCGACGGCTTCATCACGATCGCGCACTTCGAGTTGGCGAACGAACCTCCACGACCGTTTCCAGTCGCGGAGGTTCAAACGCTGCATCGATGGTGCGGCTGAGAGGACTCGAACCTCCACGGGCCGTGAAGCCCACAAGGCCCTCAACCTTGCGCGTCTACCAGTTCCGCCACAGCCGCGAGGGCCGGGGAATCTTAGCTTGGATGCGCCGCGTAACGCCGCCTCAGGGCGGCTGATTTTACCGGGTTGAGGACGCGAGTCGGCGCTCTCGGCGGCTCTTTGACGCGCCGCCGCGAGCGAGGCCGCCGGGCCTTGCCGCGCCGATCGACCGACGCTCCGGTTTGGGCGTTGGGCGGGCCGTGTGCGGCGGTGCAGGGCGGTCGTCGCGCCGGCTGGCGCGGTCGATCGCCGGGCTGGGTTGACCGGCTTCGGGCGCGGGCGAGCGGCTTGCCCGTGCGGCCCGCACTTGCATTCGTCCGACGGGTTTCGTAAGTTATACGAACACATGTTCTGTCCCCACGAAACCAACGGAGCGATTTAGGCCATGGACCTCAACAAGGAGTTGACCAAGCGCCAGCGGGAGATTGTCGAGTTCATCAAGCGCCATCTCGATACGACCGGCTATCCGCCGACGATTCGCGAGATCGGAAAGGCGCTTGGCCTGCAGTCCCCTTCGACTGTCCACGCGCACCTGGCCAAGCTCGAAACGGCCGGCCTGCTTCGGCGTGACCCGACCAAGCCGCGCGCGATCGAGTTGATCGCCGACAAGGCGAAACGGGCGATGGGGAAAACGCCGATCGTCGGTCAGGTGGCTGCAGGTCAGCCGATCCTCGCCGAGGAGAACGTCGAGGATTACGTCGAGATCCCGTCAATCATCGGCGGTGAGGGCAGCGACTACATCTTGCAGGTCCGGGGTGACTCGATGCGAGATGCCGGGATCTTGGAGGGGGACTACGTGGTGGTACGGCCGAGCGCCGATGCCGACAACGGCGAGATCGTGGTCGCCTTGCTGGAAGACGAGGCGACCGTGAAGCGCTTTTATCGCGATCGATCGAACCAGCAGATCAGACTCGAGGCCGAGAACCCCGCCTACGAGCCGATCATCAGCTCCGACGTGGAGTTGCTGGGCAAGGTTGTTGGGGTCTTTCGGAGCGTCGGTGCCCGATGAGACGGACCCTGACCATCACCCGACGCAATCGTCGGGCCGCGCGGCGGCCCGGGCATTCGGCGATGGCGCCCACTCGATCAACAGGTCGGACGCTCGAGGATCGTGTCCTTGGCGTTTGGGAGGCCCTGTTGATCGACGGGCACGCCGAATGCCCGGTCTGCGCCGGAAAGATGGCTGCGGAATCGGGATGCGCGGGCTGCGGGTCCCGGCTCGACTGAGTCGGCGATTCGGGGAGGGGCGTAGGATCGGGGACGTAGGCTGCGCGGCCGCGGGGGAACTTGTTCCCTCGAGGAAAGTCCGGACACCAAAGAGCAAGGACGGTGGGTAACGCCCACCCGGGGTAACCCGCGGGAAAGTGGCACAGAAACATACGGCCGATGGCGCGGTCGGGCTCGCTTGCGGGTTCGGTCGCGAACAGGCAAAGGTGAAATGGTGCGGTAAGAGCGCACCGGCGCCGCGGTGACGCGGCGGCTGGCTAAACCCCGTCCGGTGCAAGGCCAAGCAGGACCGTCAACCCGGCTCGGCGAGGTCCAGGTAGGCCGCAAAGACAGATGGTCGCGCCCGACAGAATCCGGCTTACAGGCCTACCGCGAGAGGACTTTCGAGAGGAGGTCCTCTCTGCGTTTGACGGGGCCGACCGCCGCCGCCGCCCGCAGCTTTTGACCGGGTCGGCGGGGAGGCCCCGCGAGATCGAATCGGCGAGCTACAGTACGGGGTGTCCGAACAGCCCGTCGAGTTCGGCCGGAGCGCCGCGCCGACGGCGGCGGGCAATCGAAAACACTACGAGGCGAGGAATACCGATGGGCGCTACCGGCGTTGAAGGACGGGTCGTTGCGATCACGGGCGGTGCCCGTGGGATCGGGCTGGCGACTGCGAGGGCGCTGCACGCCGCCGGGGCCAAGGTTGTGATCGGCGATCTCGACGGTCTTGCGACCGACGCGGCGGGGCGGGGGATCTCCGCCGAGGTGTTGGGCCTGCCGCTCGATGTGACCGACGAGGCCTCGTTTGTCGCGTTCATCGACTCGTCCGAGACCGCCTTCGGAGCGCTCGATGTCCTGATCAATAACGCCGGGATCATGCCGATTGGACCGCTGCACGAGGAGAGTTCGGCGATCGCGCAAAAGATCTTCGAAGTCAACGTTCTCGGCGTCCTGAGGGGGACTCGACTGGCGCTGAACGCGATGCGCCCCCGAGGCCGGGGCCAGATCATCAACGTCGCCTCGGTCGCGGGCAAGAGCCCGGTTCCCGGCGGCGCCAGCTACGCCGCCTCGAAGGCGGCGGTGATCTCTTTGACCGAGACCGCCAGGGTCGAGTATCGCGACAGCGGAATCAGTTTCACCTGCGTGATGCCGTCGTTTACCAAGACCGATTTGATCCTCGGCACCAAGGGCACCAAGGGGATTGACACGGTTACTCCCGAGGCGGTCGGCGAGGCGATTACCGCCGCGATCGCGAGGCCGGTCGACGATGTCTTCGTTCCCGCAATGGTCGGATGGATCGTCCGGGCTCAGCCGCTGCTGGGGCGTCGGATTCGCGATCGAATCAATCGTGCGCTCGGCGCCGATCGGAGCTTCCTCGAGATTGATACGGCGGCCCGCGCCACCTACTCTGACCGGGTCGCCGCCGAGGCGGCCGAGATCGAGTCGCTTGAGGACCGCTCCGCCTGATGGGCACGCAAGCGGTTGTCAAGCCGGACCACGCTCGGCGCGCCAATCATTTCATCTTCAGCGACATCCACGACGACCTTCGGGCCTCGATCCGCTCCTTTGTCGATCGCGAGATCAAGCCGAACGTCGAGGATTGGGAGCGCGATACCTTCCCGAATTCGATCGTGGAGCGGATGGGCGAGCTCGGCTTCCTCGGGCTCGACAAGCCGGTCGAATACGGCGGGCAGGGCGGCGATTACTTCACCGCGATCGTGCTTGCCGAGGAGATGGGCCGAGCCGGGTCCGGCGGTCTCCTAATGGGCTTGTCGGTCCACACCGACATGGTGTTGCCGCCGCTTTTGGAGTTCGGGACCGACGAGCAAAAAAAGCGCTACGTGCCGCCCGCGATCGCCGGTACCGAAATCTTCGCGCTCGGGATCACCGAGCCCGACGCCGGTTCCGATGTCGCCGCGATCAAGACCCGGGCGGTCCGCGACGGTGAGGAGTTTGTGATCAACGGCTCCAAGACCTACATCACCAACGGCCATCGCGCCGCCACGATCGTTCGGTTCTCCTCGCCGATTGGGGGTGGAAATCAAGGCGCCCGGCCCGGCAGAGCCACCTCAATTCCCCCGCAGCACAGAT
>JAHEXU010000271.1 GCA_023251975.1 bacterium | reverse complement strand
AGCGTCGCGGATGCTGCACCGCCGCAAGACCGCAATAGCGCTGCTATTACGGCCTCACGTCGGCACCGCCCCGCTCGCTCCTCGACCGCCTAAATGACGCACTTATTCTTTCGGGAGCCCTAACCCGCCTGCGGGGCGAGTTTCCAGCCGGTTGGTCGGCGTAAAACCCGGCCAGCCGAAACCAACCCGTGCAGCGCATCTTCGACCTCGGACAGCTCGGCGCCGTCGAGCTCCATCGCGATCAGGGTCGGGGTGTTGAGGGTGGGGCGGTCGCGGAGGCTGGCGAGGACGGCCCCGGTGATGTCGCTCTTGCCGTTGGTCGGTTCGTTCACGGGATCGCAGAATAGCTGCTAGCGTTTGGTTTGTCGGGACGCCCCCGTGCAGCATTGTGAGCTGATCCGGGCGCCCGAGAGATTCTTTTGCTTCGTAACGCCGGCCCCGCAGTAATCGCTGCCGGGCACCCACATGGCGCTATCCGGGGACTCTCGAATCTCCCCTACATATCCGTACACGCTCAGACAGGAGCACCATCTTCCATGCAAAATTCACCTGCAACTTTCGCCGAACTCGGCGTCTCAGAGACGGTCGTCGACGCCCTCGTGGCACGTAACATCACTCACCCGTTCCCGGTCCAGGAGTTGGTGATCCGCGACGTTCTCGATGGCACCGACGTACTCGTTCAATCGCCGACCGGGTCCGGCAAGACCCTCGCCTTTGGGGTTCCGATGGTCGATCGACTCGACTCGAACGGACCCCGTCCAGCAGCCCTGATCCTCGCACCGACCCGCGAGCTGGCCTCCCAGATCGTCGACGAGATGTATCGGATCTGCCACTCCCGGGCGCTCAAGATCGCGGCCGTCTACGGCGGCGTCGGGATCCACCCCCAGATCAAGGCGGTTCGCAAGGCGCACATCGTCGTCGCCACCCCGGGCCGGCTCGAGGATCTGATCGAGCGACGTGCGATCGACCTCTCGGCGGTCCGGATCCTGGTTCTCGATGAGGCCGACCGGATGCTCGACATGGGGTTCAAGCCGCCGGTTGATCGAATCGTCTCGCTGCTGCCGCGAAAGCGCCAGACGCTCTTTTTCTCGGCGACACTGGAGGGGGCGGCCGGGAAGCTGGCTGCCGAGTACACCTATCAGCCGCGCACCCACGTCCAGGCGCCGGCGACCGATGATCTTGGCGAGATCAGCCACCGTTTCATGCACCTCGGCTCGCAAAACGCCAAGCTCCCCGCCCTCCTGCACGTTCTGCGCGGAGAGGAACGGGGCCGCACCCTGGTTTTTGTGCGGACCAAGCGCGGTGCCGATCGGCTCGTCAAGAAGCTGACCGACCAGCGTGAGGTTGCTCAGGCGATGCACGGCGACAAGTCGCAGGCGCAGCGCCAGCGGGCGCTTGCCGCGTTTGAGCGGGGTGATCTGCAGACGCTGGTCGCGACCGACGTTGCGGCCCGCGGGATCGACATCGTCGATGTCACCCACGTCGTCAACTTCGATATGCCCGAAGACTCCGACACCTACACGCACCGGGTCGGGCGGACCGGACGGGCGGGCGCCGACGGTGACGCGATCACCTTTGTGTTGGGTGACCAGCGGCGTGAGATGCGCTCGATCGCCAAGACGGTCGGGGTGTTCGATCAGTTCGA
The DNA here is from genome assembly GCA_023251975.1 of bacterium. GTDB lineage: Bacteria > Actinomycetota > Thermoleophilia > Solirubrobacterales > 70-9 > JAHEXU01. The sequence goes on along the minus strand of JAHEXU010000271.1, from coordinate 848 downwards.
TGCAGCGTCGCCGGGCGAGCCGTCCTCGCCCCAGCGAGACGCTCGTCACTCGGTGGGCGGCGAGGCGGGAGAGCGTGACGGCTCACCGCGCCGCTCGCGCCGTCACAACCCGAACTCGCACCGTAAGGGCAGCCAGGGCTTTCGCGCCGCCAAGCCGGGTAGTGCGACTCGGGAGGCCGCCGGGTCAACCCCGCGCCGCGACGGCGAGGAGCGCGGCGAGCGCTCCGGCGAGCGCGGCGAGCGCTCCGAGCGCCATCGCGCCGGCGCCCGCACCCACGCCCCGGCTGGCAAGCCCAAGCCCTCCAACCACAAGCAACCGCGCTCGCACGGCGATTCGGGTCCGGCTGGCAACGGTCCTCGCAAGGGCGCCAAGCCGCGCTCACAGCAGGGCTGAGCCGCGATGGAGCAAACCGAGTCGAGCTTCAGCGGCGTTGGCGGCGTTGAGATCTTCCGGCGCCGCTGGGCGCCGCCGGGCAACCCGCGCGCCTGCCTGGTTTTGGCGCACGGGGTCTCGGAGCATTGCGGTCGATACGCCCACGTCGCCGAAGCGCTGACCGCGGCTGGATTTGTCGTCTACGGGCTTGACCACCGCGGTCACGGCCGCTCTGGCAGCGACGCGGTGATCGATCGGATGGATCATGCGATCGCCGACCTCGGCAGCCTGATCGAGGCGGCCCGGGCCGAGCATCCGGGGATTCCGAGCTTCCTGCTCGGCCACAGCATGGGGGGTGCGATTGCGCTCGCCTACGCCTCGCGCGGGGGACAACAGGAGTTGGACGGCTTGATCCTGTCCGGTCCGGCGGCGCTGCTCGACGCCGCTTCGCCGCTGATCCGGATCCTCGCCCGGG
>JAHEXU010000153.1 GCA_023251975.1 bacterium | reverse complement strand
CGAGGTCGTTGAGGATGATTCGCAGCCGGTCCGCCTCGGGCTGTCGCATGATGTTCTGGACGAGGTCAAGGTCAACCGCCTTGCCGTTTTGCTCCAACGCCAAAAGGCGCTGGCCGGCGCCGATCTGGCCCGCCTCGATTACGCGAAGCGGCGGCGGCGGATCGGTTCCGGCGGCCCGGGGTTGCGTGGTTAGGCAATCGACGAACTTCTCACCGAGCAGCGACTGCGGGCGGATGATGCAGGTTGCATCGGCACGGAAGTCGGCAAAGGCCGGATTGGTGATCTCGAGGACTGCGACCGCTTTGGCGGGCATCTGATTGCCCCCCGGCTCGAGGCTGACCCGCTCACCGGGACGCGACACGTCGACCTCGCGAATCGCCCCGACCGTCGCACCGGCGACTCGAACGTCCTCGCCGCTGACAATGAATCCGCCGTTGTCGAAGTAGGCGCGAACCAGGTAGTCGCCCGTCGAGCTGTCACCGCCGTTTGCCAGGCTAGCGACGAGTAGCGCCGCCGCGGCCGCCGCCGTCGCGATCAGGACAAGCCGCCTCATGGTCCCGCCAGCACCGCCGTCGGATCGCAATCGCCGCCGCCCGCCGGGGGCGAGTATGCGCTCAGGTTGCCGTCGTCAAGGAACGGGCTGGAGCCGTCGAAGGCGGGCTGACTCGCCGCCCCGGGGCAACGCGCCAGCCGACCGTAGCTCAGCCCGAGCGCCTGTTGGGCGGGGTCCGAGTAGGTCGGGTCGAGCTGCTGGGTCCCGGGGTTGTATGAGAAGACGTTTGAGTGCGCTGGCATCAGCCGGACGTAGTGGCCGTCGGCGTCGTAATAGGCGGTGGCCTGGCCGAGCTTGGCGACGAAGCCGAGGACGTCCGGCGCGTAGGGTCGGGCGAACTCAAACAGTGGCTGCGAATCGTCGAGCGCGTCGAGGGTCGGCGGGACCGCCTGTTCGGCCGCATCGGCGAGGCGAGTTGTCAGCGCGAAGGTGTCGGCGAGATCGTTGGCCGGACCGGGTCGACCAGCGAGACGGTCAAGGTTGTCGAAGACCCCGACACCGCGGCGCGCCACCGGTCGCAGCAGATCCAAGAATGGGGCCAGATCTCGAGTCGCAGGTTTGGCCTCGCTGACCAGGGGGTCGAGATCGTCAAGCGCCGCGCGCAGGTTGACGAAGGTCGTATTTCCCTGCCGCATCAGATCGGGCAAGATCGCCAGCGAACGATCGAGCGCCTCGCTCTGACTCGCGACTGCGCCGAGCGCCTGATTGGCGCCGCTGATCAGCGAGGTCAGCTGGCGGCGGCGCTCGCCAACCGCCCCGAAAACCTGCGAACCCTCGACCAAGAACCTCGATAGCGCCCCGTCGTCGCGGTTCAGCTCGCTCAGCAGTCGAGTCGTCGAGGAGAGGCCGGGGCCGAGGTACTTATAGGAGCCGCGGGCCGCCTCACCGGCCCCGGCGTAAACGGTTGCCTGCCCATGAATGATCTTGCCAAGCGCCTCCCGCTCGGGGCGACGCAGGGTGTTGAAGAGCTGATCGAGATCGACCGGCGTGGTGGTCCGCTCGCCGTCGATCAGAGCCCCGTCGGCAATCTCGGGCGCGTTGTTCGGCCCCAATTGCAGCGAGATGTAGCGATTCGCCACGCCCGACAACGAGGTCAACCGGACCGCCGCCACCGTCCCGAGCCGCAGCGGCTCGTCGGTCGAGATCGTCACCTCCGCCTGGCGGTCGTCGGTCAGCTCAATCTGATCGACCAGGCCAAAGCGCTGCCCGGCCACCAAGACCTCGTTGCCGGGGACCAATTGACCGCCGGTCAGGAAGCTGATCCGGTAGTGATGCGAGTCACCGCCGCCAAGCAACCAAGCCGTCGCGATCGCGATCGCCGCGCAGCACAACAGGAGCAGGCCGACCGTCCGGGGCGCTGTTCCTCCTGAACTTGGAATATCGCGTCGAATCCTGCGCAACTCCTCCTCCGACCGAGATCACACCCGGTCTCGACAGCACCATAGCTCAGGTCGATTCCGGGCATAACCGAGACAGACCAATCACACCTATGCATACAAAGTGTCTGACGCGACGCGCCGATCGGCCGACCCGGTCGCTACGCCGGTCGCTCTGGTTCAGACCGGATCGGGCGTCGGCTCGGCACCCGGAGCAACCGGGGGCGGGGAGCGCTCGAGGTCGATGTGGGGAAGCAAGCGGTCAAGCCAGGTCGGCAGCCACCAGTTCCAATCACCCATCAGGCGCATCGCGGCCGGGACCAAAACGAGCCGGACCAGGGTCGCGTCGAGCCCGACCGCGATCGCGTTGCCGACGCCGAGCTCCTTGATCGAGGGCACCCCGGTCAGTGCGAAGACGCCAAAGACGGCGCTCATGATCGCGGCCGCCGAGGTAATCGTGCGGGCACTTGACGCGAGACCCTCGGCAACCGCCCGCTGGTTGTCTGCGTGCACGGCGTAGCGCTCGCGAATCCGCGACAACAAGAAGACCTCGTAGTCCATCGAGAGGCCGAACACGACGGCCAAGATGAGCGGCGGATTCAGCGTGTCGATGGCGCCAAGGCTGTCGAATCCGAGCAGCGAATCGAGCACCCCCCACTGGAAGATCGCGACGAGGACGCCGTAGGCGGCGCTGATCGAGAGCAGGTTCATCAGGACCGCCTTCAGGGGCAGCAAAATCGAGCGCAGCATCACCATCAAGACGAGGAACGAGAAGGCCAAGATGAAGGCGACGATCTTCCACATCGATCCCGAGATCTGGGCGTTGACGTCGAACATCCGCGCCGTCTCGCCGCCGACCTCGATCGATCTCGCCCCGATTGCCGGGGCCAGGTCCGGTAGGTACTCGGTACGCAAACGCTCGACCAGGTCGAGCGAGCGGTCGGAGTCGCCGGGCCCGGCAGATTGGTAGGCGACCAACGCGACATCGCGGTCAAAGATCGGCTTTGCGACCGAGGCGACGGCTTGATCGGAGCGAAGGCGCCGACGCAACTCGGCGAGCGCCAGCCCGGCTGCACGGGCCTTGGCGGCCGATCCGAACTCGGCGACGATATAGCCGGGGTCGGGGCTGCCGCCGCCCAATTCGGCGGCCAATTCGCTTCCGATCCGAACATCGTGATCGGTCGGGAACTGAGCCAAGGCTGCGTTTCCGGTCTCCATCACGACGATTGGGGAGGCGAGCAGGAGCATCACGCCGCCAGCGAGCAACAGCGCCCGCAGCGGTCGTTGCATCACCCGGGCGGTCCAGCGATGCCAAAAGTCACCGCCGACTCGATCGGGGTCGGGGGCCGACTGCGGCGCAGCCCAACGGCGCCCCGGCAGCCGCGACACGACCGCGCGCTCGGCGGCGGTCAGGGCTCGCAGGACGATTCCACCGGCCATCACCCGACCGCCGAGCAGCCGGATCAGCGCGGGCAGCAGGATGACCGCGGTAAGCATCGAGACCGCGACCACGACCATCGCCCCGAGCGCCATCGACCGCAGCGCCTGATTATCGACCATCCAAAGGCCAGCCAGGGAGATGATCACAGCGGTACCGCTGAACAAGACCGTCCTCCCCGAGGTCTCGAGCGCGATCGCTCGCGCCTCATCGGCGCCCTTGCCAGCGCTGACCTCTTCGCGGTAGCGGGCAAGGATGAAGAGTGAATAGTCGACCGCCACCCCAATCCCGATCATCGATGCCATGTTGGTGACGAAGACCGACATCTCCATCTGCCGAGACAGCGCGAATATGATCGCCCCGGTGACGATCACCGAGCCGAACCCGAGTGCCAGCGGCAACGAGGCGGCGGCGGCCGAACCGAAGACGACCAACAAGATCACGGCGATGATCGGGAAGCCGGTTACCTCGGCCTGCGCCAGATCCTCCTTGGAGAGTTCTTGGACGCCGGCCCAGGCGGCGTGCTGCCCGGTCAGGTAGGTCGAGACGCCGGTGACCGAGGCGCCGGGATCGACCCGCTCGCGAAGATCGACCGCGCGGTCGGTCAGCTCGTCCTGAGGCAGGTTCGAGTCGAAACCAACCAAGACCTTGCCGCGACGGATCAGCGCCGCCTCGGCCCGCCTGCGCGCATCATCGGAGAACTCCAACCCGCCAACCAAATCGACCGCGTCAGCAAGTCTTGCGATCGCGGAACGGCGAGCCGCCGAATCGGCAGTCGGCTCGGCGACCAAAACCGCACCGGCGGCGGGACCGCGCGAATCGGCCGCAAGCCCGTCGGCGAGCCGCGCCGCGACCGCCGCCGACTCGCTCCCGGGTACATCGAACCCGCCTGCGGTCAGCTTGTCGGTCTGGCTGGCGGCCAGCGGCAGCGAAACCGCGATGAGCGCAAGCCAGGTGACCAAGACCACAATCCGATGCCGCGCCAACCAAGCCGCCAAGTTCCTGACCTGCAATTCACTCACCTCACTGCCGAAATCATCATCAAACCGCCGCCTCCGGGGGACTTGACTGGCCAGCCAGCCAGTTGAGGCGGGTGCCACCTTATTCGCCGGACCCGACGCTGCGATGTGAGATCCCTCACACAGCGCGCCGCCGACGCCGCGGTTCGGTCGAGCTTTTCGGTCGGCCGCCCGGCGGTGATACGGTAGATGGATGAACGGGCTAGGAAAAATACGATCGGGACGGACGCTGCTTTTACTCTTGGGAGGCCTGGCGGTTTCGGCTGCGCTCGGGGTGGCTTCGACACCGCAGGCGCAGGCGATGCAGGAGCACTGGCAGGGCACCTGGACTACGACCGGGATCCACGGCAAGATCAAGCTGAAGCAGGACGACGCCGATGTCACCGGATTTTACCCCCGCGGCGGCGAGCACATCGGGTCGATCCGGGGGACCGCCGACCTAAAGGAGCTCGAAGGCCACTACAGCTGCGACGGCCGGGGGACATTCAAGATCCACCTGATCGCTGGCGGCGATGCCTTCGAGGGCTGGTACAAGCCGCGCGGCGACGACAAGGTCGACTGGTCCGGCGAACGAAACTGAGCCCGTCGGCGGGCGATGCCGCTGGTCGCGACTCCCTACTCGCAGGGCCGAAGCGAGACCGGTTGTCCCAAATCTCGCTCGGAATGATCGCTCAGCCAGGCCGAACTCGAAGAGATCTGCCGCGGCATTGCCTGCGACGAAAGCTGCCGAGCAATCGGCCGCCGCCTCGGTCGCAGCCACTCAACAATCTCCCGAGAGATCAAGCACAGCGGTCCTCGCCGGTGCTACAGCGCCCATCTCGCCAACGCTCAGGCCTGGCACCGCGCGCTTCGGACCCGCCCCGACAAGCTCTCGGCCAATCCGAAGCTCGCCGCGACAGTCGTCGAGTTGCTCGCCCTCGACTACTCACCCCAACAGATCTCAGCCCAGCCTCGACGCGAATTCCCGACAATGAAGCGATCCAAATCTCTCCCGAGTCGATCTACCGCTCGCTCTACATCCAAAGTCGTGGCGCGCTGAACAAAGAGCTCCGCCGGCACCTGCGAACCGAGCGCGCCGAGCGACGGACCCGGGGGGACCGGTACGGGCAAGGCCGGACCCGCAAAATGGTCCCGATCTCCGAGCGCCCAGCCGAGGTCGAAGACCGGGCCGTCCCTGGGCACTGGGAGAGCGATCTGTTGATGGGCGGGACCCGCAGCGCGATCGCAACCCTGGTCGAGCGTTCCAGCCGCTACTGCCAACTCGTCGTATTGCCGAACGGGATGGGTGCCGAGTCGGCATCTGATATGAGGCACTCGCCCAAAGCATCACCACCTTGCCCTCGCAGCTGCTGCGCTCCCTGATCTGGGACCAGGGTCAGGAGATGGCGGAGCACCCACGCTTCAGCGTTGAGAGCGGAATTCCGGTCTGCTTCTGCGATCCGCGCAGTCCCTGGCGGCGGGGATCGAACGAGAACACCAACGGGCTCCTGCGCCAGTACTACCCGAAGGGCAAAAGTCTCAGGTCGGTCAGCCAAGACGAGCTCGATGCTGTTGCGGCACGGCTCAACCAGCGCCCCCGCCAGACGCTTGGCTTTGTAACCCCGGCGGAGAAGTTGGTCGAGCTGCTGGGGGCGAGGCGGAAGAAGGGATGCTGCGAAGCTAGCGCGAGCTAACGGCCCCCTAACCCTCAATCCGGTGGGCAGCGGACCGGCGGAGCGCGAACGAAGACTCCTCCCGCTCGGGCGGTTCGGTGAGCGCGGCGGGTCGGGCTGCGCCGAGAGCTGGCGGATCGGTGACCCGGGGCGGCATCTGGCTGCCGCAATCGAGCGCGCCTGTCGTGAGGCGAGGCGAGGCGAGGCGAGATCGGCGAAAAATTCGGGGCGGCGGCGAAACAACAGGCGAGCCGCAGGCATCGATGGATCACCCCCGATCATGAGCGATGGTGTGCGGCCTTCCGTGCCACCCGATGCGAGTCGCGCCAACCGGGGGTTACTCCCCGCCCGGGCTGGCCGCCTCCGGCGACTCCGCCCCCCCATCCCGGCGCCAATCGTCCGTCGATCGTGGGTCGAGCCCCGCCCGGCCCACTGATAGCCTCGCCTGATGAACGGTGCTCGCGTATCCCCGTTCGTTCGCGTTTTCGCGTTGATCGGCGGCTTGGTCGTCTGCTCTACCGCTCCGGCTCCGGCCCGCGCCTTTGATCCCGTTGCTGAGGCCTTCAACTACGAGAAGAGCAACGAACGGTTCGCCGACGACGAAACGAGCCCGGGGTTTCAGGAACAGTTGGCGCTCCAGTCACTTGACGGAACCCTGAGCCTCGGCCAGGCGCTCGCCGCCGATCCCGAGCGGCTTCCGGCCAACCCATGCGCCGCCCGACTCAACCTATGCGCTGGCGATCCTCGCCTCTACGACTGGGGCGATCGATATGGAATTGTGCGCCCGATCGCTTACGTGAACCGTAACGGAGCCCTGATTTCCGGCCACATCTGGGCACCTCTGCCCCGTCGCGGCGAAAGGATTCGCCGAATCCCGGCGGTGGCGCTCATCAACGGCGACCTCGCGCCGGAACAGGTCTACTGGTGGGGAGCCGAATCGGTCGCCCGTGCCGGTTACCTCGTCATGACCTTCGATCCTCAAGGACATGGCGCGTCTGACACTTTCGGCGCCGGAGACGACCGGGACCGCCATGTCGACACCCAGCAGGCCGCGGGAAGCGACTCGATCGAGGCGCCGGCCGACGAGGACATCGCCGAGCAGACCAAGGACGCGCTGCGATTTCTGTTGTCGATCCGCGCGCGCCGACGGCACCATCGCTACCTCCCCGTCCGCACCCCCGGACATGTCCGCCCTGCCAGTTCCCCCGGTAGGCTCAAGCAGCGGCGGCTGGTCCGACAGGGCGAAGCCGATCGGGCCAACCCGCTGCGCCGACTGTTGACGCGGCGGGAGGTCGGGCTCGTCGGGCACTCGCGCGGCGCCGATGCGGTTTCGATCGTCGGCAGTCGCGATCGGCGGATCGACGCAATCGTCGCCTGGGACAACCTGCTGGCTGGCAGCGCCGCCGACCAGTCTGCTCCGTCGCGTCCGGTCGCGCCCAAGGTTCCCGCGCTGGCGATGAGCGCCGACTACTACATTGGCGATCCGCCCTACAGCGCCGATCCTGGGCGGCTGGCCAAGGCCAGCGGGTTCCTTGCCTACGAGTCCGCCGGGGTCGACTCGATGCAGCTGATGGTCCGCGGCGGCACTCACTTCGAGTGGTCCTACACACCGACGCCAGCGCTCGGGGCGACGCTGCGCGGGATCGACATGGCCAGCTGGTATACCGTCGCCTGGCTTGATCGGTACCTCAAGCACGACCGCAGCGCTGAACGTAGGCTCCTCACCAATCGTTGGCGCAGCGACGAAGGCGAGGCCGCGGCTGACCCACAGCACGACGGCAACATGTTCTCCTTCTATTACGACTCGGCCTTTTCGATCCACGTCCACCGAAGCGGCAAGCGGCGGCTCGTCGGCTGCGCCAACCTTCGGGCCGGGTGCGGCGCGCTGGTCCCCGACGCCCGAGACGGTTACTCCGGCGAGTACTCCTACCTCGACGCGATCTCGGGGCCAGCCGCTCGAGCCGCGAGCCACTGACCGATCGGCAGGGCCTGCATCCGCCCCGCCGCGCCGTCGTTTCCGAACCGTCCACGTACAGCAAGGCGTTCATCGAGTCGGTCGCCCGTTCCACGCTCCCCGTCGGCCGATATCCCCAACCACGAGGAGATCGAGTTGGGGCGGATCGGCTGGGTCTTCAAGGACCTGGACATGCTCCCTTTCGCAACTCAGCCGGTGGGCTTGACGCCGACGCGGTGATCGGGGCTGAAATGCTCAACCTGACCAAGGCGGCGAACCGGGCGACGCAGTCGACTTGGGCCGCCGCTGACGGCGCGGTTTCGCCCAGCCCTTAGCCTGGATCCACCGAACCGGCCGAGTGAATCCGCTTTCCAGGCCAAGTCGGGGGTCGATTGGTGAACACCCGCGGGGTGGTGCCCCGGGGGTGGGCGCGAATCGGCTCCCGGCGCCGGGAT
>JAHEXU010000006.1:30181-39918 GCA_023251975.1 bacterium | reverse complement strand
CCGGTCCTCGCTGATCACAATCCGGCGGTAGACGCCTTCGGAGGCATGCTCGCTGACCGCGCTGCGCTCGCCCTCGAGCGAACCGATCGCGACCAGGTCGACCCCCATTACCTTCAACTTCGCACTCGGGACCGAGCCCTCGTAGGCGGCGCCGTCGGCTTTGAGAATCGCCCGCGCCGCCACCTTCGCCTGCTCGTAGATCGGCGCGACGATCCCGTAGACGACGCCGCGATGCTGGGCGCACTCGCCAACTGAGAAGACATCGGGGGCCGAGGTCTGCATCAGATCGTCGACCACGACCGCGCGCTCACATTCGATCCCGGAGGCGCGAGCCAGATCGGCCTGCGCCTTGATCCCAATCGAAACGCAGACGAAAGCGCACTCAAGCTGCTCCCCGTCGTCGAACTCGAGCGCCCGTGCGGTGCCCTCGCCGACGATCTTGGTGGTTGCGCGCTGCAACATCACCTCGATGCCCATGCCCTCGATCTCGTTCAACAGGAGCTCGGCGGCGCGGTCATCGAGCTGGCGCTCCATCAGGCGGTCGACCAGGTGGACGACCTTGACCGGACAGCCTCGGGCGGCAATCCCGCGGGCTGCTTCGAGCCCAAGCAGACCGCCACCGATCACGACGGCGGGACGGCCGGAGCCGTTGGCCGAAACAACTGCATCGGCGGCGATCCGCAGCGCCTCGCAGTCCTCGGGGCCGCGGAACGGATGCACCCCCGCGAGCTCGATCCCGGGCAAGGGTGGCATCAGCGGGTCGCTGCCGGTCGCGATCACAAGTTGCGAGTAGGCGACGCTGTCGCCGTTGTCGAGGTGGCAGACGTGCTCGTCGGTGTCAATCCGTTCGACCATGACGCCGATCGTCGTCTCGATGTCGCGATCCGCATACCACTCGCTGGGGCGCAGCTGAAGCGATTCGGCCGCGGCATCTTCGGCGAGCAGGGTCGAGAGGCCGACCCGGTCAAACGGCAGCCTCGGCTCGGCACCGATCATCCGCAGCCCGACCGACGGATCGAGTTCGCGAACCGCCTCGCAGACCGCCTGCCCGGCGATACCGCCCCCGATCACAACGATCGGTGGGCGGTTTTGAACCGAACTTTCGGGCGCCTCGTCGGCGCCGCGTTTGACCTTGATGACCTGCATTAGATTCTTCCTTCGGTGAGTGCGCGCCCGCTGGCAAGCGGCGTCGTCGCCGGGCGGCGGACATAGACGACCCAGGTGACGGCGGCGGCGACCAGGTAAAAGCCGCTGAAGGTCAAGAGGGCCAGGGATGGACCGCCGGTTAGGCTAATTGATCCGTTGTAGGCCTGCGGGATGTAGAAACCGCCGTAGGCCGCGACCGCCGAGATGAACCCCAGCACCGCCGCCGTCTCCCGCTTGCAGCGCGGGTCGTCGGGACCGTCGCCGCGGGCAGCGGCCTTGCGGACCCAGATCGCCGGAACCATCCGGAAGCTGCCGCCGTTGGCGATACCGGAGAGGATGAACAGGACCATGAAGGTCGCCAGGAAGGCGCCGAACGCCCAGCTCTCGTGGCGGTGGGCAAGACAACCAACCAACCCGACCGTCGCTATCGACATCAGCGGGAACGCCAGCATGATCATCCGGGCGCCGCCGATCCGGTCGGCCAGCATGCCGCCAAACGGACGCGCCAGCGAACCGACCAGCGGACCGAGGAAGGCGATCTGCACCGCCTGCTCGGGGAACTGGGTCTTGATCAAAAGCGGCAGGCCCGCCGAGTAGCCGATGAACGACCCGAAGGTGGCGATGTAGAGGATCGACATCACCCAGGTGTCGCGGTCGTTGAGGATCTGGCGCTGGTCGTTGAAGGTCGACCGAGCAGCCCGCAGGTTGTCCATGAAAAAGAACGCGCAGATCGCGGCCAGCAGGATCAGCGGCATCCAAACCAGCGCCGCCCGCTCGAGGTGAAGGCCACCGCCGAACCCGATCACCAGCGGAACCAGGCCGAGCACCGCGGCAACGCCGATGTTGCCGCCAGCCGCGTTCATCCCGAGCGCCGCACCCTTGCGACGCTCGGGGAAGAAGTAGGAGATGTTCGCCATGCTCGAGGCAAAGTTGCCACCCCCGAAACCGGCGGTCGCCGCTGCTCCCAAGAGCATCCAATACGGGGTTGTCGGATCGGACACGAGGACCGCCAACAGGGTTGTCGGGATCAGCAGCAAGATCGCGCTGACGACCGTCCAGTTGCGACCGCCGAAGCGGGCCGGGGCAAAGGTGTAACCGAACCGCGCCGTCGCACCGACCAGGCCCGGGATCGCGACCAACCAAAACAGCTGCGAGGTCGAGAGGTCAAAGCCCGCGTCGGGCAGGCGAGCGGCCACGACCGCCCAGATCTGCCAGATCGAGAAGCCGAGGAACTCAGCGAAGATTGAGAACCCCAAATTGCGGCGTGCTACCTTGCGCCCGGTCGCCTGCCAAAACTCCGGGTCGTTGGGACGCCAATCATCAATCCACTTAGACATTGCTTCGATCTCCTTCTGCCGCCCAACGCCGATCACCTGCGACCGACATCTACGGCTTGGTCAATTCGCTCGAGCCAAAGGTAGGCGAGCCGATCGCGCCCAAAACCCGCCATCTGGTCGAGAGTTCGACCCCGGCCCCGTCCCGATGGTCGGAACCCCTGACCGTCCGTACAAAGGCTTATCCAGGTGCTCGACCGCCGGGCGATCAAGTTGTGCGAAACGTCGCAAGCAAAGGCGGCGATGCCGGGAGAGGGACTCGAACCCTCACGCCCTGTGTTGGGGGCAGCCGATTTTAAGTCGGCCGTGTCTGACCAATTCCACCATCCCGGCGCGCCCCCGCAACGCTACCGGCCCAAACCGACCCACGAGCCGCCGCCGCGACCGCAGAAACGACCCGTCAACGGACCGAAACCACCGGCTTGTTAGCGTGTTAGGTAAGAGATGGAGGCATCGACCGTCGCATACCCGGCCCGCCCGGGCCGGATCATCGGACGAGGCGCGCTGCTGCGCCTGCAAGGCGACGAACGCTTGGTTGCTGCGATCCGCGCCGGAAACGAGCGCGCCTTCGAGGTTCTGTTCGAGCGCTATCACTCCAGATTACTCGCTTTTTGCAGGGGAATGTTGCGCTCGGAGGCCGACGCCGAGGACATCCTCCAAGATGTTTTCGTCAATGCCCACGCGGCGATGCTGGGGGACTCGCGCGAGATCAACGTCAAGCCGTGGCTCTACCGAATCGCCCGCAACCGCTGCCTCAACCAGCTCAGAAAGCCGGTTGCGAGCGGCCTCGACTCGATCGATGCTCACCCCGATGCGTACGCCAAGACAACGTTTGAGCAGGTCGAGATGCGCGAGCAGATGCGGGGCCTGCTGAGCGATGTGCGCGCCCTCCCCGAGACCCAGCGGGCCGCTCTGTGCCTGCGCGAGATCGACCAGCTCTCATACGCCGAGATCGCGCTGGCTCTGGAAACGACAGTACCCTCGGTCAAGTCGCTCTTGGTGCGGGCGCGGATCGGGCTGGCCGAGTCGAGCGAGGCGCGACTTTTAAGCTGCGACGAGGTCCGGGTGGCACTCGCCGAGGCGGCAGAGGGGCTGGCGAAGGCAACCGGGCCGGTTCGAAAGCACGTCCGCAACTGCGAGTCATGCGGCGCCTTCCGCGCTCAGCTTCGCAGCGATCGACGCAGCCTGGCGGCGCTGGCGCCGATCGGGCCGATCGTCGCGCTGCACACGGTGGCGGCCAAGCTCGGCTTCGGTGGCGGCGCTAGCGGCGCTGCCAGCGGCGGCGGTGGGGCCGGGGCCGCCGGTGGCGCGGTCGGCGGTGGCGCGTTCGGCGGTGCGGTCGGCGGTGGCGCGTTCGGCGGTGCGGGTGGACTCGGCGCGATTTGCGGCGCAATTGGCGGCAAGGCGGCGGCCGGGCTCGTCACCGCAACCTTGCTGGCGGCGGGCGCAGTCGAGGTACACCAGCGAGCGACCTCATTCCCGGCCCCTTTTCCGCCCTCGGCCTTGAGCGCCCCGGCAGCCTCCGGGCGCGTCGATCCCGCCGACTCCGCGGCGACGCGCCAAGCCGACAACCCGGCTAGTGCCGAACGGGTCGTGAAGGCAAAACCAATCGCCGCCCCTACTCCAGAACCCACCGAAACCGCGGTCGAGCCGATCGTCGAGGAGCCGGTGGTCGAAAACCCGGAAGCGCCGCCAGCCGACGACGGGGCGGTCGCGATCGACGAGACCCCGGTCGAAATCGGCACCGGCGACGAAACGACGGGCGACGACCCAGGGGCGGGCGGCAACCCACCGGCCGACGACCCCAATCCAACCAACCTTGAGGACCCCGACGACCCCGCCGACGACGAGGCCCCGATCGAACCGGTCGGCCCCGACCGCCCGGTCGGACCGATCATCGATCCGATCCCCAACCCCGGTCCCTAGCCAGGGGTCGAACTTTGAGGTGACCCGCGCGCGCAGTTGAGGGCGCTGCCAACATCGTGCCGACCGATGCGAGCGAGGCGACCATGAAGGCGGCCGAGTAGCCGCCGAAGCTGAGGGCGGCTCTCGTCGACCTGTGCGACAACCAGGAGTTCGTTGCGGCGATCCCTCCAACTTTCCTTCGGCGAGCCGGACTTTCCTTCGGCGAGCCGGGCGAACGTGCAAAAACCCCGCTATATGGGGGTAAATCGCACGCTCGACCGAGGCGGCTGGAGGTTTTGGCGGGTGCCCGAGCCGATGGCGATGACTAGTCGAGGGCGCCGACTCGCTCGGTGAGCGCGCACCGGGCGACTCGCTGGAGATTGTCGAAGGAGGCGACCCAGGCGACCGGCATGCCCTCTCGCTCGCTTGGGCGCCCGATCGGTTCAGCACGCCGGGGCGGTGCAGCGATGGCGATGCCTGGACGACCCTGCCGTTGAGCGAGGCCGAACGATCCCTGTCTGCGATCGCCGACTCGAGACCGGCTGAGGATCGGGCCGATTGGGAGCATGCAACGGGGTGAGCTGGTTCGCGGCGACGCCCGGCGGGGATCGCTGGGCGTTGGTGCTGACGGGTGATCGCGTTGCAGATCAGTTCGAAGTCATCGTCGCCCTGAGGCGGACGCGGCGCGGGCTGGCTTCGGAGCTGGTTCTCACCCCGGCGACGACGGCATCCCGCCGGGCCGGCGCGGATGGCCCGGGCTTGGCGCACTTTGAGAAATTCGACGGGCTGCTGAGCGGGTCGGCACCTGCGGGAACGCTTGGCGGCTTCATTGGTGGATTTTGGTCGGACTCGCCAGGCTGAAGCTGAGCAGGGTCTCAGGCTCGGGCGGCCGGTACGCTTAGGCGATGAACAGCGTCGGGGAGCAGGCACCCAAGCCTGCCGTTCGCGGGCCGGTGGATTGTGAGCGCGCGGATGACGAGCCAGCGGATCGCGAACGCGCGGGTTGCGAGCGGGTTGGCTGCGAGCGGGAGTTCTTTGACGCCCGGGCTGAGACCCGGCTCGAGCGCCGCCTCGGCAATCAAGACGATCCCTTCCAGGCCCCGTTCGAAGCCGCGATCCTCGAACCGCTCGGCGATCTTGGCGGGCGGCGAGTCCTGGACCTCGGCTGCGGCACCGGGGACCTCAGCTATCGGCTCGCCGAAGCGGGGGCCGAGGTCACAGCCGTCGATGTCTCGCCAGTCTCGATCGAGGTGGCCGAGCAACGCTTTGCCGCTGCCGGGCTCGCCGGGCGGGTCAAGTTCCTGGTTGGTAACGCCGACCGGCTCGACCTCCCGGACTCGAGCTTCGACATCATCGCCGGAAAGTGGATCCTCCACCACGTCCAACTGGAGACCGCCATGCCCGAGCTTCGCCGGGTGCTTCGAGTCGGCGGCCGCGGAGTTTTCGTCGAAACCTCTGGACTCAACCCAGTCCTCGCAGCGAGCCGACGCTACCTAACCGGCCGCCTCGGAGTGCGCCGCTATGGCACCCTCGACGAGCGCCCGATTACCCGCGCCGATCTCGAAATCATCCGTGCGAACTTCCCCTCGACCGCGGTCGACCACCCGAACTTTGTCCTTTTCTACCTGCTCAGCCGGAACGTTCTCAACCACCGCGCACCCCGCTTCAACAGCCTCACACGGCGGATCGACAATCGTGTCGGATCCAATTCCGGCCGCTTCGGCGCGCTCTCCTACTACATGCGGATCCAGCTTCGACGCTGAGCGAGGGCGCCGGTCGCCGAGCCACTGCGGGGCTGCGGCGCGAAGGTGCTGGCGTCCACACCGGCGGGGCCGGTGAGACGCCTCGGGTGGACGGAGCTGGCCGCGGGCGCAGGTGGGGATTTCCGCTGGCCGTTGATGGCGCGGCGCGACGGCGGTTGATGGCGCGATGGCTTCGAGAGAGCTCGGCCTCAAGGGATGGCGGAGGGCTGCCGATAGGGGTTGTGAGCAGGGCAAAGGCAACGCCCGCCAGAAGACTTCCCTCCCACATATATCCTCCTCCTCTCAAGCTCGAGCCCCGGCCTGGTAAATCCAAGTCGGGGCTCTTGCTTTCCTGATTCGACGCCCGAACCGGACCTCGGACCTGGCTGAAGGTGCTAAACGGTGTGCGTGGAGCCGGGCGCGAGGACGACGGCATCGCCTGCGCCCGCCGCCTCGACATCGGCGGCAAACGCCGCCGAGTCGGTCTCGATCGGCGGGAAGGTGTCGAAGTGCGTCGGGATCACCAGCCCGGCGCCGATCAGCTTCGCCGCGGTGACGGCGTCGTGGCGGTCCATTGTGTAATGGCCTCCGATCGGCAGGATCGCGACATCGACCGGGGTGCTCTCGGCGATCAGCTTCATGTCGCCGAACAGGCATGTGTCGCCGGCGTGGTAGACGGTGACGCCGCCGATCCGGACCACAACCCCAGCCGCCTGTCCAACCGTCGTACCGGTGGTGGGGCTGAACGGCGTCTCCGCCGAGCCGGGCATCGTCGAGGTGTGAAACGCCTGGACCAGCTTGACCCAGCCCCAGTCGAAACGGACCGTTCCGCCGAGATTCGGGTCGAAGGTCGAAATCGCGCCCTGCTCGTCGAGCCAATTCGCAACCTCGACGACGGCGACACACGGCGCTCCGGTCCGCTGTGAGAGCGGCACCGCGTCGGCGATGTGATCGGCGTGACCGTGAGTGATCACGATCGCGGTTGCCGGCACGTCGTCAACAGTTGCGGTCGCGGCCGGGTTGTTGGGCGCCAAAAACGGGTCGATGACCACATGGTCGGTGCCGTCGGATAGGCCGAAGCACGAGTGACCGTAGTAGGTGATCTCCATTGGGTAATTACTCCTCGGGGTCGTTTTCTGGGTTCAATACGGGATCGGAGGCGAGTCGCTCGGCCAACGCCCAGCCGACGCTGACCCCGACCAACATGCCAATCCGAGTCTCCTCGGCGAGCAGCGTCAAGACCGCCCTCAGCCGCTCTTCGGGATCGGGCTCGGCGACCGCCTTCTCGACCTCGCCGCGCTGCGCCGCATCAAACCAGCCGGCCGCGGCCAGCGACTCGCCGAGCAGCCGCTGCAGCGACGGCGCGGTTCGGGCAACCAGCGCCTCTGCGTCGGCGAGCCGGCCGGGCTCCGACAGCGCGGCAATCGCCGCCTCAAGCTCGGCGTCCGAGATCCGATTGGTCGGGGCGGCGGCCATCAGGCGCCGCGCCGTTGCGCGCGGACCGCCAAGGCACCGGCGCCCCAGCCGCTCAGTGCTCCAACTACCGCGACGACCGGATTCGCGTAGGTCTCGACCAGCGCCAGCGCCGCCACCGCAGCGACCACGATCGCGAAGCCGATCTGATCCCACTGGTCGTCGGCGTTTGCCCGGACCTCGGCGGAGCGAAAGGCGGCCAACGCCGCGGCGAGAAACAGAACCATCCCGTTGCCACCCGCTGCCACCACCGGGTCGTCGAGGCCAAGACCGGCCGCCGCAACCACCGCCGCCCCGTTCGCCAGGCCACCCCCGGCGAGCGCATAGGTCAGGACTCCGACGGTTCCGATCCGGCGCTCCAGCGAAGGTCCGACGATCGCCAACCCGAGCAGGACGGCGAACATGTAGCCGATGTCCTCGTAGACGAAGTTTGCGCTCACCAGGCGCCACAGCTCGTTGCCGGGATCGGCGACGACCGCGCCCACCTGGTAGGGCGAGAAGCCGCCAGCCCGTTGGACGACCACCATGATCGACCCAATCAAGCCGAGTGCCAGGGTTCCCCAGGGACGACCGAGGTCGCGCTCAAGCTCCCACCGCGAGTGGGCCGCAGCGGCGTTTGACCTGGTCGTGCCACGCTGGCGGGAGCCACGGATTCGCTCGGCCAGAGTCTGCTTTCGCTCCAGGTTGCCGCCGCGACGCTCCAGCTTCGGGGCGCTCTTGCGAAGCCGCTGGCCGCAGTAGGGGCACTCGGTCACATAAGCGCTGACCTCGGAGCCGCAATTGCGACAGACGACGCCCAGCTCCGGTCCACCTTCAGAACTCACCCTGCGAGGATATCCCCCGAGGCGACGGCAACGCCGACGACGCGCCTCCGGGAACGGAATCGACTCGTTTCGAAACGCTGGCGAGGCCAGCCGCGGGCTCAGCGCTCTTCAACCGGGCGGAAAGTCATCGCGGCGAGGATCAGACCGGCGCCGATCGCGATGGCGGCGATCGCGAGCAGGCCGACCAGATCGGAGCCGGTGAAGGGAAGCGCCCCGGCGGGCGCGCTGCTTTCAAAGCGATCGCCGGATCCGTCGGCGGGCGGTTCGGCGCTGCTTGCGCTGTCGCGGTTGCTGGGGTCGCCTTGGCCTTGGCCGCCGTGATGGCCATGGTGGCCATGGTGATGGCCGCCACGGGCCGCGGCGGCGAGCACGACGGCGCTCTCAGACCCGCCGGTGGTCAGCTTGGCGACATTGCCGACCAGCATCACCGTCAGGCCCTCGCGGACTCCGTAGACAATCGAGTCGCCGGCACCGTCGGTCCCGGCGTCAGCGCCAGCGTCGGCGTTACAGACCGCCGCGGCGATCGGCGCGATCGCGTCGAACTCGGAGTCGGGGGTACCGTCAGCGCATCCGGGGACCGGCAACGGCAGGCCCGCGTTGTTGAGTTCAACGACGTTCGAGGAGGCGGAGCGACTGCTGGAGCCGTCGTCGCAGCCCTTTGCGTCCGACGCCGCCGAAATCGCGTCGGCCCCGAGGATGCCAAAGACGGAAGCGTCGGCGACATCGCTTGAGCCATGCGCGCTCTGACAATTGCCGTCGCCGGAAATCTCCCCGTCGGAGCGAGCGACCCCGGCCGACACACCGTCTGCACCACCGAGGTTGGCGTTGAGCGCCGAGAAGCTGTTGTGCGAACCAGCGGCGTCGCTGCTCGAGTCGGCGCGCAGCGCATCGACGCAGATCTGCGAGTCTGAACCGTCACAGACGACATCGAGAATCGCCGTTTGGATCAACGAGAACGGGCCCGAGTTGGTCTCGCCCTCGGCGCTGTCAACGCCGAGCAGCTCGCTCCCGAAGAGGGCGGCGATCGTGACGTGCCCGTGGTAGGCGTTGCCGTCGTGCTCGCCGCGCGAACGACCGAGCACGAGCTCCTCGCCACCAGCGGGATCACCGCTGATCACCGGCCCGGCGGCGGGCGCCAGGTCGACCGTGGCGACACTGCCCTGGCCGACGCCACCGTCGCCGTGCCTTGGCGGCTCGTAATCGGCGCCGCCGACCGCTGGAGCGGGGTCCGATGACGGGTTGAGGTTGCCGCGGACCCCGTTAACGGCGTCGAGCGCGCCGCCAAGCAGGCCAGCGCGACTCGCGTCGGCGTG